>JBBREO010000011.1:0-46192 GCA_038202855.1 Solirubrobacterales bacterium
GTGATGTAGGTCTTCGCGCCGTTGACGAGGAAGCCGCCGTCGACGCGCTCGGCCCGGGTGCGCAGCGACGCGACGTCCGAGCCGGCGTCGGGCTCGGTGATCCCGAGCGCGGCGATCCGCTCGCCCCGGATGGCGGGCACCAGGAAGCGCTGGTTCTGCTCGTCTGAGCCGAACTTGAAGACCGGCGGTGTGGCGATGCCGATGTGTGCTCCGATCCCGGCAGCCACCCCGCCCGATCCGCAGCCGGCGAGCTCCTCGGCGAGCACGGCATCGTGGAGATGGTCGCCGCCCTCGCCGCCCAGCGACTCCGGGTACTTCAGCCCGAGGAAGCCGAGCTGCGCCATGCGCGGGAAGACCTCGTCGGGAAACCAGCGCGCGTCCTCCCACTCGGTTGCGTGGGGCCGCAGCTCGGTGGCCACGAAGCGGGCGATCGACTCGCGCAGGTCCTGATGTTCCTCTGAGAAGGGTGGCTGGAGCCGTGCAGTCGTGGCGCCGGGAACGCCCTTGGTGAACTCGCGCGCGCTCACGCGTCAGCCGGCCTTGCGCACGCGTACCTGGTAAAGCCCCAGAAAGCCCGTCTCGAAGCCGCTGCGGGCGGCGCGCAGATACAGCCTCCACACCCGCACGCGCTCGGCGCCGCCGATGCGCTCGGCCTCGACCAGGTTCTCATCGAAGCGCTCCGCCCAGTGGCGCAGGGTCTCGGCATAGTCGAGGCGGAAGTTCTCGGCGTGCTCCATCGGCATGCCGGCGCGCTCGAACGAGTCGACGATTCGCGAAACGTGGATCGGATGGCCGTCGGGGAACACGTAGCGATCGGTGAACGGCCCCTCGTCCGGATCGGTGTGGCGCTGGCGGGCGATGCCGTGGTTGAGCACCTCGCCGTCGGGGCCGACGAGGGTGGCCAGCTGCCTGGTGTAGAGATCGATTCGCTCGGGGCCCACGTGCTCCACCATCCCGATGCTCGTGACGGCGTCGAATGTCTCGCCCACCAGGTCGCGGTAGTCCTGCACGCGGAACTCCACCTTGTCCGCAACCCCCGCGCGCTCGGCGTTCTCGCGTGCACCCGAGGCCTGGCGCTCGGACACCGTGATGCCGGTCACGTGTGTGCCGTACTGCTTGGCGGCGTGGATGGCCAGCGCGCCCCAGCCGGAGCCGATGTCCACGATCCGCATCGTGTCGTTGAGCCCGAGCTTCTGGCAGACCAGGTCGTTCTTGGCGACCTGGGCCTCCTCCAGCGTCTTCGCCCCGCGCGAGAAGATCGCGCAGCTGTAGGTCATCGACTCGTCCAGGAAGAGCCGGAAGAAGTCGTTGGAGATGTCGTAGTGGTGGCGAACGGCGCGCGCGTCGCGCGCTCGTGTGTGCTTCTTGCCATCGGGCTTGAACTCCGCGACCGGCGCCCTTGGGGGCAGCGTGAGACCGGCGGCGCGCACGGCGCCGGCCATCAGCTTGGCCTTGTCCCGGTTCTCGATCGGCGGGGGCGACCAGTCGCGCAGCAGAGCCGTGACGGCGTCGATGTCGTCGACGGCCAGGTTCCCCGCCACGTACGCGCGGCCGAGCCCGAGCTGGCCGGGGGCCGCGAGCGCCTGGGCGATGGCCTTCGGCGAGTTGACGCTGAATTTCGGGCCGCCCCCGTTGACGGTCGACGGCAGCGTGCTGCCGTCCCAGAACTCGACGGTGAAGGGGCGCGAGGGCACGACCCGGGCGATCTCCTCGCGCAGCGGGCCCGTGTTAGAGAAGGCCATTCCTCGAATCTACTCAGGGACGGAGTGACCCACCTCGCCAGGGTATGGTGGCGCCGGATCGAGGGGAGACCGTCGTGGCCGCGGACCTGCCGTTCCCCGTCGACCATTCGGGTCGCAGCTGCGCGCTTTAGCGGGTTTCGTCAGGGCAGCTTCGCATCACGTCGCCACAGATCAGCACACCGTCTGACTCGCGCCAGTAGGCGACGTGGCCCGGCGAGTGGCCCGGCGTGTCGAGGACCCTGAATCCGGCCACCTCGTCGCCCTCGGCCAGCGCGCGGTCCACTCGCCGAGCCTTCGCGGCCGGCACCATCCTGCCGCCGCGCGCGACCATCTTGCCCGCCTCCACCGCCGCGACGTCACGGGCTCCGCACCACACGCGGCTCTGGGCGGCGGCAAGACGACGACCGTGATCGCCTACGCGGTCTGCAGCCCGTAGCCCGCGCGAGAAGGGGCGGCGTCAGAGCCCGTAACTCCGCCCGATCACGTCCAGCATGATCTCGTCGGTGCCCGCGCCGATCCGGTTCAGCCGCAGGTCGCGCCACACGCGCTCGACGCCGTACTCGCGCATGTAGCCCGCGCCGCCGTGGATCTGGATGCACTCGTCGGCGACCTCGACGGCGATCCGCGAGGCGTACAGCTTGGCCATCGAGATCTCGCGCACCGGGTACTCGCCGTTCTCGTGGCGCCAAGCGGTGGTGTAGACCAGCTGGCGCGCCGACTCGATCTTCGTGGCCATCTCGGCGAACTTGTGGCGAATCGCCTGGAACTTGCCGATCTGGCGACCGAACGCCTTGCGCTCCATCGCGTACTGCAACGTCTTGTCGAAGCAGCGCTGGGCGCCGGCCACGCAGCCGGCGGCGCCGATCAGCCGCTCACCCTGGAGCTCCCACATGATGTGGTAGAAGCCCTTGCCCTCCTGGCCGAGGATCGCGGTCTCGGGCACCCGCACGTCCTGGAACGCCAGCAGCGCGGTGTCGGAGGCGTGCATGCCCAGCTTCTTCAGGCGCTCTTCCCGGATCACGCCTTCAGCGTCCATGTCCACGAGGAACAGGGTGAAGCCGTCGTAGCCGGCGTCGGGATCGGTCTTGGTCACGAGCACGATGTAGTCGGAGCGGTGCCCGTTGGTGATGTAGGTCTTCGACCCGTTGATCACGAACTCGTCGCCGTCGCGCACGGCGCGGGTCTTGATGCCCGCCACGTCGGAGCCGGCGTCGGGCTCGGTTATGCCCAGCGAGGAGATCTTCTGCCCCTTGATCGAGGGCACCAGATACTCCTGCTTCTGCTCCTCGGTCCCGAACAAGAAGACCGGCGGGGTGGCCATGTCGGTGTGGACGGCGATGCCCATGGCCAGGCCGCCGGAGTTGGACCTGGTGATCTCCTCGGCCAGGACCAGGTTGCAGTAGTAGTCGCCGCCCTGGCCGCCGTATTCCTCGGGGTAGGAGAGGCCGAGGAAGCCCAGCTCGCCCATCCGCTCGAACACCCAGTCGTCGAAGGTCTCCTCCTCCCAGCGCTCGGCGTGGGGGGCGAGCTCCTTCTCCACGAACGAGCCGATCGACTCGCGCAGCGCGTCGTGCTCCTCGGTGAAGATGAAGTGCTTCTTGGCGGTCCCGAACTCGGGCTTGATCACCTTGTCGGCGGTGGCCATGGGGTCCTCTCCTCGTCGGCGGCGGTGGCGGCAACCTAGCAAAGTAGGAAGTGGCGCTTCCTACTTCTCAGGGACGGCGCGGCGAGTCAGCCAACCAGCCCGCGGGCGCGCAGATCGGCAAGTGCCTCGTCGCCGCGCTCGGCGGTCGTCTGACCCGCGACCCAACGAGCCAGCTCGGGCAGGCCTTCCTCCAGGGCGACGGACGCCTCGAAGCCCAGCGCCTCCTTGGCCCGGGCGGTGGCGGCGTAGCAGTGGCGGATGTCCCCGGCCCGGAACTCGCCCGTCACCTCGGGCTCGAGGTCCGAGCCCATGGCCCCGGCGATGCGCAGGGCCAGGTCGCCGATCCCGACGCCGCGACCGGTGGCCACGTTCAGCGCCTGCCCGGCCGCCCGCGGCGAATCCATGGCCGCCGCCGTGGCCCGCACCACGTCGCTCACGTGCACCAGGTCGCGCATCTGGCGGCCGTCCTCGAACACCAGGGGCCGCCGTCCGGCCAGCACGCGCGCCGCGAAGATGGCGGCCACGCCCGTGTAGGGGTTGCCCAGGGCCTGGCGCGGCCCGTAGATGTTCAGGTACCGCAGCGCCACCGTCTCCAGCCCGTAGGCGCCGCCGAGCACCAGCACCAGCTCCTCTTGGTCGCGCTTGGTGATGCCGTAGACGCTGGCGGGGCGCAGCGGCGCGTCCTCGGGCGTGGGGAGGGGGCGCAGCTCGCGCCCGCAGCGGCCGCAGACGGGCTCCCACTCGCCACGGCGCAGCCGCTCGACGCCGCGAGCCGGCGGCGCCGAGTCGCCGTGCTCGGCGCAGGCGTAGGCGCCGTCCCCGTAGACGACCATCGAGGAGGCGGCGACCAGCCGGCGGATGCGGTCGCGCCGCTCGAGCACGGCCTCGAGCAGGGTGGCCGTGCCGCCCGAGTTCACGTCCACGGCCTTGCGCACATGGACCATCGACTCGCCGTTGCCCACCACCCCGCCGAGGTGGAACACGCGGTCGACTCCCTTCAGCGCCTGCTTCACGGCGGCGCGGTCGCGCAGGTCGACGATCATCACCTCGGCGTCCGCGGGAATGTGCCCGGGCAGCTCACCAGTGGGGTGGGCCAACGGGTCGAGGTTGTCCAGCACGCGCACCCGCTCGCCGGCCGCCAGCAGGGCGTCGACCAGATGCGAGCCCACGAAGCCCGCGCCCCCGGTGACCAGGACCGTCTCGCTCACCAGACCGTGTAGAACAGCAGCTCGGTGGCCAGCGCCTGGCCGGCCAAGGCGGTCAGCGCGGGTCCGAGCCAGCGGTCGGGGAGCACGGTGGCGGCGGCGATGCACAACGGCGGCACGAGGAAGAGGTAGATCCGTTCGGTCTCGGCCTTGGTGAAGCCGAGCGCGGCCGAGATGGCCAGCACGGCGAAGAGGGCCACGGCCACGGGCTCGCCCGCCCCCAGGGCGCGCAGCCCGAGCCAGGCGTTGGGCAGACCGGCGGCGATCAGGAACGCACTCGGGGCGCCGAGCACCCAGAACGCATAGGGGCGGTTCGAGGCCACTCCCTCGCGGTACACGCTCTCGGCAGCGCGCACCGCGCCGAGCGGGTCGAACCCAGTGGCCAGGTACAGCAGCCCATAGAAGGCGAGCAGCCCGACCGCGCAGGCTCCCGCCAGCGCCGCCGCGCGGCGAGCGCCCCGGCGCAGTAGGACGACCAGGGCCATCAGCGCCCCCACGCCCAGGTTCGCCCAGGAGAAGAAGGACGCCACGGCCAGCGCGCCGGGCCCCGCCGTCAGGGCGACCGCGCGCGGTCCGGCGAGGGCGATCATCGCAACGACGGCGAGGGTGGCGTAGAGGGCGTCGGCCGACGTCGCGCCGTGCAGCACGGCGGAGGGGGCGAACGCGTAGAGCAGCGCGGCCCTCCGGGCGGGGCCCTCGCTCGTCAGGCGCCGGGCCAGGGCGTAGACCAGGGGCACCGAGAGCGCGCCCGCGCCGATGGTCAGGGCCGCCATGCCCTCGGCGCTCTCGATGCCCAGCGCGTGGAGGACGAGCAGCAGCCCGGGTGGATGGCCTATGGCGTTCACGGTCAGCGAGGTGCCCGTCTGGGCGAACGTGTCCAGGAAGAAGCGGGTGCCGAGCTCGAAGCCGGGCAGGGCGGGCAGATACTCGCTCGCGCCCTCGCGGCCGGGCACCTGGTAGACGGCCCACAGCTCGCCCGGGCCGGTCCGCGCCACACCGAGCCCCAGGCGCAGTGCCAGGCCCAGGAGGAGGGCAGCTCCGGCGAAGCGCAGGGGCGTCACGGTAGGCGCGCGCAGGCGCGGAGCCAGCGCGAGCGCGCCGGCCACCACGAGCCCCGAGGCCACGGCAGCGGGAGACAGCTCGGGGGAGAAGCGGTAGAGCAGAGGCGGCAGCGCCGTGCCCAGCTCCTCCCCGGTCGCCGCCCCAGCCAGGCCCCAGACCACGGTGGCGGCCACCAGCAGCGCGCCCACCACCGGCACTCCGTGCTCTCGCCCCGGCCCGAGCCGAGCCGCCCGCTTTGCCGGCGCGTACACCGCGCGAGCGTACGTGCGCCCCGGCCACCCGCTCGCGCCGTCTTCGAGCCCGTTCTCTTTTCGTAAGGCTGTGGTCATAGCCTCGATCGGGTGGCGCCCGTCGACGTGATCCTCCCCGTGCTCGACGAGGCCGAGGCCCTGCCCTGGGTGCTGGGGCGCATGCCATCAGGGTTCGAGCCGATCGTGGTGGACAACGGGTCGACCGACGGCTCCGCCGAGCTGGCGGCCGGGCTCGGCGCGCGGGTCGTGTCCGAGGCCCGCCGCGGCTTTGGGGCCGCCTGCTTCGCGGGGCTGGAGGCTGCCCGGGCCGACACGGTCGCCTTCATGGACTGCGACGGATCGCTCGACCCGCGGGAGCTCGTCGCGGTCACCGCACCCGTGTCCGGCGCCCGAGCCGACCTGGTGCTGGGCGCGCGGCTCGCCGAGCGCGGGGCCTTTCCCGTGCACGCCCGGGCGGCCAATCGCCTACTGACGCTGGAGTTGCGCCGGCGTTCCGGGGTGGCGCTGCGCGACCTGGGCCCGATGCGTGCCGCCTCGCGGGAGGCGCTGCTGGCACTGGGTGTGCGTGACCGCCGCTTCGGATGGCCGCTGGAGATGGTTCTCCTGGCCGCAGCGCAGGGATGGCGGATCCGGGAGGTGCCGGTGGCCTACCGGGCCCGATCGGGCAAGTCGAAGGTCACGGGCACCGTGCGCGGCACGGCGCTGACCGTGCGCGACATGGCCGCGGCGCTGCGGTGATCGACGCGACGCTGCTGGTGATGGCCAAGGCCCCGGTGGCTGGGCGGGTGAAGACGCGGCTGTGCCCGCCCTGCACCCCGGACGAGGCGGCTCGGATCGCCGAGGCGGCGCTGTGCGACACGCTGGCGGCTGTGGCCGCCACGCCCGCCCGGCGGAGGGTGGTGGTGCTCGACGGGGAGGTCGGGAGCTGGCTGCCGCGCGGGTTTGACTGTGAGGCCCAGCGCGGCGAGGGCCTGGCCGAGCGCCTGGCCGCCGCCTTCCAGGCCTGCAGCGGCCCCGCCTTCCTGCTGGCCATGGACACCCCGCAGGTGACCTCCGCGCTGCTCGGCGACGCCCTGCACCGTCTCACCGTCGGCCGCGCCGATGCGGTGCTGGGCCCGACCCCGGACGCCGGCTACTGGGGGATAGGGCTGCGCCGGCCCGACCCCCGCGTGTTCACCGGCGTGCCCATGTCCAGCCCCCGCACCCTCACCGCACAGGCCGCCCAGCTGGACGAGGCGGGCCTGCGCTGGGAGGGCCTCGCCACCCTGGAGGACGTGGACACCGTCGATGACGCTCGCCGGGTGGCCGCCGCGGCGCCCGGCACCCGGTTCGCGGCAGAGCTGCGGCGGTCAGGCCACGCGGCCGATGGCCAGCAGCCCGTGACCGAAGCCGCCGTCTGAGCCCACCTCCAGCTTCCAGATCTCGTGCGCGAGGGCGGCGCCCGAGCCGCGGTGGCCATGGACGAGCGCGCGGCGGCGGGCGGCGAGCCGTTGGTGCACAGCCGCGACCGGGCCCGCGGGCAGGGGCGGCAGCGCCTGGGTGAGCGCCTGACCCGATGGCTCGCCGGTCAGCAGAGCGCCGAGCGCGGAGCGCAGCGGCGGCAGCCCCGGCCAGTAGCGTCCCTCGTCGAGCTTGGGGCCGCCCTGCACCGACCGGTCCTGGAAGCCCTCGATGCGGATCCCCGCCGCGGCGAACAGGCGGCGCAGCTCCGGCGGGCTCCAGGGATGCACCTCCACGTCGGAGCCCAGCAGGTAGGGGATCACTCGACCGGGACCCGGCCGCGTGGTCCATAGCCGCGGCCACTCGAGCGAGAAGGCACCGAGGGCCTCGAGCGCCACGATCGCCCCGGGCCGCGCGTGTCGTGCGATCTCGGCGAGCAGCCGGGCCAGTCCGCTGGGGCTCAGGTGCGAGGCCAGCCCGAAGCCCGCCAGGTAGAGGTCATAGGGCCGGCTGCCCACCGGGCCGAGACCCTCGCGCAGGTCGTGCACGACGTGGTGGCCGGGGACGGGGCCCTCCGGGGGGCGGAAGTCGACGCCGGTGTAGTGACTCAGGCCGCAGCCGGCGATCAGCTCGCCCAGGCCGCCGCCCGACCCGAGGTCGAGCACCCGGCCGCCCCTCGTGCGGGCCACCAGGCCGCGAGCCGTGCGGGCAAGCTGGACGGCCTCGAGCCGCGCGCGGACCGGGTCGCCCGTCGCCACGGCATATGCCCCGGGCAGTTGACCGGCTTCCATGCGGCCAAGCTATGGCTCCCCCCGTGTGCGTTCACGCCCGGAACCCAACGCGTAAGAAAGCCGAAAGCTTCGTGCTGTCGGATGTGGGGGTGTTCCCACGGCTCCTGCTCGCCGCGCCGGCCGCCGCCCTGGCTCTGGCCTCGTGCGGCGGCTCGTCCAGCCACCTGGCCCCCGCCGCCGAGCCCGCCCGCTCGCCCTCCCCGGCGCAGCGACCCGCCGGCCGGGTGGTGGCGGTGGGCCACAAGCCCGAGGGCCTGGTGGCGGATGGGCGTACGCGGCTTCTGGCCGTGGGGCTGACCAAGCCCGACCGCCTGGCGCTGGTGGACATGGACTCGGGCCGGGTGGTGCGCCGGGTGGCCCTTCCGGGGGCGCCGCGGCACCTGGCCCTGGCCGGCCCGGGTGGACCAGTGCTCGTGCCGGCGGAGAAGGCCAACCAGCTGGTCGAGGTCCCCCTGCGCTCGGGCCACAAGCGGGTGACCCGGGTCGGGCGCCAGCCCCACGACGCGGCCTCGAACGGACGCGGCACGGTGTTCGTGGGCAACGAGGGCGGCGACACGGCGTCGGTGCTGCGCCGCGGTCGTGTGGTGCGCACCCCCAAGGCACCGGTCCAGCCGGGTGGGGTCGCAACCTCGAGCGACGGCCGGCTGATGGCCGTGGTCGGGGTCAGCGAGCGGGCCCTGGAGCTGTTCGACAGCTCCACGCTGCGCTCGCTCGGCAAGATCGACGTGGGCGTGGGCCCCACGCACGTGGCCGCGCGCGGGCCGCGCTTCTTCGTGGTCGACACCCGCGGCGGCGCCCTGCTGCAGGTCCTGACCCGGGGCGGCCTGCGGGTACACCGGCGGATCAACCTGCCGGGTGCTCCCTATGGGATCACCTTCGATCCTGCCCGCAAGCGCTTCTGGGTCACCCTTACGAAGACCAACCGCGTGGTGGAGGTGTCCGACCGCCACGTGCTGCGTTCCTTCCCCACCGTACGCCAGCCCAACTCGGTGGCCGTGGACCCCCGCACCGGCCGCGTGTGGGTGGCCAGCCGCGCCGACGGCACGCTGCAGTCGTTCCTGCCCTCGCGCCTGCGCGACGGCTCTCGCTGAGCAACCCCTGACGGCTCTCTTACGGACGGCCGGGGGACCTTTACGCCGCGGTCGGCGCCGACCATCCTGGTCGCGATGGCCGACGTCCGCCGCCCGCCCGCCCCGCCACTGCCCGAGGTCGGCCCCTTCCGGGCGTCGTTCTGGCGCAGTCCCCTGCGCGGCCCGTGGCTGGCCTCCTTCCTCAGCGCCGCGCTGCTGCCGCTGATCGTGATCTGCGCTGTCACGGGGCTGCTCTCCCACGCCGCCTACGAGCCGGGCCTAGGGCACAACGGCCTGTTCGACCAGGGCGTGGACCTGTACTTCTTCTCCTGGCCGGTGCGGCCGTCGTGGCTGTACGCCTTCACGCAGGGCCTGCACATCGTCTGCGGGCTGGCCGCCATCCCGATCCTGCTGGCCAAGCTGTGGGCGGTCATCCCTCAGCTGTTCGAACGGCCCGCGGTGCGGTCGGTGGCTCACGCCGTCGAGCGGCTGAGCCTGGCGCTGCTGGTGGGCGGGAGCCTGTTCGTGCTCGCCACCGGGGTGCTGAACATCCAGCTCTGGTACCCGTTCGGCTTCTCCTTCGTGCCGGCCCACTACTACGCGGCGTTCGTGTTCATCGCCGCCCTGGCCTTTCACATCGTCTCCAAGCTGGCTACGGCGCGCCGGGCCTTTCGCGAACGGGGCGTGCTGCGCCCGCTGCGCGACGACCTGGAGCACACGCGCCCCGAGCCACCGCTCGAGGGACTCGACACCACCGCGCCGGTGGCCGCCGCGGCGCCCACCATGAGCCGGCGCCTGCTGCTCGGGACCGTGGGCGCCGGTTCCGCCGGGCTGGCGCTGATGGGAATCGGACAGACCGCCGGCGGGCCGTTTCGCAGGCTCGCGCTGCTCGCCCCCCGCGGCGACGGGCCCGGGAGCGGGCCCAACTCGTTCCAGGTGAACAAGACCTTCACCAGCGTCGGGATCAAGAAGGACGATGTCGGCCAGAGCTGGCGCCTGCTGATCACCCTTAACGGCGCGCCGCGCCGGGCGCTTCGTCGAGAGGACCTGCTCGCGATGAGGCAGGTAAGCGCCAGCCTGCCGATCGCCTGCGTGGAGGGCTGGTCCACCACCCAGCGCTGGACCGGGGTGCCGATCGCCGCGCTCGCGCGGATGGCCGGCGCCGATCCGGGCGCAGGCGTGGAGGTGCGCTCGCTGCAGGCGTCGGGCGTGCTTCGCCGCGCCACGCTGAACTCCGCGCAGACGCTCGACCCGCGCTCGCTGCTGGCGCTGAAGGTCAACGGCGCCGACCTGTCGCTCGACCACGGCTTCCCGGCGCGCCTGATAGTGCCCGCGCTGCCCGGGGTGCACAACACGAAGTGGGTGGGCGAGCTGGCCTTCGGGAGCGCGGTGTGAGGCGCTTTCGCTACGAGTACGGGGACAACCCGGTCCACCTGGTGGCCGGCGTCGCCAGCCTCGCCGTCGGCGCCTGGGCGCTCTACAAGGTGATCGGGCTGCTGGGCATCCCGCTCAATTTCGCCAAGTGGTTCGCGGGGGCGATCGTGCTTCACGACCTGGTGTTCCTGCCCCTGTACTCAGCCATCGGCGTGCTGGTGGCGGCGGCCATCACCGGCGGCCGGCGCTCGCGGTTGCGGATCGCCGCGTTGAACCACCTGCGCGTGCCCGCGTTGCTCTCGGCGCTCGCCTTCCTGGTGTGGTTCCCGCTCATCCTGCGCAAGGCGCCCGGTTCCTTCCAGCACCTCACCGGCTACGCCAACGACTTCTACCTCGGCCGGTGGCTGGGCCTGTGCGCCATCTTGTTCGCCGGCTCGGCGATCGCCTTCCTCCTGCGCCTGCGCTCCCTGAGAACATCGTCGTGATGAGCACGATCGAAGACTCACGCGGATCGGTGCTGGTGGTGGACGACGAGCCCACGATCACCGAGGTGGTGTCGGCCTACCTCAAGCGCGCGGGCTACTCCACGCGCGTGGCCGCCGATGGCCCGCATGCGCTCGAGCAGGCCATGGCCGACCGCCCGGACCTGGTGGTGCTCGATCTCATGTTGCCGGGGATGGACGGCCTCGAGGTGCTGCGCCGGTTGCGCGAGCTGGACCGCATCTCGGTGATCCTGCTCACGGCCAAGGGGGAGCCCAGCGACCGCGTGATCGGTCTGCGCCTGGGCGCCGACGACTATGTGGTCAAGCCCTTCTCCCCGGCCGAGCTGGTGGCCCGCGTGGACGCCGTGCTGCGCCGGGTGGTGCCCGAGCCCGAGTTGGAGGAGCCGATCGCCTTCGACGACCTGCAGCTCGACCCCGTAGGCAGGCGGGTGACCATCAGGGGCGAGGAGGTGTCGCTCACGGTCCGCGAGTACGACCTGTTGCTGCACCTGGTCCGCCATCCCGGCCAGGTCTTCTCCCGCGACCAGCTGATGGACTCCGTGTGGCACTACTCCTTCTACTCGGACACCTCCACCGTGACTGTGCACGTGCGCCGGCTGCGGGCCAAGATCGAAGCGAACCCCTCCGAGCCGCGCTGGCTCGAGACCGTGTGGGGCGTGGGCTACCGGTTCCAGCCATGAGGGCCTCGTACGGCCTGGCGCTGCTCGCCCTCGGTGCCGTGCTCGGTGGCGGGGCCTTCTGGATCGCCTACGGGCCCGGCGACGGGCTCACGATGGCCGCTCTGATGGTGGCCTGCGGGACGCCCGCGGTGGCGGGGGCGCACCTGATCGCCGCGCGCCGCCGTTCGCTGGGCGGGCTGTCGCGCCAGTTCGCCGCCGGTGTCGGGGTGAGCATCGCGCTCACCGTGGTCGGGGCGGCGGCGATCGCGCTGCTCATGTTCGTCTCGGCCCACGACGCCTTCACCATGTCGGTGCTGCTGGTGTTCGCCGGCGCGCTCACCGCCTACGCCGTGTCCGTGCTCGCGCGAAGCGTGATGCACGACGTCGAGGCCGTCGGCGCGGGCGTGCGCGCCGTGGGCGAGGGCAGCCGCGAGCTGACGATCCACACCGGCGCCGACGACGAGATCGCCGAGCTCGCCCGAGCCGCCGAGGCGATGACCCAGCGGCTCGCCGACACCGAGGCCGAGCGCGAGATGGCCGAGGCGGCGCGGCGCGACCTGATCGCGGCGGTCTCGCACGACCTGCGCACGCCGCTCACCTCGCTGCGCCTGCTGGCCGACGCGATCGCCGACGACGTGGGAGACCAGGGGACCCGCGCCACCTACCTCACGCGCATGTCGGTGCACATCGCGTCGCTGTCCTCGCTCGTCGAGGACCTGTTCGAGCTGTCACGGCTGGAGGCCGGGGAGATCCGTTGGTCGATGCAGCGGGTGGCGCTGGGCGAGCTTGTGGAGGAGACGGTCGACGCCATGCGCGCGCAAGCCGAGACCCGGCGGGTGGTGGTCCGCGCTGAAGTGGACAGCAGGGTCTGCCCCGCCCGAGCCGACCCGGAGAAGCTCCAGCGCGTGCTCTTCAACCTGATCCACAACGCCATCCGCCACACGCCCGCGGACGGCAGCGTGACCGTGGCCGCCCACTCCAACGGCGAGCACGTGGAAGTCGAGGTGGCCGACACCGGCGAAGGCCTGGCCGCCGACGAGCGCGAGCGCGCCTTCGAGCCGTTCTTCCGCGGCGGCGATCAGGGCGCCCGTTCCACCGAGGGCACCGGGCTGGGCCTGACCATCTGCCGCGCGATCGTGGAGGCCCACGGAGGGCGGATCTGGTTCGCCGACTCCGAGGCCGGCGCGCGCGTGCGCTTCAGCCTGCCCATGGCCACACCCGCATGAGGCCGGGCGAGCGCTTCCCCGACCTCGAGCTGCCGGACCACACCGGACGCCAGAGGCTCCTCTCCGAGCTGGCGGGCGGTGATCCGCTGGTGCTGCTGTTCTCCCGCGGCTGGTGGTGTCCGAAGGAGCAGCGCCACCTGCGCGCCCTCACCGCGCTCCAGGACGAGATGGAGGTGGCCTACGCGCGGATGGTCGTGGTCAGCGTCGATCCGCCCGAGGTGCAGTCGGCCTTCCGCGCCGGTCTCGGTGCCCGCTTTGTCTTCCTCTCGGACTCCGAACGCGCCTGGCTGCCACGGTTGGACCTGCTCGAGGAGTCCGACACCACGCACGCCCCGTATCGCCCCACCGCGTTCACCCTCTTCCCCGACCTGAGCGTGCACTCGCGCTACGACGGCTTCTGGTACTGGGGACGCCCCTCGGCCGACGACATCCGCCGCGACCTGCGCGACATCTCCAGGCGGGTCCGTGAGGACTTCGAGCGCTGATGGCCTCCCTGCCAGCCGGCGCCGCGTGGATGAGCTTCGACGGTCGTGAGCTGCGGGCGGGAGAGGACGGCGAGGGCTTCTCGTTCATGATCGACTCGCGCTGTCTTGAGGGCCCGCCGGTGGCCGGCGCCGAGGCGTGGGTCTTCGCCGCGCGGGACGAAGAGGCCGCCCTGCCCTACGACCAGCCGGAGGTCCAGGGGGCACGCCAGGCGGCGCTCGCCTGGTGGTACGGGATGCTCGGCGACGCGCTGGTCTGTCACACCACCCTGGCCCTGGACGAGTCGCGCTGCGCCGGGGCGATCACCGTCGTGCACGGCGAGACCGCGGCCCGGCCGGCGGACGACCCATTCGGCCGGCTGTTCGCGCCCACGTGCGTCTCGTGCGACCTGTTCGGCCTGGTGGCGCCGCCGCCGGGCCCGGTGATCGAGCGCTACGCGGGAGCGCCGTGGCCGGGAGGACGATTTGATCGTGCTTGAAAACGGGATGTCGGAAGCGCCAGCTTCGCGACCGGCCCAGAGCGAAAGGTAAGACTGCACCCATGAGCGAAAGAGAATTCGACGTTGTGATCCTCGGCGCTGGACCCGCCGGCGAGGTGATAGCCGGCCGCCTGGCAGGGGCCGGCCTGGAGGTGGCGATCGTCGAGCCCGAGCTCATCGGGGGCGAGTGCTCCTACTGGGCCTGCATGCCCTCCAAGGCGCTGCTGCGCCCAGGTGAGCTGCTGCCCGAGGCGCGGCGGGTGCCCGGCGTGCGCGAGGCCGTGAGCGGCGATCTGGATGCCACCGCCGTGCTCGAGCGCCGCGACGAGGTCATCCACGACCTGGACGACTCAGGGCAGGAGGAGTGGCTGGCCGACAAGGGCGTGGCGCTCTTTCGCGCACACGGCCGCGTGGACGGCGAGCGCCGGGTGCAAGCGGGCGACGACGTGCTCCAGGCTCGTCGCGCGGTGGTGCTGGCCACGGGAAGCGCGACGCTGCTACCGCCGATCGAGGGCCTGGAGGAGTCCCGGCCCTGGACCAACCGCGAGGCCACCACCGCAAAGGCGCCGCCCGCCCGCCTGGCCATTCTCGGCGGCGGAGTCGTCGGCGTGGAGATGTGCCAGGCCTGGGCCTCGCTGGGATCGTCGGTCACGCTGATCGAGGCGGCCCAGCTCCCGCTCGAGCGCGAGGAGGACTTCGCCGGGCAGCTGGTGCAGGACCGCCTCGAGGCCGAGGGCGTGGAGGTGCGCTGTGGCTCCAAGGCCACGGCGGTGCGCCGCGACGACGCGGGCGAGGTGACCATCGAGATCGACGGCCAGGAGCCGGTCACCGCCGACGAGCTGATCGTGGCCGTGGGCCGCCACCCGCGCACCGACGACCTCGGCGTCGATTCCGTGGGCTTGGAGCCGGGGCGCTACGTCGAGGTGGACGACTCCATGCGGGTAACCGGAGTCGAGGGCGACTGGCTGTACGCCATCGGCGACGTGAACGGCCGCGTGCTGCTCACCCACATGGGCAAGTACCAGGCGCGCGTGGCCGCCGACGTGATCCTGGGCGGGAGCTCGGAGGCCACCTGGGACGGCCCGACCTCGCCACGCGTGATCTTCACCGATCCGCAGGTGGCCGCCGTCGGCCACACCGAGGCGACCGCGAAGGAGGCCGGCTTGAACGTGCGTGCGGTGGACCGCGAGCTGTCGCTGAACGCGGGCGCGAGCTTCTACGGCAAGGACACGCCGGGCATGGTGCGGATGCTCGTCGACGAGGACCGCAAGGTGATCGTGGGCATGACCTTCGTCGGCTTCGAGGTGCTCGACTTCCTGCACGCGGCCACGATCGCCGTGGTGGGCGAGGTGCCGCTCGACCGGCTGGCCCACGCCGTGCCGTCGTTTCCCACCCGCAGCGAGGTGTGGCTCAACCTGTTCGAGGAATACGGCTACTGAGATGGACGTAGTCGTGGCCGGCGGACACGGCCAGATCGCGCTTCACCTGCTGCGGCTGCTGGCCGAGCGCGGCGACAGCGCGCGCGGCCTGATCCGCACTCCCGAGCACGCCGCCGACCTGGAGCGGCTCGGCGCCGGGGTGGTGGTCTGCGACATGGAGGCCGAGGCCGACCTGACCCCGTTCGTGGAGGGGGCCGACGCCGTGGTGTTCGCAGCCGGCGCCGGACCGGGCAGCGGACCGGACCGCAAGCGCAGCGTCGACCTCGGCGCCGCGGTGAAGCTGATGGACGCGGGGGTGGGCCGGTACGTGATGGTGAGCGCCATCGGCGCCGGCGACCCGTCCGGCGCGCCGGAGTCCATGCGTCCCTACATCGAGGCGAAGGCCGAGGCCGACGAGACGCTCCAGGCCAGCGGCCTGGACTACACGATCGTCCGACCCGGCCGCCTCACCGACGCAGGCGCCACCGGCCACGTGGCCGCCGGCCCCGACGTGACCCGCGGCGACATCCCGCGCGCCGACGTGGCCCTGGCCCTGGTGGCGGTGCTGGACACGGGCACCACGGTGGGCAAGACGTTCAACCTCGTGTCCGGCGATGGGCCTGTTGACCGGGCGATCGCCGCCCTTTAGGGCGTGGACCTGCGCGACCCGCGCTCGCGCACCGTGCTCGAGCGGGTGCGCGGGATACCCGAGGGGCGGGTGACCACCTACGGCGATCTGCTGCCGCACCGGGCCCGCTACGCGGGCGCGGTGCTGGCGGCGACCGCCGAGCCCGGCCTTCCCTGGCACCGGGTGGTTCGCGCCGACGGCAGCCTGGCCAAGGGCCAGCGCCAGCGGGCGTTGCTCGACGCGGAGGGCGTCCCCTTCCGCGGCGCGCGGGTGGACATGCGCGCGGCCTGGGTGCCTGTCGAGGGGTAGCCTGCTGCGCCGGGAGTAGCGCTTGCCACTCCTCACCGCCGATGCCCCCCGCACCCATCGCCCTGCACTGCCGCACCGCCGACCGCACGCCCGCGGCCGTGCGCGGCGTGACGGAGCTCGAGGCACTGGTGGCCAAGCGCCTGGGCCGCGCGCCACGGACCATCGGGGAGTTCACGGGAGCCCGCGAGGCGGGCTGGGAGCAGGATCTGGCCGACTCGCGCGGCTGCCTGCTCGAAGCGGGCGGGCAGGTGGACGACGCCCTCGACCGAGGAGACGTGCCGATCCTGCTCGCGGGCGACTGCGCGATCGGCCTGACCACCCTGCCGGCCGCTCACCGCCACCGGCCGGACGCGAAGATCCTCTGGCTGGACGCCCACGGTGACTTCAACACGCCGGCCACCTCGACCAGCGGCTACCTCGGCGGAATGGGGTTGGCGGGGGCCTGCGGGCGCTGGGACGCGGGCTTGGCCCCGGCTGGCGTGGACCCGCGCCAGGTCGTGTTGGCCGGCGTGCGCGACCTCGACCCGCCCGAGCGCGAGGCGCTCGAGAAGGGCTCGGTGACCGTCATCGGCGCCAGCCCGGTGGAGACGCTGGTGGCCGTGAACAACGCACTCGACGGCGCCCCGGTGTACGTGCACCTGGACGTGGACGTGATCGACCCCGCCCAGATGCCGGCCCAGTTCCCCGTCCCCGAGGGCCTGGCCGCCGAGAAGCTGTTCGACGTGCTCGAGGCGGTGGCCGGGGACTGCGAGCTGGTGGGCCTGGAGGTGACGGCCTTCGAGGCGCCCGAGGACGAGGCCGAGCGCCAGGAGGCGGCCGCCACCGTGATGCACGTGATCGAGCCGCTGCTGGCCGCCGTGCCGGAGGAGGCCCGTGTCGGCCGCTGACGCCTCCCACGGCACCACCTACCACCACGCCGAGGTGCGCTGGCGCGGCACCAAGGATGACCTCCGCGCCCACGCCGTCCGGATCGGCGGCCAGAGCATGGACGGGTCGTGCTCGCCCCAGTGGGGCGGGGACCCGGCCGCCGCCGACCCGGAGGGGCTGTTCGTGGCCTCGCTCTCGGCGTGCCACATGCTGTGGTTCCTCGACCTCGCGCGCCAGGAGCGCCTGCGGGTGACCTCCTACGAGGACCACGCCGAGGGCACCATGGACGAGGTCCGCTTCACGCACGTGGCCCTGCGCCCGCGGGTGGTGTTCGAGGGCGACGTGGACGACGAGACGGTGGCCCGCCTGCACCAGGCCGCCCACGAGCGCTGCTTCATCGCCAACACCGTCAACTGCCCCGTGGAGGTCTTATGAGCGCAAGCAGCCGGCTCGGCCGGATGCGCAGCGAGGATCTCGCATGAGCGCCCTGTCCGACCTGAAGGTGCTCGACCTCACGCGGCTGCTGCCGGGCGGCTACTGCACCGCGCTTCTGGCCGACCTGGGCGCCGAGGTGCTGAAGGTCGAGGACACCGGCATGGGCGACTACGTGCGCTGGGCGCCGCCCTATTACGAGGGCGCCGACGACTCGGCCAAGTCGGCGCTCTACCTGGCGCTCAACCGCGGGAAGCGCTCGATCCGGCTCGACCTCAAGCAGCCGGCCGGCCGCGAGGCGCTGCTGCGCCTGGTCGAGCAGCACGACGTGGTGGTCGAGGGCTTTCGGCCGGGGGTGATGGACCGCCTGGGCGTCGGCTACGAGACGCTGGCCGAGCGCAACCCGCGGATCGTCTACTGCGCGATCACCGGCTACGGCCAGACCGGCCCCTACACCGCTCGCTCCGGCCACGACATGAACTACCTCGGGTTGGTGGGCATGCTCGACCTCAGCGGCCCCCCCGACGGGCCGCCGGTGCAGGCCGCCGGGCAGATCGCCGACCTGGGCGGGGGCGGCCTGATGGCCGCCTACTCGATCCTGGCCGCGGTGCGCGAGGCCGACCGCTCCGGCGAGGGCCAGCTCGTGGACGTGTCCATGGCCGACGGCGCCCTTTCGTGGCTGACGATGGTGGCCGGCCAGTACCTGGCCGACGGACGGGTGCCTCGCCGCGGCGCGGAGAACTTGACCGGAGGCCTGGTCTGCTACCGGCCCTACCCCTGCTCCGACGGCTGGGTGACGATGGGCGCCCTGGAGCCGAAGTTCTGGGCGGCCTGGTGCACCGGCGTGGGCCGCGAGGACCTGATGGACAAGGCCTTCGAGGCGCCGGGTTCGGACGCCCATCGAGAGGTGGAGCAGGTGTTCCTCTCGCGCACGCGGGCGGAGTGGAAGGGGTTCGCCGACGAGCACGACTGCTGCCTGGAGCCGGTGCTCGACGTGGGCGAGGCGCTGGACTCCGAGCTCGTGCGCGAGCGGCAGATGGTGGTCGAGGTCGACCAGCCCGGGGCGCGCGAGCCGGTGCGCCAACTCGGTCATCCCGTCAAGTTCTCGCGTACCCCTGCCGACGCCACGCGGCCCGGCCCGGCGCTGGGGCAGCACACCGCGGAGGTGCTGGCCGCGGCGGGCTACTCGGAGGCCGAGATCGCCGAGCTCGAGTCCAGCGGCGCGGCCGCCGGGCCGGCGGAGGGCGCCCAGGGCTCGTTCAGGGCATGAACCGCGACGGGCTGCTCAAGATGAGCGAGCTGGCCGACGCCAGCGGCGTGAGCGCGGGCACGATCAAGCACTACCTGCGTGAGGGCCTGCTGGGCAACGGCGACGGCGTGGTCCGGACGTCGCGCAACATGGCCTACTACCCGCCGGACTTCGTCGAGCGCATCCGCCTGATCAAGCAGCTCCAGGAGGATCGCTACATGCCGCTGAAGGCGATCCGCCGGGTGCTCGAGGACGACCCCGAGCGCGCCCGCGCGCTGGTCGAGCTGGAGGACCGGATCCTGGACCGGGCGCTGGCCGGCGACGAGAGTCGCACCTCCGCCGCCGAGCTGTCGCGCCGCTATTCCATCCCGCGCGACGCCCTCGACCGGATGGTCGAGATCGGCCTGCTCGCGCCGACCAAGCGCGGCTTCTCGCCGCGCGACGTGCAGGTGGTGGAGGCGATCTCGCGCTTCCGGGCCGGCGGCTACGACGAGCAGATCGGCTTCACCGTCTACGACACGCTGCGCTACAAGCGGGCGATGGAGGCGCTGGTCACCGAGGAGGTGGCCGTGGTGCTCGAGCGCCTGGCCGGGGAGCTCGAGCCCGACCGCGTGGTCGAGCTGCTGCAGGCCGGCATCGAGCCCCTGCGCGACTTCATCGCCGCGCTGCACTCCAAGCTGCTCGTAGAGGAGCTCCAGCGCCAGCGCGGCCGACGCGATTGAGTCTCACCACAGAGCGTCGTGGTCCTCCATGACGCCGTGGCCCTCGGCCAGCTCCAGGCCGCCGGGCAGCTCGCCCGAGAACGTCCCGAACGGCTGGCGGTAGCGCGAGCGCAGCAGCACCAGGTCGGTCGTCTCCTGCCGCGCCGACCACTCGGCGAATGCGAGTCGACCACCCTCGGCGAACTCGACGCCCGAGAGGTCGGGGGCGAACCGGTTGGGGCCCAGCTCCCGCGGCTCGCCGTCGACCCACAGGGTGCGCTCGCCGACCGCCGGGTCGTCGTGGATGCCCTCGACCAGGTTCCAGGCCAGCGCCTCGCCGCTCCGGGCCCGGCCGATTCCCGCGCTCCATCGCCACGACGTGCGGCGATCGTGATAGCCGGCCGAGTCGTCCACGAACCCCACCGGCCCGTCGACCTCGTGCCGCTCGGAGCCGACCACCACGGTCCCCGTAACCCCGACGGGGGCCCGCTTGGCCGTCCACGCGTAGCCGGCGTGGGTGGGCGAGACCACCTCCACCGCGGCGGGTTCTGAGATATCCAGGTGGATTCGCACGTCCCCGGAGTCGACCCGCACGCGCGCCGGCTCCATGAGCACGCCAGAGCGCCGGATCGTCGTGCGCTCGAGCAGTCGCCCGCCGGGCCAGGCGAGCGCCCACCACCGCTGGGGCAGCGGGCCGACGCGCGCCTCGCCGACGCACAGCATCAGCTCGGGCGTGTACACGCCCAGGTAGCGCCAGCGCTTGAGTGGAGTACCACGGCGCCAACCGGGCATGGCCTGGGGAGGGAGCTCTAGCTCGAGCCCTCGGACGGCGGCACCTCGCACGGGCGATGACAGCACTCGCCCAGGCTAATCGGGGCTCGACTCCCGGGCTTTCTACAGTTCGCGCTCCGGAGGAACCACGGCCGCGCTCCACGACACCATCCGCTCGCTCAACCGGCCGAGGCTCGCCCCGGTTGCGGTCGTGTGCGCCTGCCTCGGCCTGGCCGCGCTGTCGCTGCTGCGCCCCTCCGCTCCGACCACCGACCCGTGGGGGTGGATCGTCTGGGGGCGGGAGGTCCTGCACCTGGATCTGAACACCTCGGTGGGCACGCCGGCGTGGAAGCCCCTGCCCGTGCTGTTCACCACGCCCCTGGCCCTCTTCGGCGGGGCGGCCCCGCTGCTGTGGCTGGTGGTGGCGCGGGCCGCGGGCCTGATCGCCTTGGTGTTCGCCTTTCGCCTCGGGCGGCGGGCGGGCGGCCCGGTCGCCGGAGTGCTGGCCGCCGCCTTCCTGGGCCTGTCGAGTTCCTGGCTGCGGGCACTGGAACACGGCTACACCGAGCCGATGATGGTGGCGCTCGCCCTGGCCGCGGTGGAGCGACACGTCGACGGCCGGCGCCTCCAGGCGCTCGCGCTCGGGGCCCTGGTGGCCCTCGGGCGCCCCGAGGCCTTTGCCTTCGTGGCCCTCTACGCGATCTTCGCCTGGCGCGCCCTGCTCGATCGCCGCCGCGCGATCGTCGGGCTCGTGGCGGTGGTGCCCGTCCTGTGGCTGGGCGGGGACTGGTGGGGCGCCGGCAACCCCCTCCACGCGCGACACGTCGCCGGCGAAGCGGCGAACTCGTTCACCGCCACCGACGTGCTCAGCTCGCTGGCCTCGCTGGCCGGCGCTGCCCTGTTGGCACCCGCTCTGCTGGCCTGGGCGCGTCGCCCACGAGACGTGTTGGTGGCGTCCCTGGCCTGGGGGGCGCTGGCCTGGGTGGCGCTGCTGTGGGTGCTGGCCCAGACCGGCTACCCCGGCTCGGAGCGCTTCCTTGTGCTTCCGGCGGCCGCCGTCTGCGTGCTGGCCGGTGTGGGGGTGGGCGAGCTGGGATCCCTTTGGCGTAGCCATCCCCGCCTGCGCCCGGCGCTCGTGGCGGCGGTTGCCCTGCTGGTCGTGCTCTACGCGCCGGCCCAGCTGTCGCCGCTTCCGCGCGCGGTGCAGGTGGCCGAGCGCCTTGCCCGCTCCCAGCACGCCCTGCGCGCCCTGGTCGGTCCTCGCCCGGGTGACGATCGCCGCTGCGAGACGGCGCTGCTGCCGACCTCCCTGGACTGGAACGCCGGCGCCGTGGCCTGGGATCGCGACATCCCCCTGCGCAGCGTGCGCAGCGCCTTCACCGGACGCCAGGCGCTGGAGAGCGACCGGCCGCTGGTCGACGTCCTCGTCGGTCGCGGTCCCAGCGTCTACGGACTCGACGCCTCTCCGCGCGCGGGAGGGGAGCTCTACCTCCGTCACCGGGGGGGACCCGTCGATCCGCGCGTGCCGCCCGGGTTCCCGCTTCAGGCGCGCGTGGAGGCGAGGGGCGGCCGGTGGGCGCGGGTGGCCGTGTGTCCCAGGCGCACCGCCGCGACCCGGGTGGCCCGCGCAGGCGCGTAGGCCGCCGCCCCTTGAGCCCCTTGCTTGGCTGGCCAGCCAGCCATTATGCTCGGCCGGTGCCCGCCGTCCTCCCGGCAGCACCGACGCAGAACCCGCTGAAGCGGGTGGTCGGTGACCTGCGCCAGCAGGCCGCGGCGCGCGGGGAGTTCCCGCCGGGGCCGACGTCGCTGAGCGTCGGACGGACGATGCAGATGGCCTCGGACCCGCTGCCGATCCTGCTCGAGGCCTACGAGCGCTTCGGGCCCGTCTTCACCGTCCGGATCCTGCACCTGCCCGAGGTGTTCGTGCTCGGCCCGGAGGCCAACCACTACGTCACGGTCTCGCACGCCGCCAACTTCCTCTGGCGCGACGGCGGCTTTGGCGAGCTGCAGCCGCTGCTCGGCGACGGGCTGCTCACTATCGACGGCCCCCACCACCGGCGCGCGCGCAAGATGATGCTGCCCGCCTTTCACCACGACCGGATCGCCGCGGCCTCGGAGGTGATGGTCGAGGAGATCGAGGCCGCGCTGGACCGCTGGCGGCCGGGCGAGGTGCTCGACGTGTACACGTGGGCGCGAGCCCTGGCCATGCGGATCGCCATGCGGGCGCTGGTGGGCCTGGACCCCGACCACGGCGGCGCCGGCGCGCGCGCCGCCGTCCTGTTCGAGCGCGCCCTGGCCTTCTACGGGATCGACTTCCACCTGCGGCTGCTGCGCGGACCGGGCTCGCCGTGGCAGCGGATGCACCGCGCGCGGCGGGAGCTGGACGCGATCGTGTACGGCGAGATCGCGCACCGGCGCCGTAGCGGGGGCCACGGCGAGGACATCCTGGGCATGCTCCTGGCCGCCACCGACGAGCACGGCCAGCCGCTGTCGGACCGCGAGGTGCGCGACCAGCTGATCACGCTGCTGTTCGCCGGCCACGACACCACCACCTCGACGATCTCCTTCCTTCTGTACGAGCTGGCCCGCAACGAGCCCGAGCGCGCGGCCCTGGCCGAGGAGCTGGATCGCGAACTGGCCGCCGGCGGCCCGACCGCGGCCCAGCTGGCCGGCGGCCTGGGCCACCTCGACCGCGTGCTCGACGAGACCCTGCGCCTGTACCCGCCAGCCTGGATCGGCCCCCGCCGCGCCGTCGAGCAATTCGAGCTGTGCGGGGTGCACGTCCCGGCCGGGGCGTCCGTCAACTACTCCTCCTGGGCCAGCCACCGCTTGCCCGACGTGTGGGACGAGCCCGAGGCCTTCCGTCCGAAGCGCTTCTTGCCCGAGGCGAAGGCGGCTTTGCCCAAGGGCGCGTACGTGCCCTTCGGGGGCGGGTCGCGCACGTGCATCGGGATGCGCTTCGGCCAGATGGAGGTGAAGGCGATGGCGGCCCTGCTCGTCAGCCGGTGGCGGATGGAGCTCGTGCCCGCACCGCCCATGGCGATCCGCCAGATGCCCACGCTCAGCCCCCGCGAAGGCCTGCGCATGCGCGTGACGGCCCGCTGAGCCCCAGCTTCGGCGCCCAGGGCTAAACTCGTTGACTGACCAGTCAATCTGGCGCCGCAAGCCGAGGGAGGCCGATGCGCGCAGCTGCAGTTCAGCTCAACTCGACCGAGGACAAGCAGGCCAACGCGGCAGCTGCCGACCGCCTCACCCGCGCCGCGGCCGCCGACGGTGCCGACCTGGTGGTGCTGCCCGAGAAGTTCAACCTGCTGGGCACCCACGAGCAGTTCCGGGCCGGCGCCGAGGCGCTGGACGGGCCGTCGGTGCAGTGGGCCCGCCAGACCGCCGCGGAGGTGGGCATCGACCTGGTCGCGGGCTCCTTCGTCGAGGTCCGTGAGGGCCACGAGCGGCTGTCCAACACCAGCGTCCACGTGGGCCCCGACGGTGAGATCCGAGGCGTCTACCGAAAGATCCACATGTTCGACGTGGAGGTCGAGGGCAAGCCCTACCGCGAGTCGGAGTCCCAGGAGGCGGGCGAGGAGATCATCACGTCGCCGGCCGCGGACGCCGAGCTGGGCCTGACGGTCTGTTACGACCTGCGCTTCCCCGAGCTGTACCGGATCCTCGCCCTGCGCGGCGCGCGCGTGCTGATCGTGCCGTCCGCCTTCACCCGCGCCACGGGCGCGGCGCACTGGGACACGCTGCTGCGCGCGCGGGCGATCGAGAACCAGGCCTTCGTGGTGGCCGCCGACCAGGTGGGCATCTCGCCGCCGGACAACGAGAGCTTCGGGGGCTCCCAGATCGTCGACCCGTGGGGAGAGCTGCTGGCGCGTGCCCCCGACGCCGGCGATCCGGGGGAGGGGGAGTGCTTCGTGGCGGCCGACCTGGACTTCGACCGCCAGGACGAGGTCCGTTCCACGCTGCCCAGCCTGGCCAACCGGGTGCCCTCGGCCTACGACTGGGAGCAGGGAGTGACGGCCTGATGCCCACGAGCCCGCGCAACGGCGTCGACAAGCGCCGCCTGATCCTCGACGCCGCCATCACCGTCTTCGCCCGCAAGGGCTTCCACCACTGCCGCGTGTCGGACGTGGCCGATGAAGCGGGCGTGGCCTACGGCCTCGTCTACCACTACTTCTCCTCCAAGGAGGAGATCCTCAACGAGCTGTTCCTTGAGCGCTGGCAGATCATGCTCGACGCCATCGCCGCGATCGACGCGCGCGACGAGCTGCCCGTGCGCGAGAAGCTCTACGAGGTGGCGGGATTCATCATCGACTCCTACCGCAACCAGCCCGACCTGATGAAGGTGATCATCGTGGAGGTGACCCGCGCGGCCAACTCCTTCGGGGCGCTGCACCTGGGCAAGATCCGCGAGGCCTACGGGGGGATCGCCGAGATCGTGGAGGGCGGCCGCCGCGGCGGCGAGCTCAAGGAGACGATCTCCGCGGACTTCGCCGCGATGTGCTTCTACGGCGCGATCGAGCAGCTGCTCTCGGCCTGGATCTTCGACCTCCTGCCCCAGACCGAGGCCGAGTTCGAGCGGGCCAAGGGCCTCGTGGTGGAGGCCATCTGCGACGGTCTGGCCCTGCCGGTCGCCGACCGGCCCGGCGTGTCTGGTTGAATCCCGCGCCAATGGAGAACGAACTCGTCAAGCGACTCGTGTGGAGCGGCATACTCGCCGGCATCGGCGCCTTGAGCACGATCGCGGCCAACAAGGTCGCCACCGCGCTCTGGGTCCGACTCTTCGACGAGGATCCGCCCGACCACTGATGGAAGCCTCGGAGAACGACACCCGGACCGAGGGCGCCGCGCCGTGGGCGGGCCAGTCGCCCGCCGACGCGCACCGTGCGGCGTCCGAGGACGACGCCTTCGCCCAGCGCCCCGAGGCGTTCGTGGGAGCCGCCTTCGCCGGCGGCCTGGTGCTGGCCGGAGTCCTGCGCTGGTTGGGCAACCGATGACCCCGCCGCCCGACAACGCCGACAAGAGCATGGGCGAGATCGTCGCCGAGGTCTCCGAGAAGGCCTCGCTGCTCGTTCGCGAGGAGATCGCCCTGGCCAAGGCCGAGGTGACCACGAAGGTCAAGACGCTGGGCAAGGGCGCCGCCGTCGGGGCCGCCGCCGGCGTGTTCCTGATCTTCGCGTTCGTCATCTTCCTGGAGGCGCTGTCGTGGTTCTGGGCCGACCTGTTCAACAGCAGCATCTGGGTCGGCTTCCTGATCACCACCGCGATCCTCGTCGTGCTCGGCGCGATCGCCGGCCTGCTGGCCAAGAAGTGGCTGTCCAGCGGCGCTCCCACTCCGGACATGGCGATCGAGGAGGCCAAGATCACGCGCGCCAGCCTCGAGAGCCAGGGCGTCCAGCGCGACCAGGTCGGGCGTTCGCTCGAACGAGACAAGCAGACCGAGGAGACCCCCTAAGTGGCCGACCTGCCCGCCAACCGCACGCCCGAGCAGATCCGCTCCTCGATCGAGGACACCCGTCAGGATCTGGCCTTCTCGGTCAACGACCTGCGCTCCAAGGTCGGCGAGCTCACCAACTGGCGTCGCCAGCTGGCCGACAACCGCGAGGCCGCCCTGGCCACCGCGGCGGTCGCCGGGTTCGTGATCGGTGGCGGTATTGCCGCGACCGTCTCCTTGTTCCGGCGCCGAAGGGGCTAAGCCAGCGCCTCTTCACTGCTAGGCAGCACAGGCAGGAGGCGCCTCTGTCGGCGGGGGGCTCTCGCCGCGAGGCCTGATCCCGCGCACGTCCGCGTACTCGCGCAGGGCGATCTGGATCGACGCCGCGGCCGGCACCGCCACCAGCGCCCCGAGCACGCCGAGCAGCGTGCTGCCGAACAGCACGGACACGATCACCAGGAACGGGTTGATGTCCACCGCCCGCTTCTGGATCTGCGGCTGGATGAGGTTGTTCTCGATCTGCTGGTAGACGATCGCCCACACCACCCAGGCGATCGTGTCGGTCGGGAAGTCGCTGAACAGGGTCACGATTCCCACGATCACCGCACCGATGGTCGCCCCGACCAGCGGGATCAGGTCGAGGAAGAAGATCAGCACGGCCAGCGGTGCCGCGAAGGGAACGCCGAGGATCTTGAGGACCGCGAAGGAGAGCACGCCGGCCAACACCGCCTGGAACAGCGCACCGGCCACGTAGCTGCCGACCGCCGTGGCCGAGCGCTCGAGCACGCGCTCTATGCGCCGGGCTCGCTCGGCGGGCAGGTAGCGCAGGCCTGCGCCGATCCAGCCCCGGCCGCCCCCCAGCATGAACGCGGTGAGGATCAGGATCGTGACCAGCGCGAAGATCGAGTTGACGATGCCGAAGCCCACGTCGCGCAGCACGGTGGCCGCGTTGCCCAGGCGCGCCGGCAGGCGGCCCGCCTCATCCTGCAGCTTGGCGGTCAGGTCGTAGTCCTCGTTGATCTGGCGCAGCCGGGAGTTGCCGTGCACGAAGTCCGCCACGTCGTTCGCGTAGGCCGGGGCGTTGCTGGCCAGATCGTCGGCGCCGTTGACGATCGGCGGGAAGACCACCGCCCCGATCCCGATCGGCACGAGCAGCAGGCCCACGTACACGATCGCGATCGCCAGGCCGCGCCGCATCCGGCGGTGCAGGAGGTTGACCGGGCCAGACAGAGCCACGGCCAGGAAGCCGGCGATCAGCAGCCAGCCGATCGGCTTGCGCAGCAGGTAGAGCACGTACAGCGACAGGACCACCAAGACGGTGATCAGCACGGTCCGCGCGACCGCCCGGGCGGCCGGGATCTCGTTCACTGCCATCGAGCGGTTGATTCTCCGCCGCCGCCCGGACGGCGCGGAACGGCCTCCGGCGGGGGACTAGGGGAGGAGGTCGATGGGGATCGACCCCATGCCCAGCATCCCCGGTCCGGCGTGTGTCGACAGCACCGGGCCGACCTCGCTGACGAAAGCGGGATCGCAGCCGAACAACTCCTGGCAGCGCTCGATCAGCGCCTCGGCCTGGTCGGGCGCGGATATGTGCTGTACGACCCAGCCGTCCATTCCCGACTCGTGGCGCTGGCGCGCGTAGTCCACCATCCGCTCGAACGCGCGCTTGCTGGTGCGCACGCGCTCGATCGGGACGATCTCGCGCTCCACCGTGAGGATCGGCTTGACGCGAAGGGTGGAGCCGATCCATGCGCTGGCAGCCCCGATCCGCCCGCCGCGGCGGAAGAACTCCAGCGTGTCCACGGCAAACCACATCTTGAAGTCCGCCCGGGCGCGGTTCATGGTGTCCTCCACAGCGTCCAGATCGCCCCCGGCCTCGGCCGCCTGCACGGCGGCCAGCACCATCAGGCCCGTGCCGCCGGCGGCCGTGCGGGAATCCAGGACGCGGATCCGCTCGCCGCCCTTGCCATCGCGCTCGAGCTGCTCGGCCGCCTGCCGCGCGGAGCCCGCGGTCCCCGACAGGCCCTCCGAGATGTGCACCGACGCGATGTCCTTGCCCTGCGCGAGCAGCGGCTCGTAGGCGTTCACGAAGTCGCCGACCGACGGTTGGGATGTGCCGGGCAGCGCCTCGGCCGCGCGCAGCTCCTCGAAGAACGCGTGGTAGTCGGTGA
Organism: Solirubrobacterales bacterium; assembly: GCA_038202855.1. Taxonomy (GTDB): domain Bacteria; phylum Actinomycetota; class Thermoleophilia; order Solirubrobacterales; family Thermoleophilaceae; genus JAAYBF01. The sequence continues at coordinate 27,910 of JBBREO010000011.1, forward strand.
TCTCGTCCTCGCGCTGGGTGCGCTCGGGGCTGAAGACCACGTAGAGGGGAACGACCGTGATCGCGTGGCGTTCGATGCGCTCCGGGGGCAGGTAACAGGTGGAGTCCGCGACCACGGCGACTGGCGGCATGCGCGGGCACACTAGTGGTCGCCGCCCGCGGCATAATCGCCGCATGGGCCGGACGCTGCTCACCGGGGCCACTGGCTTCATCGGCTCCCACCTGGCCCGTGCGCTGCGCGGTCGCGGCGACGAGGTGCGCGTGACCGTCCGCGCCGGCTCGGACGCCCGCTTGATCGAGGACCTCGACCTCGAGCTCGTGGAGTGCGACGTGCTCGACCGCGCCGCCGTGCGGGCGGCGCTGAAGGGAGTCGATCGCGTCTTTCACGCGGCCGGCATGACCTCGATGCGCCCGGACGACGGCGAGCGGATGTTCGAGGTCAACGTGGGTGGCGCCAAGGTGGTGCTCGAGGAGTGCCTGCGTGCCGGCGTCGAGCGGGTGGTGTTCACCTCCAGCGCCGCGGCCCTCGGACCGGCTCGGCACGGGTCGACCGCCGACGAGGCCCAGCTGTTCACGGGCGCCGGGCTGGACATCCCCTACGTGATCTCGGCCCACGAGGCCGAGGGTCAGGCCATGCGCGCGGCCGCCGCCGGGCTGCCGCTCGTCTGCGTGAACCCGACTGTCGCGTTCGGGCCGGGCGACCTGAACGTGACCTCGACCCGGCTCGTGCGCTCCTTCATGCTCGGGCGGGTGCCGGCCTACGCCGACGGCGCCATCAACGTGGTCGACGCTCGTGACGTGGCCACGGGCGCGCTGCTCGCCGACGTGCACGGGCGTGTGGGCGAGCGCTACATCCTCGGCGGTCGGAACTTCACCTTCGATCGCCTGTTCGCCGACCTGGGGCGGCTGACGGGCATCGAGCCGCCGGTGAAGGTGCCGCGCGGCCTCGCGGCCGCCACCGCCGGGCTGCTGGGCTTCGGCCCCGGTCGGGGCGTGCTAAGTCCGCAGGAGGTGACCGCCGCCAGCCGGTTCTGGACCTACCGCTCGGGCAAGGCCGAGCGCGAGCTGGGCTGGAGTGCGCGCCCGCACGAGGAGACCCTGGAGGCCACCGTGAGCTGGTACATGGACCAGGAGGGGGACCGGATCACCCGCGCGCGGCGGTCGCAGGGACTGCCCTACCGGGCCGCCGGTGCGTTGATCGCCGCGGGCGAGAGCACGGTGGGGGCCGGCCGCCGGATGCTTAACGGAATCAGAATCGGGCAGCACTAGCCTGAAACTGGATGGCCACCCTGTATCGCTGCAAGGCACCAACCGATCTCGTCTGCCGCTGCGGCAAGGTCGCTCGACGCCTGCGTTCGGCGGGTATCGAGTACGACGAGGTACGGGTCCCGTTCCTCAAGCGCGATCGCCCCGAGGTCGAGGAGCTGACCGGGCAGCGCTGGGTCCCCGTGCTGGTGCACGGAGAAGAGGTGGTGCACGACTCGCACCGCATCCTCGAGTACCTGGAGCACCTGCAGGAGAGCGCGAGCCCCGCGCCCGCCGCTTCCGCCGGACAGGCATCCACGTGAGTCGTGGGCACGGACCCTCGCGCGGCCGGCTCGGCCGTGGCTCGGCCGCCCGGCGCGCCTGGCCGATGGTGCTGATGGCCTGGGAGCGCTGGCAGGCGCTGCCCGAGGAGGACAAGGAGCGCTACCGCCGCCAGGCCCGCGGGTACGCGGAGCGCGGCCGGCGGACGGTCACCCAGGCCCGGCAGCGGCGCTTCGGCGGCCCCGGCCGCCGCTGAGCTCTTGAGGGCCGGCGTGCCCGTCGACCCCCTCGACGCCGCGCGGGAGCTGGCGCCGGTGGCCGCCCGTACCGCGGCGTCGGCCGACGCCGACCGGCGACTCGCCGCCGAGCTCGTCGAGGGGCTGCGCGAGTCGGGGCTGCTGCGGATGCTCGTGCCCTCGTCGCTGGCCGGTGGGGAGGCCACCCCCGCGGGCATGGTCGCCGCCGTGCGCGAGCTCGCCCGGGCCGACGGCGCCGCGGGCTGGTGCTTGGCGGTCGCCGCCACCAGCGGGCTCCTGGCCGGCTATCTCCCCGAGGAGCAGGCGGAGGTGGTCTTCGGCGACCAGCGCGCGTGGGTCGGCGGGGTGTTCGCGCCCAAGGGCCGGGCGCAGCCGACCGGCCCGGAGGACATCGAGCTGTCCGGTCGCTGGTCCTTTGCCAGCGGGGTGGACCACTGCGACTGGCTGATGGGGGGTTGCCTGGTGCAGGAGGGCGACCAGGACGTGCGCCGGGCCGACGGCGGCCCACCCCACACCCGGCTCGCGCTGGTTCCCGCGGAGGCGGTGAGAGTGTTCGACACCTGGGACGTGTCCGGGCTGCGCGGCACCGGCAGCCACGACTTCGAGGTCCAATCGGCTTCCGTTCCCGTGGCGCGCACCGTGTCGCTGGTGAGCGACCCGCGCCGGGCCACCGGACCGCTCTATGCCTTCCCCGTCTTCGGCCTGCTGGCCCTGGCCATCGCCGCCGTGGGCCTGGGCATCGCTCGCGGGGCGGTGGATGACCTCGTGGAGCTGGCAGAGGCCAAGGTGCCGGCGATGGCCACCCGCAAGCTGGCCGACCATTCCGACACCCAGATCCGCGTGGCCCGCGCAGAGGCGCGGCTGCGAGCGGCCGACGCGCTGGTCGACGCCGAGGTGGCGGGGGCCTGGAACGCCGCTCGAGCCGACGGTGACGTGACGGTCGAGCGCCGCGCCGGGCTGCGCATGGCCGCCAGCCACGCCATGGCCACCGCCGCCGGCGTGGTCGACGACGTGTACTCCCTGGGCGGGGGCAGCGCGGTCTACGCGAGCAACCCGCTGCAGCGCCGCTTCCGCGACGTGCACGTGGCCACCCAGCACATGCTGGTCAACCCCTCGACGTGGGAGTTCGCCGGCCGCGTGCTGCTCGGCGGCTCGGCGCGAGCGGAGCAGTTCTAGCTGCGCCGCGGTGCCGCTACTTGAGGTTGTTCTCCAGCGGGATGTTGCTCTGCTGGGCCGGGATCTCGTCCTCGGAGAGCTGCGCCGGCGTGGGTTCCGCGGGGGGCGCGGAAGCCTCGTCGTCCTCCTCGGGCATGTCCACGTCGAGCAGCTCGGCCAGCTCGCCGTTCTCGTACATCTCGACGACGATGTCGCAGCCGCCCACCAGCTCGCCCTTGACGAACAGCTGGGGGATGGTCGGCCAGCCCGACAGTCCCGACAGCTCCTCGCGGATGCGCGGGTCGGGCAGGATGTCGAGCGCGGCGTAGCGCACGCCGAGCGCGTTCAGCGCGCCGGAGGTGCGCATGGAGAACCCGCAGGCGGGCTGCTCGGGCGTGCCCTTCATGAAGAGCATCACCTCGTTCTCCTTGATGGAGCCGTCGATGAATTCGCGAATCTCAGCGTTGTCCATGGTTCAACCTTCCGGAGTCGAAGTCTTGATGGAGAGGGCGTGGATGGCGCCGCCCACCTCGTTGCCGAACACCCCGTAGACCAGCTGGTGCTGCTGGATGCGGCTGAGCCCCTCGAAGCGCCCTGACACCACTTCGGCCCGGAAGTGGTCGCCCCCGCCGGTCAGATCATCCACCTGGACCCGGGCGTCGGGAAAGGCCTCCTTGATGCGCTCCTCGAGGTGATCGGGGGTCGGCACCCCTACGAAGATAGCGGGGTTCACAGTGGCGTCTTTGCCAGACGGGAAGCCATTGCTATCTTTCGTAAAGCAATGGTGACCCTCACCGACATCGCCGCGGACAAGCTGCGTGGGTTCCTGGCGCAACAGGAGGCCGAGGGCGACGTCGGGCTCCGCGTGGGAGTGCGGGGCGGCGGATGCTCGGGGTTCCAATACGCCCTGGCGCTCGACGAGAAGCGCGACGACGACCAGGTCTTCGAGCACGGGGGCATCCCGGTGATCGTCGATCCGGCCAGCCTGCGCTACGTCGACGGCTCCCAGGTCGACTACACCGAGAGCCTGATGGGCTCCGGTTTCGAGGTGACCAACCCCAACGTCGTCGCTTCCTGCGGCTGCGGCTCCTCGTTCAAGATCGCTGACGAAGCGCCAAGCTGCGGCTCGGCCGCCTAGCCGGCCTCACGCCGGCGCGTTGTCCAGCGACTCCCAGAGATAGACGCACGCGAGCGTCCGGTAGGGCCGCCACGGCCGGCCCAGGCGCCCGAGCCGGTCGGGGGAGGGCAGCTTGCGCAGCCCGTACTGGATCTCGGCGGCCTTGCGGATGCCCAGGTCACCGACGGGCAGCACGTCGGCGCGGCCGAGATGGAACATCATGAACATGTCCGCTGTCCACTGGCCCAGGCCCTTGACCGCGGTGAGCATCTCGGACACCTCGCGGTCGTCAAGCGAGGGCAGGTGCTCGAGATCCAGGTCGCCGCCGTCGACCTTCTCGGCCAGGTCCTTGAGGTAGGCGGCCTTCGAGTAGGACAGCCCGGCGGCGCGCAGGTCGTCCGGATTCGTGGCGATCAGCTCGGCCGGAGTGGGGGTGTGGCCGCCGTACAGGGCGCAGACGCGCTCGTAGATAGTCCGCGCCGCCTTCACCGACAGCTGCTGTCCGGTGATCGAGCGGACGAGCGCCCCGTAGGAGTCATCGGGGCGCCCGCGCCGGCGCTCCTCGAGGTCCAGCGGCCCGTGGGTGGCGATGATCCGCTCCATCACCGGGTCGGCGGCCATCAGGTGCTCCATGGCCTCGGTGGAGAAGGGCAGCGGCACGGGTGTCAGGCCGCCGCGCGGCCGGGGCCGAAGAAGTCGGCCTCCTGCTCGCCCAGCGGTGTGCACGGCGCGTCGCCGTAGATCCACTCCCGCGCGATCCGGTGCCAGTTCGCGGTGCACCCCAGGTGGCCCAGCACCCCGAGGGTGAGGCCCTCCATCCGCCGGGCCAGGATCGCCTCCGGCGGCAGCGTCTCGTGGCGGATCATCTCCCAGTACTCCGAGCGCGGATCGCCAAGGTCGATCAGCACCTGAGCCACCACCTCCTTGGAGAGACGGACTTCCCGGTCGTCGACGTACCACGAGGTCACGGCCCGGAAGTGGTCGAGCACGCGCTCGGGCTCCATGACCGGGTCGTCGGGGTCGAAGAATCCCATCGAGGCGAGCTGGTCGAACAGCCCCGGGGCGTCGCCCTCCATGCCCAGTCGCAGCATGCGCAGCTCGGCGTCAACGTGGTCGCGCTGCATGACCTTGGTCATGCCGAAGTCCAGGAACGTCACGCGGCCGTCCTCCATCAACCGGAAGTTGCCCGGGTGGGGGTCGCCGGAGAAGTGGCCGATCCGGTACAGCGAGCCGAAGAAGAAGCGGAAGACGATCTCGCCGAAGCGGTCGCGCTCGGCCGTGGGCAGCTCGCGGACCTCTTCGAAGCCGATTCCGTCCACCCACTCGGTGACCAGCACCTTTTCCCGCGACAGGGAGGTGACCACGTCGGGGATCACCACGAAGGGGTGGCCGCGCCAGGCGCGGGCGAAGGCGCGCTGGGCCTGGGCCTCCTGCTCGTAATCGAGCTCGTCGGACAGGCGCTCCTTGATCTCCGCCGTCATCGCCTTGGCGTCCATCCCCGGCGCGATCCGCTTGGCGACGCGCATGATCATCCCCAGGTTCTGGAGGTCCGAGCGCACGGCTTGGGCCACGCCCGGGTATTGGACCTTCACGGCCACATCGCGCCCGTCGTGAAGCGTGGCCTTGTAGACCTGGCCGATCGAAGCAGCGGCCAGCGCGTCCTCGTCGAACTCGGCGAAGGCGTCGGAGAGCTTCTCGTCCAGCTCGGACTCGATCACCTTCTTCATGTCCTTGAAGGAGACCTTGGGGGCCGAGTCACGCAGCTCGGCCAGCTTCGCCTGGATCCGCTCCTGGAACTCCTCGGGGAAGGCGCCGGTGTCGATGAAGGAGGCCACCTGGCCGACCTTCATGGCCGCGCCCTTCATGTTGCCCAGCACCTCGAGGATCTGCTCGGCGGCCTCGGCCTGGCGCTTGGTGGCCGCCTGGCGGCGGCCGTCCTCGTCGCGGGTGAGGTTGGCGGCCCGGGTGGCGTAGTTGCGCGCGGTCTGGCCGCCGGCCAGCCCGGCCACCTTGGCCGTCCGGCGGATCCGGCCGGTGGGAATCGAGCTGTCCTTTTCGCGGGCCACGGACCTAGGGTACGTTGCGCGTCCCCATGCGGCTCGTGACCTTCGACTCCGGAGCCGGTCCCCAGGCCGGGCGCCTGGAGGGCGCCGGCGTGGTGGCGCTCAGCGCTCCGGGCGAGGGCGGACTCGGGGCGCTACTGCGCGCCGGACCGGTCTCCGGAGAGGGCATCGACGACCCGCTGGCGCTCGAGCGCGTGCGCCTGCTGCCACCGGTCACCGACCCGGCGAAGATCGTCTGCATCGGGCTGAACTACCACGCCCACGCCGCCGAGCAGGGTGGCGACGCACCTGGGACGCCCACCTTCTTCGCCAAGTGGGCCAACGCGCTCGCGCCGCCCGGCGCGCAGGTGGAGCTGCCGCCCTACAGCCGGCGGGTGGACTACGAGGCCGAGGTGGCCTTCGTGATCGCCGACTCCTGCAAGGACGGGGTCGAGGCCGAAGCCCTCGACCACGTGGCCGGCTACACGCTGCTCAACGACCTGTCCGCCCGCGACTATCAGTTCAAGACGCCCCAGTGGATGCCCGGCAAGGTGTTCGACGGCGCCGCGCCCTGCGGGCCGGCGCTGGTCACGCCCGACGAGGCTGGCGCGCCCGACGCGATCGAGATCGCCCTGACGCTCAACGGCGAGGAGATGCAGCGGGGCAGCACCGCCGACCTCGTGCACACGGTGCCGGCGCTGGTCGCCTACCTGTCGCGGCTGATGACCCTGGAGGCCGGCGACATCGTCTCCACCGGCACGCCCGCCGGGGTGGGCAGCCTGCGCGATCCCAAGGTGTGGCTGAAGGCGGGCGACGAAGTGGTGATCGACTCGCCCCAGCTCGGCACGCTGGCCACAACCCTGGGCTAGCCCCGAACGACCTCCACCGGCCGGCCGATCGCCTCGGCCAGCAGGTCCGAGCCCCTCTGGGCGGACCACACGGCCACGCTGGGATCGACGCCCTTCCTGTTCGTCCCGGCCACCACGCGCACCGTCTTTCCCTTGTCCACCCTCACCGAGGCCACCGACCCGTCGCGGCTTCGCTCGAGCTGCTCGGCCAGGCGCACGATCCCGCACAGCACCTTCAGCCGCTTGCCATCGCCCTTTCGCTCCAGGTCGCCCAGGCGGGACGCGTCGGGCTCGCCCTTTCGGTGCCAGCGCGTCACCAGCGCGATCAGCTCGAGCTCGCGCGGGCTGTAGCCGGGGAGGCCGGAGTTCAGGATCAGGTAGTGCGAGTGGCGGTGGTGGTCGTCGTAGTCGATCGCCGTGCCGATGTCGTGCAGGATGCAGGCCGCCCACAGCAGCTGGCGATCGGCCTCGTCGAGGTCATGCAGCCCCGCCTCGCCGAGGCCGTCGAAGGCCTGCAACGACAGCCTGGCGACGTGCTTGGAGTGCTCGTGGTCGCCGCCGTAGCGGTGCTCGAGGTTCTCGACCGAGGCGCGGCGCACGTCGTCGAGCAGCGGCGGGTCGCGGTCGCCGAGCGTCCGCTCGAACAGGATCCCCTCGCGCAGCCCCGCCTCGGTGACCTCGATCTCCTCGAAGCCGCCGTGGCTCATGGCGGCGTCCAGCACCACCGCGCCGCCCAGGATCACGTCGCCGCGGTCGGGCTTGATCCCGCGCACCGACCCGCGCTTGGACGCGGGCCGGCCGGCCAGCTCGTCGATCAGCTCGCCCAGGGCGTCGCGCGTGAGCACGAATCCCTGCACGTCGAGGTCGGTCAGGTCCAGGTGCTTCTGGGCCGCGGCCGCGAGGTTTCGCACCGTGCCCCCCAGCCCGGCCAGCCGCGGCCAGGGGTCGGCGTTCCACCACTCGAGCTCCGCCAGCGTGCGCGCCACGTGCTTTCGCAGCGCCTTGATCTGCTTGGAGGAGGCCTCGTCGTGGGGCAGGAACGACTCGCTCACGCGGACGGCGCCCAGGCGCACCGACTCGGCTTGGCCCAGCCGGCGGTCGGCCAGCTGCATGAGCTGGACGCTTCCGCCGCCGATGTCGATGCCGAAGCCGTCGGTCAGCGTGGTGGAGTTGGCGATCGCCAGGTACCCGTACCAGGCCTCCTCGGCGCCCGAGATGGTGCGCACCTCCAGGCCCGTTCGCTCGTGGATGCGCCCCAGCAGCTCGTCGCGGTTGGGGGCGTCGCGGATCGCGCTGGTGGCCACGGCGTCCACGCGTTCCACGCCCGAGGCGGCCAGGAAGTTGGCGAACACGGTGGCCGTCTGCACCGCCCGCTCCATCGGCTTGGACTTCAGCTCGCCGGAGTCACCCATCCCGGCGCTGACCCGGGTGGGCTCGCGGATCTCGTCGACCAGGCTCCACCAGCCCGTGGCCTCGTAGGCGAACACCACCAGCCGGAAGGAGTTCGAGCCCATGTCGATCACCGCCATTCGCTGCATGGCGGCCATCTTGCCGGGCGTGCCGGAGCGCACGCGGCCGGGGGTTCGCGTGGGCCGCCTAAGGGTCGGCGCGCCACCTGCCGATACGGGCCTCGATGGCTTCGACTGCCCAGTCCTCGCACGCCCCGGCATCGGTCCACGGCGGTCCGAGCCTGGACAACCGCCGGATCGCCGCGGCCGGCATCGACCTGATCGCCCCCGCCCTCGCGCTCTTGGCGCTGATGGCCGGCGGGCTGCTCACTCCGGCCGTGGCGCTCGTCGTGCTGGGCTGGACGCTCTTCTACTTCTTCGCGCTCGAGTCCGGTGACGGTCAGACCATGGGCAAGCGCGCCATGAGCCTGCGCGTGGTGTCCGCCGACGGAGGGTCTCCGACCATGAGGCAGTACGCCTCCCGCAACGCCGTCCGGGTGCTCGACCTCCCCCTGGTGGGGCTGATCGCGATGATCGCCAGCGGCGACCGGCGACAGCGCCTGGGCGACCGGGCCGCCAAGACGATGGTCGTTGAGGCCGGATCCACCTCCCAGGGCGACGAGCTGGCCCAGACGCGGCAGATCGACGCTCCCCTGGCGGAGGTCGCTCCCGAGGAGCCGCGCTCGCGCCGCGGTCTCGGCGGCCCAGAGATCAAGATGCCCAAGCTTCCGGGCCTGCGCCGGCCGGCCCTCAAACGGTCTGGCCGAGAGGTTGAGGCCGATTCCGTCGCTGCGACGACCGAGGCGCCGCCCAAGCGCTCGCGACCCTCCCTTGGCGGCCCGGAGATCAAGCTGCCGTCGTTCGGTCGCAAGAAGAAGGCGAGCGCCCCGGCCGAGCCGGTCGCCATGGACCCCGAGCCGATCGCCGAGCCCCTCCCCGAGGTCAAGCCCTTCGACCCCTTCGCCGACGACGCGCCGACGCCCACCGTCGAGATCATGCGTCCGGACGGGGACCCCGACCCCATGAGCGACGAGCCCGTCGTCGTGGCGGACCCGTTCGAGGAAGCCGAGGTCCCCGACGTACAGGTCGTGCACCCGTCGTCGGAGTTCGACTCAGACCCCAGCCCGGTCCCCGCGATCCCCGAGGAGCCGCCCGCGGCCGAGCCGCACCCCGCGGCCGAAGAGCCGCCCGACACCGCCGAGCCAGAGGTCGAGCCCTCCGACGCGGTCCGCGACGACGGCTCTCCGCGCCTGAGCGTGAAGCCGATCGAGACCGTCTCGCCGCTCGAGCTGCTGATGCAGGAGGCCGAGGAGCGCGACCGGCCCCCAGAAGACTCCTCCCTATAATCGCCGGCCGCTGCGGCGGACGCACCGGGCTGCGGCCAGCCTCCCAATGGCCACCTCCGCGGGCACACCCGAGCATCCCCTCCGAGTCGCGATCGTCGGCTCGGGACCTGCCGGCTTCTACGCCGCCGGTCATCTGCTTTCGGCCAAGGAAGTCACCGTCGAGGTCGACCTGATCGACCGCCTCCCCACCCCCTTCGGCCTGGTCCGCGCCGGGGTCGCGCCCGACCACCCCAAGATCAAGTCGGTCACGCGCGTGTACGAGAAGACCGCGGCGAAGGAGGGCTTTCGCTTCATGGGCAACGTGGAGGTGGGTCGCGACATCTCCCACGCCGAGCTCAAGCGCCACTACCACGCGGTGGTCTACGCGGTCGGCGCGCAGACCGACCGCAGCCTCGGGATCGAGGGCGAGGACCTGCCCGGCTCCTGGGCGGCCACGGATTTCGTGGCCTGGTACAACGCGCATCCGGACTTCTGCGACCTGGAGTTCGACCTGTCGGCCAAGCGCGCCGTCGTGATCGGCAACGGCAACGTGGCCATGGACGTGGCCCGCATGCTCGTGCTCCCGCGCGAGGACCTCGAGGGCACCGACACGGCCGACTACGCCATCGAGACCATGGCCCAGAGCGGGGTGGAGGAGGTGGTGATCGTCGGGCGCCGCGGCCCCGCCCAGGCCGCCTTCACCAACCCGGAGCTGCGCGAGCTGGGCGAGCTCACCGACGCCGACGTGATCGTCGACCCCGACGACATGCAGCTCGACGAGCACAGCGTCCACTCCATCGAGGGCGAGGGTGACATCACGGCCCGGCGCAACGTGGAGATCCTCAACGACTACGCCGGCCGCACCCCGGAGGGCAAGCGCCGGAGGGTGGTGCTGCGCTTCCTGCGCTCGCCCGTGGCCATCCACGGCGACGGGCGGGTGGAGTCGATCGAGCTGGTGCGCAACCAGCTCGAGCACGGAGGCGACGGCCGTCTGCGTGCCCAGGCCACCGGAGAGCACGAGACGCTGGAGGCCGGGCTGGTGTTCCGCTCGATCGGCTACCGCGGCGTGGCCATCGAGGGCGTGCCCTTCGACGAGTGGCACGGCACCATCCCCAACGAGGAGGGGCGGGTGATGAGTCCGGCGGAGCAGACATCGATCCCGGGTGAGTACGTGGCCGGGTGGATCAAGCGGGGGCCGTCGGGAGTGATCGGAACCAACAAGCGCGACGCCCAGGAGACGGTCGAGCACCTGCTCGAGGACCTGGCCGAGGGCCGGCTGCTCGAGCCCGAGGCCCCGGACCCCGCCGCCGTGGAGGCCCTGATCGCCGAGCGCAATCCCGACCTCGTCACCTACGCGGGCTGGGAGGCGATCGATGCCGCCGAGAAGGCGGCGGGCGAGCCGCTGGGCCGGCCGCGGGTCAAGCTCACGCGAATCGGCGAGATGCTGGACGTCAGCCGCTCCTCGGCCTGAGCCCCGTCACACGAGGTTTCGTCCGGCGGGGAAGGTGGGCAGAACTTCCCTGCCATGGATAGGCATTCCGGCGACGCCCCCATTCTTCGTCCCGATGTGACCGGCCGGCGGGTCGCCGCCGCCGGCTTCGGCATCGCGCTCAGCCTGCCGCTGGCCGCTACGGCCGTCGCCATGCCCGTCTGCGCCTGCGGCGGGCCTGCGGCCAAGCCCAAGGCCGACCCGCCTCCCCAGCCGCAACGCTCGACCCACGACGACCAGGCCCCTGCGGCCCAGCGCGGGGCCGCGGCGGCTGCGCCGGCGGCGCGGCGGCCGGATCCGGCCCCGGCGCCCCAGCTGCGGCGGATCGAGCCCACGCCGCAGCCCTCGCCTACGCCGCGGCCCCAGGCCGCGCCCGAGCCACAGCGCCAGCCCGCACCGGACCCCAAGCCCCAGCCGGCGCCTCCGCGCGCCCAGCAGTACGGGATGGATTCCTTCACCTATCACCACCTGCCGCCGGACGATCAGGCCCCGATCCGGGGCAGCTACGAGGCCAAGCACGCTCCGAAGCCGCAGGCCCAGCCAGACCCCAAGCCCCAGGCCGCGCCAGACCCGAAGCCCCAGGCCCAGCCAGACCCGAAGCCGCAGGCCCAGCCAGACCCGACGCCGCAGGCCCAGCCGGACCCCAAGCCCCAGCCGGCGCCTCCGCGCCCCCAGCAGTACGGGATGGACTCGTTCACCTATCACCACCTGCCGCCGGACGATCAGGCCTCGATCCGGGGCAGCTACGAGGCCAAGTACGCGCCCAAGCCGCAGGCCCAGCCGGATCCCAAGCCGCCGCCCGCGGCGCTGCGCCCCCAGCAGTACGGGATGGACTCGTTCACCTATCACCACCTGCCGCCCGACGATCAGGCCTCGATCCGCGACTCCTGGAACAAGAAGCACGGCATCGAGCAGCCCCAGATCGGCTTCCAGCCCCAGCCCGCCACGCGCGGCCCGTCAATCGCCGAGGGTGAGCGGCCGGTGGGACTTTCGTTCCCCGGCACCCTGTCGATCACCTGCACCGAGGACCTCGTCATGGCCAAGGGCTCCTGCCGGCCCGGGCCGACCACCGAGCCCCCCGCGGCCGCCCCCGGCGCAGAGCCCAAGAGCACCGGCTCCTTCAAGGTCGAGGCCGGGCTGACCGAGACCAGCGGGCGCACCGACCCCGTGCTCAGCGACGACGGGAACCGCCGCACCTCGCTGAGCGTGAGCACCGACCTGAGGGTCACCGGCGAGGGGAGCACGGAGACCAGGAGGGGCGTGGAGCTCGGCCTCTCGGCCTACCTGGGACACAGCCAGACCTACCAGGTGACCGTCGACTCGGGCCGGGCGGACGACATCTCCAGCGGGCGCCAGCCGGCCCCCAACCCGATCGACCCCAGGTCGCTGGAGCCGGGCGACGGCCTGATGCTGCGCGAGGAGGACTACGACGGCAGCGAGGGCAAGGCGACCTACCGCGGCCTGCAAGGGGCGCTGGACTACACCGACTCGCGGCGGGTGAGTGCGGGCGTGGAGAAGGTCGACAGCGACACGGCGCGCGTGTACGTGGGCGACGAGAACGTGGTCAAGAACGCCCTCAAGCTCGGCCTGGGCACCGACGACCTCGGAATCGGGCTGAGCATGTCCAACGAGTTCGGCGACGGCAAGCTTCGCTCGGTCGACCTCAACCTGGGCACCAAGGCGGGGTGGGACACCTACCAGCGCTTCGTGGCCGAGGGGCGCGTGCCGGCGGTGGACAAGCCCAACACGCCCGGCGTCGAGGACGCATCGAACGGCGAGACCGCGTCGTGGTCGGGCGGCTCCTCGCTGGAGCTACATGCCGGCCCGATCAAGATCGAGCGCGGCGGCACCAGCGTGGAGGGCCAGGTGACAGAGGCACGCCACCCCGACGGCACCGTGGACAACAACATGACCGGGCGAAACGGCGACGTGACGCTGGTCGAGAAGGCCTCCACCGACGCCCGGGGCACCGAGACCGGCCACTCCTACGGCCTGCTGCTCCAGAACCTGGACAAGTCCTACGTCGGCCCCCTCAGCGGGATCCACGGCGGCAGCGAGGACAACGTCGACAAGAACCAGGACGTGAAGCTCGACTTCAGCGAGGGCGATCTGGAGACGCTGCGCCACCAGGCGCTCGAGCGGCTGCAGTACGGCCTGAAGCAGGCCGGCCAGCCGATGAGCATCAGCGAGATCGACCACGAGGTGAGGGGCAACCCCTACGCGAACGTGTACAGCGGCGCCGGGCCCGCCGACGACTCCCTGATCCGCAGCATCGCGTCAGCGGAATACCCGCGCGATGTGCTCACCGCCCTCTACACGCAGGCCCACGGCAGCTCCAACGAGCTCGTCGACTTCCTGCTGCGCCACCACATGTCGATGGGCATGGTCGACCACAGCAACCCGCTCGAGACCCAGGCGCCGGGCAGCCTGACCGTCTACGGGCCTGGCAGCTAGCCGCTCGACGCGCTGACCGGCACGCCGCCGTCCAGGGCGTCCAGCGCCCGCTGCGGCGAGGCCGATATGCAGGTGAAGATGGGGGTCTCGGACTCCGTGTAGGCGCTCGACTCGGTCGAGCGCAGCTCCTGCACCAGGTCGAGGAACTCGCCCGGCTCGTCCGCGTTGAACGAGACCACGAACTCCTGGTCGTCGAGGCCGTACGAGTACGCCGTGTTGATGTCGATGCCGCTGTAGCGGCGTCCCGTCGCGATGTGGCCCTGCATGATCCGCCAGCGCTCGCTCGGGTCGAGCAGGTACCACTCGCGCTTCTTCCACATGGGGTAGACGATCAGGTACTTGGCGTCGGACCCGGGCCGCGGCTCCAGCGGCGTCTCCTCCTCGGAGTAGACGGACTCCTTGGTCATCGCCAGGTAGGAGTAGGCCACCTCGGCGTAGCGCATCAGCCCGCTCTGGTTCAGCAGCACGTGGAAGTCGTGGATCGGCTCCAGGGACGGCGCCAGGGTGCGCACCATCAGGTCGCAGTCCCCGCGGGTCCCCACGAGCGAGTAGGCGCGCAGGAGGTGGTCCTCGCCGAATTCCCGGCAGGCCGCGGCGAACTCGCGCTTGTCCTGTGCCCGCTCCTCGGCCTCGCGGCGGCGCCACTCGGGCAGCACGCGGATGAAGGTGAACTTCACGAAGTTGCGCTGGGCCACGCCCCGAGTGTGGCGCATTCCGGACCTTGGTCTACGATGGCCGCGTGCGCGTTGGGCTCGTTTCCCCCTACTCGTACACGTATCCCGGCGGCGTAGGGCGACACGTCGAGGCTCTCTCTCGTGAGTTGGAGAGCCAGGGCCACGACGTCAGGATCATGGCCCCGTACGACCCCGACGACCGTCTGGCACGTGTAATGCATCGCGGCGCCTCGCCGGATCGCCGTCCCCTGCCCGAGAACCTGATCTCGCTCGGCCGGTCGGTCGGGTTTCCCGCCAACGGCGCCGTCTCGAACCTCGGCATCTCCACCCAGGCGGTGGGCACGCTGGGCCGCGAGCTGCGCCACGGCGGCTACGACGTGATCCACGTCCACGAGCCCAACGTCCCGTTCGTCTCCATCTTCGCCACCGAGGCCTCGCGCGTGCCCCTGGTCGGCACCTTCCACTGCTACTCGCGCAACCACGTGGCCAACGGGTTCGCCGCCAACGTGATCGGCGCGCGGCGGCTCTACAACAAGCTCGGCGTGCGTCTGGCCGTGTCCGAGGCCGCCCGCTGGACGGCGGAGCGCTTCTACGGTGGTCGCTACCGGATCGTGCCCAACGGGGTCGATCTCTCGGCCGCCAGTCCGACCGCGCGCCCCTCTGATGGCCCCCTCGAGCTCCTGTACGTGGGCCGCGCGGACACCCGCAAGGGGTTGCCCGTGCTGCTGCGGGCGTTCGAGGCGCTGCGCAGCGCCGGCGTGTCCGCCCGCCTGACAGTGGCCGGGGCCACGGCGGAGGAGGTGGAGCCGATGCTTATGGAGTCCGAGGGCATTCGAGTGGCCGGCCGCGTGAGCGAGGACGAGAAGTGGCGGCTGCTGGGCCAGGCCGACCTGCTCTGCGCACCGTCGCTGGGCGGCGAGAGCTTCGGCATGGTGCTCACGGAGGCCTTCGCCTCGCAGACGCCGGTGGTCGCGTCCGACATCGTCGGCTACCGCGACGTGGTCCGCGACGGCGTAGATGGCCTGCTGGTGCCCCCGGGCGACCCCGCCGCCCTGGGCGAGGCCCTGCGGGCGCTGGCCGTCACGCCGGCCCGGCGCGCGGCGATGGCAAGGGCCGCCGCCGAGCGCGCGGAGCGCTTCTCCTGGCCCCACGTGGCCCGCGAGGTCGCCGGGGCCTACGAGGACGCGGTGGCCCAGTCGCTGCCCGTCTCGCGCAAGGCCGCCGCGGTCCGGAGGCTGGGACTGGCCCAGGCCGACGGCCGCCCGGTCGTCAGACCGCAGCGGATGCCCTCGATCGAGCCGGTCGCCCCGCCCACGCGCCGCCGCCGCGCCGCCCGGCTGGCCCGCCGGGCGGCCGTGCCCGGAGCGACGATCGCGGGCGTTGGCCTGGCCGGGCTGGCCGTCCAGCAGATCGGGATGGAGTCGATCGGGCGCGCCGTGGTGGCGGCCACCCCGGTATGGGTGATCGTCGCCTTCGCGCTCATGTGCCTGTCCATGCTCATGCGCGCCGAGGCCTGGCACGCGATCCTGCGCGCCGCCCTGCCGGGCGTCCGTCTTCGCCGGCGCGACACAGCTCGCGGAACCATGATCGGCGTGTTCATGTCGGCCACCCTGCCCGCCCGCCTGGGCGAGCCCTCTCGCGCGCTGATCGTGGCCCGGCGCGCCGGGCGGGTGCGCGACAGGTTGCCGGTGGTGCTCGGCACACTGGTCTCCCAGACGCTGCTCAACCTGCTCGCCCTGGCGATCCTGGGCGCGGTCATGTTCGCCACCGTCGGGATCTTCCGCGGCGGCGAGGACGCGCTGGTGTTCGCCACGATCGCCCCCCTGGTGGTGATCCTGGGCCTGGTCGCCGCGCCCGCGCTGCTGCGGAAGGGCAAGCCGTCGCGGTTCGTGCGCGTGCAGCAGTCGCTGGCCACCGCGCGCGGGGCGATGGTCCAGGTGCGCTCCGGGCTGGAGGTCTTCCGCCATCCGCGGCTGGGCGCCTGGGCCACGATCGCCCAGCTGTCCGCCTGGGCCGTGCAGTGGATGGCCTGCTACGCGCTGCTCGTGGCCCTGGGCCTCGGCGGCCACGCCGGGATCGGCGCAGCCGCCGCCGTCCTGTTCGCGGTCAACGTGACCGCCGCGCTGCCGGCCACGCCCTCAAACCTGGGCGTTTTCCAGGCGGCATGCGTGGCCGTGCTGTCGGCCTACGGGGTGGGGCACACCGATGCCCTGGCCTACGGGATCATCCTGCAAGCGGTGGAGATCACCACTGCGGTCGGGCTCGGGATGCCGGCGCTGGTGCGCGAGGGCATGTCGTGGAAGGACCTGCGCATGAGCGCCCTGCACGCGACCCCCGTGCAGCTGGCCGGCAGCGCCCGGCGGGGGCGCGAGGGCGCCGAAGCAGAGACGTACTAGCCAGCCCCCAACCTTCACACAGTCGTGTCAAGGTTGTAGTAAGCTGGCCTGATGCCCCGTGACTACCTAGAGACCGTCCGCAAGCGCGTCGTCGTCTTCGACGGCGGGATGGGCGCGACCCTGGAGCAGTTCGACCTCACCCAGGAGGACTACATGGGCCTCCAGGGCAAGTGCCACGAGGCGCTCGTGCTCAACCGCCCCGACGTGATCGAGGGCGTGCACACCTCGATGATCGAGGCGGGCGCCGACGTGCTCGAGACCGACACCTTCCAGGCAAGCCGGATCAAGCTCGAGGAGTGGGGGCTGGCCGACCATACGGTGGAGATCAACCAGAAGGCTGCCGAGATCGCCCGCAAGGCCGCCGGCGAGGACAAGTTCGTGGCCGGCTCGATCGGCCCCACCGGCCACCTGCCCGCCTCGGACGATCCGACGCTGGGCAAGATCCAGTTCGGGGAGCTGGTCGAGGTGTTCACCGAACAGGCCGAGGGCCTGGTCAACGGCGGCGCCGACCTGATCATCATCGAGACCGCCCAGGACATCCTGGAGGTCAAGGCCGCCATCTTCGGCGCCCGCGAGGCCTTCAAGTCCACCGGTCGCACGCTGCCCATCCAGGCCTCGGTCTCGCTGCTGCCCAATGGCGGCAAGATGCTGCTGGGCACCGACATCGAGTCGGTGCTCACCACCCTCACCGCGCTCGACGTCCAGGTGATCGGCCTGAACTGCTCGACCGGCCCGGAGGACATGCGCGACGCGATCCGCTATCTGGGTCAGAACGCGACGGTACCGGTGCACTGCATCCCCAACGCCGGCATCCCCTTCCAGGGTCCCGACGGCGAGACCATCTTCCCGGCCGAGCCCGACCCGCTGGCCGACGCCCTCCAGGAATTCGTGGAGAAGAGCGGTGTGTCGATCGTGGGAGGCTGCTGCGGCACCACGCCCGAGCACATCGCGGCGATCGTCGACCGCGTCGGCGGCCGGGAGAACGGCCCGCGGCCCGAGAGGGGCGGCCCGCTGATGGTCTCCTCGATGATGAGCGCCACCGCGCTCGCCCAGGAGCCCGCGCCGACCATCGTCGGCGAGCGCGTGAACTCCCAGGGCTCGCGCCGCGCGAAGGCGCTGTTGCTCGAGGACGACTACGACGGCCTGCTGCAGATCGCCACCGACCAGGTGGAGGGCGGGGCGCACGTGCTCGACCTGTGCGTGGCGCTCACCGAGCGCGAGGACGAGGACGAGCAGATGCGCGAGCTGGCCAAGCGGGTCTCGCTCTCGCTACCCGCCCCGCTCCAGATCGACTCCACAGAGCCCGCCGTGATGAAGCGCGCGCTGGAGCAGACACCCGGCCGCGCGATCGTCAACTCGGTGAACCTCGAGGCCGGCCGCGAGAAGCTCGATACCGTCGTGCCGCTGGTCAAGGCCCACGGGGCCGCGCTGATCGCCCTGACGATCGACGAGGTCGGCATGGCCAAGACGCGCGACCGCAAGGTCGAGATCGCCCAGCGCATCCGCGACATGGTGGTGGACGAGCACGGCCTCGACGAGGAGTCGCTGGTCT
>JBBREO010000012.1:0-44651 GCA_038202855.1 Solirubrobacterales bacterium
ACCGGCCTCCAGCCCCGCCGTCACGGCGTGGGCGTCGAAGCGGCGGGGCAGCACCGCGGTTGCCCCGGCCCGGGCCGTGCGCACCAACACGGCCAGCCCGCCGACGTGGAACAGCGGCAGCGGGACCAGCCAGCGGTCGCCTGGCTCGAGCTCGAACACGCTGGCAGAGGCCGCGGCCGAGGCCTCGTGGTTGCCCACCGTGAGCTCCACCGGCTTGGGCTCGCCCGACGTCCCCGAGGTGAACAGGACGGTGTGCACGGCGTCGGGGTCGAGTCCGCCCGCGGCGGGAAGCTGGACCTCGAACCCGTTCATCAGCGGCGAGTCGACCAGCAGCCTCGCCCCGGCCAGCTCGTACTGGCGGCGCTGCTCGGTTGCCGGCAGGCGCGTGTTCAGCGGAACCAGGGCTGTGCCCAGGCGGGCGAGGGCGTGGACCAGGGCGGCGAACTCGAGGCCGGGCGCGAGGGTGGTGGCCACGCGGTCGCCCCGCCCCACCCCCAGCGCGATCAGGCGCCGGGCCGCGGTGGTGGCCGCGGCGTCGAGCTCGGCGTACGTCATGGCGCCATCGTCGGCCTCGACCGCGGGAAGGTCGGGCCAGGCCCGCGCCGCCGATGTGAGCCACTCGTCCAGGGGAACTATCGTACGGCGGCCGATGGCCTCCTCGCCCTCCTGGACCGAAGAGCAGCAGCGCCGGACTATCGCCCCGGGGGCCGACTGGACGGCCGCGGGCGACTTCGAGGACATCCGCTACGAGACGGCGGAGGGGATCGCCAAGATCACCATCGCCCGCCCCGAGGTGCGCAACGCCTTCCGTCCCCAGACGCTGATCGAGGTCTCCACCGCCCTCGAGCGGGCCCGCGACGACACCTCCGTCGGCGTGGTCGTGCTCACCGGCGAGGGGCCGCTGGCGTTCTGCTCGGGCGGGGACCAGCGCGTCCGCGGCGACACGGGCTACATGAGCGAGGGCGACGAGGTCGGGCGCTTCCACGTGACCGACCTGCACGTGCAGATGCGCCGGCTGCCCAAGCCTGTGGTGGCGATGGTGGCCGGCTACGCGATCGGCGGCGGCCACGTGCTGCACGTGGTCTGCGACCTCACGATCGCCGCCGACAACGCCCGCTTCGGCCAGACCGGTCCGCGCGTGGGCTCGTTCGACGGCGGCTTCGGGGCCGGCCTGCTGGCCAGCCTCGTCGGGCCCAAGAAGGCCAAGGAGATCTGGTTCCTCTGCCGCCAGTACGACGCCGAGGAGGCGCGCGAGATGGGCCTGGTCAACACCGTGGTGCCGCTCGAGGAGCTCGAGGTGGAGACCGTGGCGTGGTGTCGGCGGATGCTGGAGCTGTCGCCCTTCTCCCTGCGGCTGCTCAAGGCGTCCTTCAACGCCACCGAGGACGGCTTCTCGGGCATCCAGCAGCTGGCCCACGACGCCAACCTGCTCTTCTACGGCAGCGAAGAGGCCCAGGAGGGCCGCGACGCCTACCGCGAGAAGCGCGCGCCGGACTTCGCCAAGTTCCCCAAGCGGCCTTGAATCCTTCCCGCGAAGCGCGCGGCGCGCGCGCACGAGGCACTCCTCGGCTGTGGATCACGGCTGCGCGCCCGCGCACGCTGCCGGCCGCGGTGGCGCCCGTCCTCGTGGGCACCGCGCTGGCCGTCTCGGTGGACGACTTCGGGCCGGTCGCCTTCATCGCCGCACTCGTGGGCAGCGTGTTCCTGCAGATCGGCACCAACCTGTCCAACGACTACTCCGACGCCCGCCGCGGAGCGGACACCGAGGACCGGCTGGGGCCCGTGCGGGTCACCGCCGGCGGGCTGATGCCGCCGCGGCGGGTGCTGATGGGAACCTACGTCGCCTTCGGCGTGGCCTGCGTAGCCGGCGTGGTGCTCACCGTGATCGCCGGGCCGGAGATGCTCGTGGTGGGGACCGCTTCGATCCTGGCCGGGGTGCTCTACACGGGCGGCCCGCGCCCCTACGGATATGCCGGTCTGGGCGAGCTGTTCGTGTTCGTGTTCTTCGGCGTGGTGGCCGTGGTGGGCTCCTTCTACGTGCAGACCGAGGACCTGCCCTGGGAGGCGTTCGCGCTGTCGGTGCCGGTCGGCCTGCTGGCCGCGGCGATCCTGGTGGTCAACAACGTGCGCGACGTCGACACCGACCGGCGCGCGGGCAAGCGCACGCTGGCCGTGAAGCTCGGCCGCCCGGGCGCCCGGCGGCTTTTCGACGCGATGCTGGTCCTGAGCTTCGCGGCGTGCGCGGCGATCCCCCTCGCCGGCGGCCTTAGCTGGTGGACGCTGCTGCCGCTGCTGTCGCTGCCGCTGGCGGTGAAGCTGCGCGCGACCGTGGCCACCCGCACCGACGGCCCCGCGCTGAACGGCGCCCTGGCCGACACGGGCCGGCTGCTGGCCGTCTTCTCCGCGCTGCTGGCGGCGGGCGTGCTGCTGTCGTGAGGCAGCGGTCGGTATTGCGCCTGGCGATCCCGCTGCGCCAGCCGTTCGTGACCGCGAACGGGGTGCTGGCCGAGCGCGAGCTGGTGGTGATCCGGCTCGAGGACGACGACGGCACCACGGGCTTCGGGGAGGCCGCGCCGCTGGAGGCCTACGACGGGGTGAGCGTGGACGAGGTGATGGACTCGCTGCGTTCGGGACCCCCGCACCGCGGCGCCCCGCCCCAGGCCCGGGCGGCCTGGGAGCTGGCCGAGCTCGACCTCCAGCGCCGGCGCCTCGGCCGTCCGCTGGGCGAGCCGTTCAACGACCAGATCCCCGTGAACATGACGCTGCCCGCGGGTCCCCCGGACGAGGTGGCCGCCGCGGCCGCCGAGGGGCTGAAGGCCGGCTACTCGTGCTTCAAGGTCAAGGTCGGCCTGGACGACGACGCGGACCGCGTGGCCGCCGTCCGCGCCGCCGTCGGGCCGTGGCCGGCGCTGCGCGTGGACGCCAACGCCGCCTGGACGGTGGAGGAGGCGGTGGCCGCCGTGGGCGAGCTGGCGCCGCTGGACCTGGAGCTGGTCGAGCAGCCATGCCCAACGCTGGAGGAGATCGCCGCCGTGCGGATGCAGGTGGAGGTGCCCGTGGCCGCCGACGAATCGATCGCCGGAGCCGACGACGTGCTCGCCGCGGCCGAGCTGGGTGCCTGCGACGCGGTGAACATCAAGCTCTCGGGCAGCGGCGGCTTCGGCCCGGCGCGCGAGGCGCTGCGCGCCGCCCGCGAGCACGGGATGGCCGCCTGGCTGTCGAGCACGCTGGACGGCCCCTGGGGTATCGCCGCCGCCCTGCAGCTGGCGTCGTCGGAGAGCCTCGCGATGGCCTGCGGGCTCGCCACCCTCGAGCTCTTCGACGCCGAGCTGGCCCGCGCGCTACCCGCGCCGTCGCGGGGACTGATGGCCGTTCCCCAGGGGCCCGGCCTGGGCGTGGAGGTCTCAGACTCCGCGCTGGCCGACGTCTTGGTCGAGGAAGTCCACTAGCAGCGCCGCAACCGCTTCGGGCTGCTGCAGCTGGGGCGCGTGGCCGGCGTGCTCCACGATCTCGGCGCGACCGTGTGGCACCGAGCGGGCGATCCGGCGGGCGGCGTCGGAGTAGCGCTCGTCGCGGACGCCGGCGATCGCCATCACCGGCATGGAGAGGGCGTGCAGGCGCTGCCACACCGGCTCGAGCGCCCCCTGTCCGGCGGTGCGGAGGATCAAGGCCAGCGAGCGCGGGTCCTGGGCCAGCCGCCCGGGGCGCTGGGCCTCGATCAGCGGCTCGGGCTGGTCGGCGAACAGCGGTTGCCGCTCCCATACGTCGACGATCGCCTCGATCGGCTGGGTCTCGATCCAGGCGGCGAGCTTGTCGTCGGCGCGGGCGCGCTCCGCTCGGGCGTGCTGTTGTTCGGTCCCCGCGGAGACGCCCACGGTGACCAACCCCGCGTAGGTGCCGGGGTCGCGCAGCGCCGCGTGCAGCGCCAGGCGCCCGCCGAGGGAATAGCCACACAGCACCGCCCCGCGGCCCGCCCCGGCGATCTCGGCCAGACGGGTCTCGAAGGAGTGCTCGCGGTGGTCGAGCAATACGCTGGGGTAGCGTTCGGGCAGCCGCTCGGCCACCGCCGCCCAGGCGTCGGCGGGTTGCATGAAGCCCGGCAGCATCACCAGGGCCGGGGCGGTCGCGGAGGCGGCCATCGCGCACATGATGCCCACCAACCGCACCTACGCGCCGGTCGAGGCGATAGTCGACGAGCTGGTCCGCTGCGGAATGACCCACGCGGTCACGTGTCCGGGCTCGCGCAACGCGCCGATCGTGCTGACGCTGGCCGGCCACGAGCGGATCGAGGCGGTGTCGGTGATCGATGAGCGTGCCGCCGGCTTCGTGGCGCTGGGCATGGCCAAGGCGTCCGGGCGCCCGGTGGCGGTCACCTGCACGTCGGGCAGCGCCGCCGCCAACCTCATGCCCGCGGTGGTGGAGGCGTGGCAGGCGCGCGTGCCGCTGATCGTGCTCACCGCCGACCGGCCGCCCGAGCTGCGCGACGTGGGCGCCGGCCAGTCGATTGACCAGATCAAGCTGTACGGGTCGGCCGCCAAGTGGTTCGTGGAGCTCGGCAACTCGGATCCGGGGCCCGACTGGAACGCCCACGTGCGGGCCACCGCGTGCCGGGCCTGGTGGACGGCGGCCGGCGGGCGGCCCGGGCCGGTGCACATCAACCTGCCGTTGCGCGAGCCGCTGGCCCCGGCCGTCGAGGAGCTGGCGGCCGAGGACTGGCGGGGTCGCGCCGACGGTGCGCCGTGGACCCAGGCGCGCGACCACCCGCGCCCGCTCGCCGGCGAGGAGGCCGAGCGGCTCGTGGAGCGGATGGCCGCGACGCCCCGGGGGGCGATCGTGTGCGGGCCGACCACCGACCCCATCGCCCGGCCGGTGGCGCGGCTGGCCGCGCGGTGTGGATGGCCCGTGCTGGCCGAGCCCGCATCGGGCGTGCGCTGCGGGACGCACGACCTCGGCCAGGTGGTTGCCCACTACGACGTCCTGCTACGCGACGATGCCTTCGCCCACGCCCACGCGCCCGGATTGGTCCTTCGCGTGGGCGACGCCCCCACCTCCAAGCCGCTGCGCGCCTGGATGGGCCAGGCCGAGCAGGTGGTGATAGACCCGCATGAGGCCTGGCACGAGCCCACCCGCAAGGCTGCCGCGCTCCTGCCGGCCGCGCCGGGGCTGGCGTGCGACGCCTTGGCCAGCGCCCTGGACCCGCGCGCTCCCGCCGGCGACCCGGACTGGCTGGCCGCCTGGCTCGACGCGGACGCGCTGGTCCCCCCCGCCCTGGCCGACGCGCCCGACCCCTTCGAGCCCAAGGCCTACGCCGCGCTGGCCGGCGTGCTGCCCGACGGGGCGATCGTGTGGAGCAGCTCCTCGATGCCGGTGCGCGAGGTCGAGGCCTTCTTCCCCCGTACGCCGAAGCAGCTGCGCTTCCTCGCCAACCGCGGAGCCAACGGCATCGACGGCGTGGTGGCCTCCGCGGCCGGGGCGGCGCTGGCCACGGGCGCGCCGACCTGGGTGCTGATCGGCGAGGTGGCGCTCCTCCACGACGTGGGCGGCCTGCTGGCCGCGCGCCGCGCCGGGGTGCAGCTCACCGTGGTGTGCGTGAACAACGGCGGCGGCGGCATCTTCGACTTCCTGCCCCTCCCCGGCCACGCCGACCCCGCGCTGTACGAGGAGCACGTGGCCACCCCGACGGGTCTCGACCTGGCCAAGCTGGCAGCGCTGGCCGACATGGAGCACCGGCTGGCGTCAACCGCCGAGGAGGTGGCCGAGGCGGCCGCCACGCCCGGCCTGGTGGAGGTGCGCACCACCCGCGCCGACAGCGTGCGGCTGCACCCCGAGCTCTACGAGCGGGTGGCTAGGGACTTGGTTGCGTTGTAGGTGCCCTGGCGCCCACAAAGCAACGCAACAGACGCCTAGGCCAGCAGCGGCAGCAGCGCCTGCAGCTTGACCTCTGTCTCCGCCAGCTCCTCGGCGGGCACCGAGTCGGCCACGATGCCACAGCCGGCGTACAGGTGGGCCACGTCGCCGCGCAGCAGCGCGCACCGCAGGGCGACGCAGAACTCGCCGTCCTCGGACAGGTCGGTCCACCCCACCGCACCGGCGTACCAGCCGCGGTCGAGGCCCTCGAGCGCCGGGATCATCGACTGCGCCTCGCGCGGCTCGGCGCCGACCGCCGGCGTGGGATGCAGCCGCCCGGCCAGCTCCACGGCGGGCACGGGACGGGCCAGCTGGGCGCGGATCGGAGTGGCCAGGTGCTGGACGTTGAGCACCTTGATCAGCACGGGCCGTTCGGCCGCCGTGACCCACACGCTCACCGGTGCCAACGTGCGCTCGATGCGGCGCGCCACGATCGCCTGCTCGCTGCGGTTCTTGTCGCTGCCCATCAGCTGCTCACCCAGGTGGTCGTCGACCGCCGGGTCGGCGCTGCGGCGGGTGGTGCCGGCCAGCGCGACGGTCTGGGCGCGTGCGCCGTCGCGGCGCACCAGCAGCTCGGGGCTGGCGCCGATCAGCGTGGCGCCGCGGCCCCCGACGCAGTAGCAGTAGCAGTCGGGAAACCCGGCCCGGAGGGCGTCGAGCACCGGCGCTGGGTCGATCTCGCGGCCGGTCTGCACGCGCACCTCGCGGGCGAGCACGACCTTGTCCATCTCGCCGGCGGCGATCGAGGCGACCGCCCGGCGCACGGCGTCCTCGTAGTGCGACGGCGCGGCGGCACCCGACACCCGCGGACGCGCGACGGGGTCGGGATCCAGCAGCGGCATCGCGGCCGGGTGCAGAGACTCGGCGCGCTCGCCGGCCCGGCGCAGCGCCGCCTCCGCGCCGCCTGCCTCGACGGCCACGGTCAGGGTCAGCCGCGCTTCTCCGCCCTGGCGGGCGATCGACACCTCGGGCAGCGCGAGCTGGGCGGGCTCGAAGCCCGACCACTCCGGCGTCGCTCCGCCGTAGGGAGCGAAGGCGAAGCCGCCGGTGAACACCGGTCCCGCGCCCGCCGGACGGCCGGGGTCGCCGGCCGGATCGTCGCCCAGGATCCGCTCGGCCAGGCGGCGGCAGTCGGCGGCCACGGCGGTGAAGCGGTCTGGCCCCGACCGGGTGACCGCAACGGCCTCCCCCATCGCGCAGACCGCATAGCCCGCCCGGCCGGGCTGCTCCATGCAGAAGAACGGCTCGCCGGGGCGTGCGGCGGCCATGACCGTGGCCGCCGGATCGACCTCGGCGTCGACCGTCCACGTGACCGACGCGAACGCGCGCTCACCCACCCGCCGGGCCAAGACGTCGGCCTTCTGCACGCGTCCCTCTAGCCGGGCCCGAACGGGCCCGTCGAGGGCGAGCGGCCCTCCGCCTCTAAGTCGCTCCGCGGCCACGCGAGACTGCGATCTCGCCCGTCCTGACCATCTCGATCAGGCCGAACGGCCGGCACATACGCTCGAAGGCCTCGATCTTGTCGTCCGAGCCCGAGACCTCGACGGTCAGCGAGCGCTTGTGCACGTCGACCACCCGCCCGCGGAAGATCTCGGCGTACTCGATGATCTGGCCGCGCGAGTCGCCGTCGGCGGAGATCTTGAATAGCGCCAGCTCACGCGAGACGGCCTCGGCCGGCTCGAGGTCGCGGATCTTGATCACGTTGACCAGCTTGTGCAGCTGCTTTGTCACCTGGTCGATCGGGTGGTTGGCGCCGTCGACGGTGAGCGTGATCCGCGAGATGGAGGTGTCGTCGGTCGGGCCGACCGCAAGCGAGTCGATGTTGAAGCCCCGCCGGGCGAACAGCCCCGAGATCCGGGCCAGCACGCCGGGCTTGTTCTCGACCATGATCGACAGCACGTGACGCCGGCCGGTGCGCGCGCCGGACGTGGCCTGCAGATCCTCGAGGTTCAGCACTTCCTTGGTGCCGGGCTCGCCCATGTCTCAGCCCACCATGTCCCGCGCGGCCGAGCCGGCGGGGATCATCGGGTAGCAGTTCTCCTCGGCGGTCACGCGCACGTCGCAGACCACCGGTCCGTCGTGCTCCAGGCACTCCTTGATGCCGGCGGCGAGGTCGTCCTCCTTGTCGATCAGCATGCCCTTGGCCCCGAAGGCCTCGGCCAGCTTGACCCAGTCGGGGCTCGCGCCCATCTCCACCGACGAGTAGCGCCGGTCCCAGAACAGCTCCTGCCACTGGCGGACCATGCCCAGGTAGCCGTTGTTCATGATGAACACCTTGACCGGGATCTCCTCGGTCACGCAGGTGGCCATCTCCTGGATGTTCATGATGATCGAGCCGTCGCCGGCGATGCAGATCACCTGGTCGTCGGGGCGCGCCACCTTGGCCCCCATGGCGCTGGGCAGGCCGAATCCCATCGTGCCCGCGCCGCCCGAGTTGATCCAGTTGCGCGGGGCGTCGAAGTGGAAGTACTGCGCCGTCCACATCTGGTGCTGGCCGACGTCGGAGGTGACCACGGCCCGGCCGTTCGTGGCCTCGTACAGCGCCTCGACCATCTTCTGGGGCTTGATCTCCCCGTCCTCGCCCGGCTCGTAGCCCAGCGGGTGCTTCTCCCGCCAGCCGCGGATCCGCTCCCACCAGCCGTCGAGCCGCGACGCGTCGGTGTCCAGCGCCCGGTACTCCGCGTTGAGCTTGGGGATGATGTGCTTGGCGTCGCCCACGATCGGGATGTGGGCCGGCACGTTCTTGGAGATCTCCGCCGGATCCACGTCGATGTGGATGAACTTGGCCCGCGGCGCGAACTCGGACAGCTTGCCGGTGATGCGGTCGTCGAAGCGCGCCCCGATGCAGCAGATGAGGTCCGCCTCGTCCATCGCGTAGTTGGCCGCGCGCGTGCCGTGCATGCCGAGCATGCCGAGCCACTGATCGTGCGGCGCCGGGAACGCGCCCAGGCCCATGAGCGTGCAGGTGACCGGGAACCTGTCGCTGGTCGACAGCTCCACGAGCTCCTTCGAGGCGTCGGCGTTGATCACCCCGCCGCCCACGTAGAACACCGGCCGGCGGGAGTTGGCCAGCGCCTTGGCCGCCAGCCGGATCTGCTTGGTGTTGCCCTCCGTGGTCGGCTGGTAGCCGGGGAGGTTCACCGAGTCGACGGGCTCGTAGGTGATGTCGGCGCGCGACAGATCCTGGGGCACGTCCAGCAGCACCGGACCGGGACGGCCGGTGCGGGCGATGTGGAACGCCTCGTGGACCGCTTCCGGAATGGCCTGGGGGTCCTGGATCATGATCGAGTGCTTGACGATCGGCATCGTGATGCCGGAGATGTCGGCCTCCTGGAAGCCGTCGGTGCCGAGCAGGTCGGTGCGCACCTGCCCGGTGATGAACACCGTGGGCACGCTGTCCATCATCGCGTCGGAGATCGGGGTGACCAGGTTGGTGGCGCCGGGGCCCGAGGTGGCCAGCGCCACACCCACGCGGCCGGTGGCCTTGGCGTAGCCCTCCGCGGCATGACCGGCGCCCTGCTCGTGGCGGCACTGGATGTGGCGGATGCCCGCGTCGTAGAGGGCGTCGTAGGTCGGCAGGTTGGCGCCGCCGGGAATCCCAAATACGTGCTCGACGCCCTCGGCCTTGAGGCACTCCATGATGGCGTCGACTGCTCGCATGCTGCTCCTTTCGGGATCGCGGGGCGCCGGAAGGCGCGACGTTCGATCCTACCAGCGGTTTTCCCGCATCCAAGGCCTTTTCAGGCCTCGAACAGCTGCTCCTGGCGCGTCGCCGGGGCCTCCGGGAAGACCAGGTCGCGCCCGCAGCCCATGCACACCTGATCGTGGAGCTTGACCACGTTGCCGCAGTTGGGGCATTCCCGCAGCAGCTCGCGCCGGTCGTTGCGGTAGAGGACTGCGGCGATCGTGCCGATCGGCGGCAGGCAGAAGCCGATCAGCAGCCAGATGAAGAACGACGACCCCTTGATCTTGGCGATCACGCCCGCCGAGAGCCCGAAGAAGAAGAGGATGACAAGCGCCTCCATGGCGCCTCAGAGCTTCCAGACGGCCCAGCCCACCGCAACCAGGGCGAGGATGACCACGGCGAACCACGCGAACGCGGTCACGGCGCCGATCAGCAGCTTCAGAAACAGCCAGGCCGCGGCCACCAAGACCGCGACGGCGACCGCCCTGCGCCCGATCTGAGAAACCGCTTCGCCCATGCTCTGAGTGTAGGCGCCGCCGGACTGCCAGCCGGCGCCTACAGCAGGTGCGCCGGCCGCGTCGGCAGGTAGCGGTCCAGGCCCGGCAGCGGCACCGAGCTCATCACCCAGATCGGCCAGAACACCTCGAAGCCCAGGCTGCGCAGCCGCCGCAGCAGCCACCAGGAGTGGGTGGCGCAGTAGACGTCGAGGGTGGCCGGCTCCTGGGTCTTGGCCACCCGATCGAGCGCCTGTAGCACCACGGGCACCAGATCCTCGGAGCTGGCCCCCACCGCAGGCCCGATCTCGTCGTCCAACCCGGCCCAGCACAGTGCTGTGGCCTGCCCGCTGGCCTCATCGACCGACGCCAGGCAGGTGCGCGTACGGGCGAAGAAGGAGTGCAGCGCGGCGCGGTCGTGGCCGATGGCCGGCGGCTCCAGGCGCACCCACTCGTCCACCGCCCGGGCGGGCTCGAGCACCACGACGGCTGGCTCGGCAGCGTCGGTGATCCGCGAGCGACGCTCGAGGTACTCCTCGGTGCGGGCACGCATGTGCCAGTGCCCGGCGGCGGGCATGAGCCCGAAGTCGGTGAGCATGTTCAGCGCCCGCGAGACCCCGGGCGCCACCGCGACCCGCCCCAGGTCCGGGCTCGGGTCGCCCGGGAAGCAGCGGGCCACCATGGCGGGCCCGATGCCGCGGCCGGAGTGGCTGGGCAGCACGTGCACCTCGGCCAGCTCCTCCATGTCGCCGAATCGGCAGGTGCGCGCGAAGCCCACCGGCCGACCCTCGTGCTCGCAGATCGCGAAGCAGCCCTCCTGGGCGTTGACGAACTCCAGCAGCGGCCGCCGGCGACGCCACTCGCGCTCGAGCTCGTCCTTCCCCGGCGGCGGCCCGGTCTCCACGGCCAGCGACTCGGCCATCCCGTGCAGCGCCCTGCGGGAGAGCTCGAAGCAGCTCTGGAGGTCGCTGGCGCGGCCCTCGCGGAAGGTCAGGCCGCCGATGGTCGGCGGAGCGGGGCTCACTCCGCGTCCTGGGGCTCGCCCGGCCGGTCGCCCCCGCGTGGGTGTTCCTCGGAGTACTCGCCCAGCGAGGTCGGATGGCCGAGATTGCCCAGCTGCGCCGAGGCGCGGCCGAAGAACAGGCCCACGGTCCAGTCGGCCATGATCCGCAGCCGACGCGCGGTTCCGGGCATCATGGTCACGTGGTAGGTGCGGGCGGCGAACCACGCCGGAAACCCGTGCAGGCGGACGCCGAGCATGGTGGCCACCGCCTTGTGCTGGCCCATGTCCACGAACACGCCGAGGGTGCGGTAGCGGAACTTGCGCAGGCGCCGTCCCGACAGCGTGGCCGCCACGTTGTCGGCCACCACGCGCCCCTGGCGGATCACGTGCTGTGCCGTAGGCGGCGAGGGCTTGCCCGGCCGGGCCGGGTCGGGCACGGCGGCGGCGTCGCCGATCGCCCACACGTTGTCGTGGCCGACCACCCGCGTGGTCGCCTCGGCGCGGATGCGCCCGTTCTCGTCCAGGGGCAGGCCCAGGTGCCGGCTGACCGCGGGGGGCTTGACCCCGGCCGTCCAGCACACGAACCGGGTGGGCACCTCCTCGCCGGTCGACAGCCGCGCGCTGCGCTCGCCCACGTTGTCCAGCCGCGTGTTCACGAGGATCTCCAGGCCGCGGCCGCGCAGCTCCTGGCTGGCGAGCTCGGCCAGGCTGGCCGGGATCTCGGGCATCACCCGATCCGCGGCCTCGACCAGGATCCAGCGGGTCCCGCTGAGCCGGCAGCGCGGGTACCGGTCGAGCATGTCGGCCACGTAGTCCTGGAGCTCGGCGATCCCCTCCAGGCCGGCGTAGCCGGCGCCCACGAAGATGAACGTGAGGTACTCGCGCCGCTCCTCGGGGTCCTCCATCGCCTCGGCCGTCTCCAGGTGCAGGATCACGCGGTTTCGCAGGTCGATGGCGTCGGCCAGGCTCTTGAAGCCCAGGCCGTACTCGGCCAGCCCGGGGATGGGCAGGACGCGCGACACCGAGCCCAGGGCCACGATCAGCTGGTCGTAGGCCAGCGTCTCGTGCTTGTTGGTCAGCGTGGTCAGATGGAGGCGGTTGGCGGCCGGGTCGGCGCCGGTCACCCGCGCCAGGCGCAGGTCGGCCCAGTCGAGCTCCTCGCGCAGGGCCACGACCACGTGACGGGGCTCCAGCGACCCCGCGGCCGCGCCCGGCAGCAGCGGCGTGTAGAGCAGGAAGTTCTGGTCGGCCACCAGCGTGATCCGGGCGCTGTGGCGGGGGAGCTTTCGCTCCAGCCGGCGGGCCGCGTACAGGCCCCCGAAGCCGCCGCCGGCGATGACTATCTCGTGGGCCATCGAGGCGAGGCTAGCGCCGGGGAAATGTGAAGGGCGTTAGAGCATGCGGGCGCGGCGGCGGGCCTCGTCCAGGCCCGCCCTCATCGCTGCGGGCAGCCGCCGCCGGACGCGCCACGGCGCACCGCAGAAGGCGTGATTGGCCACCGTCGCGAAGCCCTGCTCGTCGCTTCTCAGAGCCAGCAGCAGGTGTGCCACGCGGTCCGACGGAGGCAGCTCGGGGTCGGTGGCGGACACGCAGAAGCAGTGCACCCGCGCGCCACCGGAGGGAATCAGCAGGGCTCCGGCCTCCCCGACAAGCCAGATCCCCAGCGCGCCGGTCTGCAGCGCCAGTCCGGTCCGCCGCTGCAGCTCGCGCTCGTCGTGGCCCAGCAGGTCGCCGAGCAGGCCCTGGGCCACGGGCTCGCTGCGCTCGTGGCGCGAGCCCTTGGGGCGAAGCACGCTGGCGCCGCGGAAGGCGTACAGCTCGGGGATGATCCAGGCCTGGGCCAAGGCGGCCAGGGCGACGGGAAAGGTCAGCCAGGTGACGGCCAGCAGGCCGATCGCCACCAGCACGAACGGGACCGAGTACGCCAACGTCCACAGCCGCCAGGTGCGGGCGTTGCGACCTAGGTACGACTGGTCCGCCGGCGGCCGCCAGGGGACTTGCGCGAGCTCGGGGAGCGCGTGCGCCTCCGTCGCGGTTGCGGCCATCGGCGGGAGCGTCAGCCGCCGGCGATCGGGCGGCGCATGATCACCAGGTCGGCATCGCGGGGAAGCTCGCGCACCTGGCTGGCCTGGCCGTCGCCGTGGTCGAGCACGCCGATGTAGCCCTCGTCGAGCTGCTCGCGGAACTCCTTCACCGCGGTGTCGAAGGCGGCCTGGTCGGCGGGGCTCCATTCGGCCAGCGTGGAGTGCCCGCTGGCGTCCATCCTGATCAGTCGCGACATGAGGTTCCTTCCGTCGGGGTGCCCGTTCGATGGTACGCCCCGGGGGAAGCGTTCAGATCAGCTGCTGGCCCCGCACAGGAGAGCCACCACCTCGGCAGCGGGCAGCTCGGGGGCCAGCTCGTGCGCCTGCCCGGCCCACAGGTTCAGCGCGTCGGGTTCCCCGCTGCGTCGCGCGGCGGCGCGGATAGGAGCGGTGAGGTGGTGCAGCTCCGGATAGGCGCCGGGAGCCTCGGCTCCGTGCTCGGTCATGAAGGCGTTCTCGATCCCGCGCGCGGGCTTGCCGGTGAACGCGCGGGTCAGGCGGGTGGGCGCCGGATGGGCGAGCGCGCGACGGTGGGCGTCGCTCGTGCCCGCCTCCGGGCAGAGCATGAAGGCGGTGCCCACCTGCGCCGCCCGGGCCCCGGCCGCCCGCACGGCGGCGACCGTCGCGGCCGTCGCTATGCCGCCGCTGGCCACGACGGGCAGCGGGCTCTCCGGACCCCCCAGCAGCGCGAGCAGGGCCAGCAGGCCCAGGCGGCCGTCGCCCGCCTCGCTGAAGGCGGCGCGGTGGCCGCCGGCCTCGATGCCCTGGGCGATCACGGCGTCGGCGCCCGCGGCGCGGGCCGTCTCGGCCTCGGGCGGGCTGGTCACCGTGACCCACACCTCGCTACCCGCGCCACGCAGGTCCTCGACCACCGCGGGGTCGGGACAGCCGAAGGTCAACGACACCACCGCCGGACGCTCGGCCGCCAGCAGCGCCAGCTTGGCCTCCCAGTCGTCGTCGTCGTGGCGCGGCTGACCCGGCTCATGCCCGGCCCCGCGCAGGCGGGAGGCGAAGCGCTCTACCGCCTCGGGGTCGGCCGCGGCACCGGCGGGCGCGAACAGGTTCACGCCGAAGGGCGCGTCGCTCAGATCGCGCAGCTCGGCGATATCAGCGGCCAGCGCGTCGGCCGTCTTGTAGCCGCTGGCCAAGAAGCCCAGTGCCCCGGCCCGGCCCACCGCGGCGGCGAGCGCGGGCGTGGAGGCGCCTCCGGCCAGCGGCGCCTGCACGATCGGCGCGGTCAGCCGATCGAGGATGCCCGCCTCAGGACTCGATCCGCTCGCGGACGAGACGCTGGACCTCCCCCCCGTCCGCCGTGCCCTTGGTGGCCTTCATCACCGCGCCGACGATCGCGCCGATCGCCTTGGGATTTCCGCCCCTGATCTTCTCCACCGCGTCGGCGTTGTCGGCCATCGCCTGCTCGACGATAGCCTCCAGCTCGTCGCCGCCGGCCTTGGCAAGGCCGCGCTGCTCCACGATCGCCTCCGGGTCACCGCCGTCCTCGACGAGCACGCCCAGGACCTCCTTGGCCGCCGACCCCGACACGTCGCCGTCTTCGACCATCGCCACCAGCCGCGCCAGGGCGGCGGGCTCGAGCGCCGTCTGGGCCGGCTCGCGCTCGCCCAGGCGCGAGAGCAGCTCGCCGGTCACCCAGTTGGCCACCCCGCGGGGATGCGAGCCGTCGGCGGCCAGCGTGGACTCGAACAGGTCGCCCAGCTCCGTGCGAAACGCCAGCAGGCGGGCGTCGTCGGGGTGCAGGCCGAGGTCGCCCTCCAGCCGTGCCGCGCGCGCTGCGGGCAGCTCGGGCAGCGCCGCCCGGGCGCGATCGACCATCTCCTCGGTGGGCGCCAGGGCCACCAGGTCGGGCTCGGGGAAGTAGCGGTAGTCGTGCGCCTCCTCCTTCGAGCGCAGCGAGGAGATCGACCCCGTCCGGGGGTCGAAGTGCAGCGTCTCCTGGGTCACCTGGCCGCCTTCGCTGACGATCGACTCCTGGCGGGCGATCTCGGCCTCGATGCCGCGCTCCAGGAACCGGAAGGAGTTCATGTTCTTGAGCTCGGTCTTCGTGCCCAGCTCGGTGGAGCCCTGCGGGCGGATCGAGACGTTGGCGTCGCAGCGCAGCGAGCCCTCCTCCATGTTCACGTCGGACACCCCCAGCTGGCGCAGGGTGACCCGCAGCAGCCGCAGCCAGTCCGAGGCCTGGGCAGCCGAGCGCACGTCGGGCTCGGTCACGATCTCCACCAGCGGGGTGCCGCCGCGGTTGAAGTCGACCACGCTGGAGTCGGCGGAGTGGATCCGTCCCGACTCGCCGGCGTGGACGAGCTTGGCGGCGTCCTCCTCGAGGTGGGCGCGATGGATGCGGATGTCGCCGAGGCGGCCCGGACCGCAGATCGGGATGTCGTACTGGGATACCTGGTAGCCCTTGGGCAGGTCGGGATAGAAGTAGTTCTTACGGTGGAAGATCGACCGCGGGGCGATCTCGCAGTCCAGCGCCAGGCCGACCATGAGCGCGTAGTGCACCGCTTCGGCGTTCACCACGGGCAGCGTGCCGGGCAGGCCCAGGCACACCGGGCAGGTGCGCGTGTTGGGGTCCTCGCCGAACGACAGCGCGCAGGAGCAGAACATCTTCGTCTTCGTGGCCAGCTGGACGTGGATCT
This sequence comes from Solirubrobacterales bacterium, assembly GCA_038202855.1. Taxonomy (GTDB): domain Bacteria; phylum Actinomycetota; class Thermoleophilia; order Solirubrobacterales; family Thermoleophilaceae; genus JAAYBF01. The sequence continues at coordinate 15,825 of JBBREO010000012.1, forward strand.
CCAGGCCGATGACCGGCTCGTAGTGCGCGGCGGCCTCAGGCACGAGCGGCGCTCCCGTCGAAGCCGATCGCCTGCTCCAGCGCGTAAGCGGCGTTCAGGATCCTGTTCTCGCTGAACGCCGGCCCGGCCAGCTGGATTCCCACGGGCAGGCCCTCGGACAGGCCGCCGGGGATCGAGATCGCCGGAATCCCTGCCAGCGGCATGGGCACCGTGCAGAAGTCGAGCAGGTACATGGCCAGCGGATCGTCGGTCTTCTCGCCTAGGCCGAACGCGACGGTCGGCGAGGTCGGCGTGACGATCAGGTCGACCTTCTCGTAGGCGGCGCGGAAGTCCTCGGCGATCTTGGTGCGCACGCGCTGGGCGCTGCCGTAGTAGGCGTCGTAGTAGCCGCTGGACAGGGCGTAGGTCCCGATCATGATCCGCCGCTTGACCTCGTCGCCGAAGCCCTCCTCGCGCGTCTGCTCGTACAGCGACAGCAGGTCCCCGGCGCCGTTGGCGCGTCGGCCATAGCGCACGCCGTCGAAGCGGGCCAGGTTGGCGCTGGCCTCGGCGGGCGCGATCACGTAGTAGGCGGCGATCGCCTGCTCGGAGTGGGGCAGCTCGATCTCCTCCAGCGACCCGCCCAGCTCCTCGATCCGCCGCAGGGTGGCGTCGAAGACCTCGCGCACGCCGGGCTCGATCCCCTCCCCGGTGAGCTGTGGGGGCACGCCGAAGGTCAGCCCGTCCAGGCGCTCGGCGGAGGGCAGCGCGACCTCTTCGGGCAGGCCGGTGCTGGTCGAGTCGCAGGGGTCGGCACCGGCCATGTGGCGAAGCAGCAGCGCGGAGTCGGTCACGTCGCGGGTGAGCGGACCGGCCTGGTCGAGCGAGGAGGCGAAGGCGATCATGCCGTAGCGCGATATCGCGCCGTAGGTGGGGCGCAGGCCCACCACTCCGCACAGCGAAGCGGGTTGGCGCACCGAGCCGCCGGTGTCCGTGCCTATCGCCCAGGGGGCCAGGCCGGCGGCCACCGCGGCCGCCGAGCCGCCGCTGGAGCCCCCGGGCACCCGGCCCGTGTCCCAGGGATTGAGCACCGGGCCGAAGCCCGAGTTCTCGTTTGAGGAGCCCATGGCGAACTCGTCCATGTTGGTCTTCCCGAGGATGGGCGCCCCCGCCGCGGCCAGACGCTCAACGGCCGTGGAGGTGTAGGGGGGGCGGTAGCCCTCCAGGATCCGCGACCCCGCCTGGCTGGGCACGCCCTCCGTACAGAACAGGTCCTTCACGGCCACGGGCACCCCCCCGAGGGGCGCGTCGGCGGGCACCGCGGGCGCGTCCTCGGCCACCCACAGGTAAGCGTTCAGCTCCTCGCCGGCCGCCCGCTCGCGGTAGGCCTCGAACAGCTCGGGCGCCGACAGCTTCCCGGCGGCGATCTCCCCCGCGGCCTGGGCGCCGGTCAGCTCGGTCGCGTCGCTCATTGGCCCGCGCTCGGGCTGGGCACGCGAAAGCCGGTCTCGTCGCTGTCGGGCGCCTGCTCCAGCGCCCGGTCGCGGGGCAGGCTGGGGCGGGGCTCGTCGGGGCGCAGCACGTTCTCGAGCTCCACCACGTGCGACGTGGGCTCGACGTCCTCGAGGTCGACCGTCCCGATCGTCTCGATGTGTTCGAGGATCGTGGACAGCTCACCGGTCATCCGCTCGACCTCCTCGTCGGTCAGACGCAGGCGGGCGAGTCGGGCCACGTAGAGGACCTGTTCGCGGTCGATCATCGGCGCGCGATTCTAGGCGCCGTCAGCCCAGGGCCGGCCCGCGGCGGCCCGGGCGAGCCGGCGCGGCTCAGCGCCGGCGGCCCCCGCGCCCGCCCTTTGCAGTCGACTCACCCGCGCCCAGCAGGCGCCCGATGGCCCGGAAGGGCAGCATCACGATGTCGACGATGGTGTTGAGGATCGCTCGGAGAATCTTCATCTAGGGTCGTCCCTTCGGTTGGGTTGACGCCTCCCTCCGGGCGGTTGCCCTGCAGCCCGCGGCTCGAAACGACCAACGGTCAGCCGTCGGCCTCGGCCGCCCAGGCGCTGCCGTCCTGCTCCTTGACCAGGGCCGCGCGCGCGGCCAGCGCGATCACGCCGAGCACCACGAGCGCCAGCGGGGCGCCCGCCTTGATCGTGCTCGAGGAGTCGTCTCCCGGCTGCTGGATGATCCGGTAGGCCACGAGAAGGCCGGTCAGCACCGCCAACAGGGCCGCCGCCATGCTCGGCGTGGCGGGCGGCTCGAACCTCCGGCCGGCCGCGCGCAGCCAGGCGGCGGCCACCGCGGTGATCACCGTGGCCAGCAGGGCGAGCAGGATCACCCGGTCGATCCCGCCCGAGGCCCGCCAGGCGTTCTTCTCCGCGGCCTGGGCCGCCAGACGCGCGTTCCCCTGCTGTTCGCGCTGGGCCTCTCCCCCCGACCCGCCCGTGTTGGGCTGGGACAGCTTCTCCACCTCGCGCGCCCGGTCCCCTTCCGCGGTGGAGTACCAGTCCATCGCCATCACCAGCAGCAGCACGAGCGCGGCGACCATCGCCACCGCATCGGCGCGTAGCAGCCGCGAGAAGGTCAAGGCCGCGGCGCGGGAAGGGTCTCGATCTCCGGCGCCGCGGACACCGGGGCCCCGGTCGGATCGGTCAGCTGACCCGGCTTGCTGAGGCGCTCGTCGCGCATGGCCACCAACACCGAGGCGATCAGGCCCGCGCAGGCGAGCAGCCCGAGGTAGGCGCCCACCTCGCGCGAGAGGTCTCGGCCGGGCGGGTCCAGGACCCGGAACAGCGTGACCACGAACGCCACCAGGGTCGCGAGCAGCACGAGCGACTCGTAGGCGATCCCCGGCGACGCGGTGACCGCCCGGGCGGTGACGGGCACGACGGCGATCGCCGCGAAGGCGACCAGGGCCAGGAACACGTCGGTGACCGAGAAGGACTCCCAGCCGCTGGCAGTCGCCCCGGCGAACCCGTACCAGGGCAGGAACAGGGCCACGAGCACCAGCAGTCCGGCCGCAGCCGTCGCCCACTCCCCGATCCTCAGCCTGCGCAGGTCCATCGTCGGGCAGCCTACCTCCGCTGCGGCCCTAGTCGAGCGGCTTGAGCTCCAGCCGGTGGACGGCGGGGCCCTGGAGCACGCCGCCGTCGGGCGCGAAACGCGACCCGTGACAGGGGCAGTCCCAGGAACGCTCGGCGGTGTTCCAGTTCACCTGGCAGCCGAGGTGGGTGCAGCGGGTGGAGACGGCCACCAGCGAGCCGTCGTCGCCCCGGTAGCCGGCGACCTTCTCCCCGCGGTGATTGACGATGTCGCCCTCGCCCGGCTCGAGCGACTCGATCGGGCGCTCGCCGCGGTTGACGAGGCGGTCGCGCACCATCCGGTAGCCGGCCTGCGCGTTCTCCTCCACGAGCTTGGTGGCTGAGGCCAGCGGCTTGAAGCGGTTGGGGTCGAACAGGTCGGCCCACGCGTGGTCGCGACCGCGGCACAGGTCGCTCAGCACCATCGCCGCCGCCGTGCCCCCGGTCATCCCCCACTTTGCGAAGCCGGTGGCCATGAAGACTCGATCGTTGCGCGGGGTCAGGGCGCCCACGTAGGGCGCCCCGTCGACCGTGCTGTTGTCCTGGGCCGACCAGCGGTACTCGACCGACTCCACGTCCCAGTGCTCGCGCGCGAATCGCTCGAGCGTCTCGTAGCGCTCCCGGGTGTCCCCGCCCGTGCCCGTCTTGTGCCCCTCGCCGCCCACGAGCAGCATCTCCTCGCCGTCGACCGGAACGGCGCGCACCGAGCGGGTGGGCGAGTCGGCCGAGATAAACATGCCGGGCGGCGGATCGCCCTTTATCCGGCAGACGATGGCGTAGGAGCGCTCGGGGTGCACGCGGGCGAAGGCCAGCGAGCGGTCCAAGAACGGGTAGTGGGTGGCCACCACCACCCGCTGGGCCTTCACCCGACCGGTGGGGGCCTTGACCAGGCAGTCCTCGTCGGTGTCGACCTCCACCACCCGCGAGTGCTCGTAGATCTCCCCGCCGGCCGCCTCGAACTGCTCCGCCAGGGCCCACAGGTAGTTGGTGACGTGGAACTCGGCCTGGTCGTCGAAGCGCACGGCGGCGGCGACGGGGTACGGCAGCGGCACCTCGTCGTCCAGGGTGGCGGGCAGGCCGGCCTCGCGGGCGGCGTCGGCCTCCTGCTCGGCCTGATCGGCGGAGGATCCCGGCGAGAGGTAGGCGTAGGAGGCGCGGCGGCGGAAGTCGCAGTCGATGCCCGTGTCGGTCACCCGCGTGGCCATCCACTCGAGCGCGGCCTGGTTGGCCTGCCCGTAGGCGCGGGCTCCGTCCGCGCCGAAGTCGCGGCGCAGATCGGCGTAGATCATCCCATGCTGGGAGGAGACCTTGGCGGTGGTCAGCCCGGTCACGCCGTGGCCCACGCGCTCGGCCTCCAGCAGCGCCACCTGCGTGCCGGCTTCCTGGAGCATCAGCGCGGTGGTCACGCCCACGATGCCGCCGCCGATCACGGCGACGTCGGCGTGCACCTCGCCCTCCAGCCTCGGGCGCGGGGGGCTCTCGGAGCCCGTGGCCAGCCAGACCGAGGTGTCGCGCGTGCCGGTGACGCTCATGCGGCCACCTGCTCGCCCTCGGCCTCGAGCAGGGCCAGTTCCTCGAGGCGCATCAGCGACTCCGCGTTGCGGGCGATGGTGAACAGGTGGGTCAGCGGGTTCAGCGACAGGAAGGCGAAGACGCTGTCGGGGTTCTCGGTCATCTCAACGTCGGTCCCGCCCGCCTGCGGCCGGGCGGTCATGCGCATGGTCACCGTGGCCGTGCCCAGCGGACGCCCCTTGGCGCGCAGCTCGAGCATGTACGGCGGCTGGGCGGCGACCACCTCGGTGTGATCGCTCACCTTGAGTGGGCCGGCCCCCACGGTGTGGTGGAACTTCGATCCCACCGCGGGCCACTCCGGCTCGGCGTCGCGGATGACCTTGGACCCCACGACCCAGTACCCGTAGTGCCCGGCATCGGCCAGCACGTCCCAGACGTGCTCCGGCGTCACCGGCATGAAACGCTTGTTGGTGGCCATAGCGAGCGGGGCTACCCGTGCGCCCCGACGCGAAACGGGCGCGGGTGGCTGGGCGGCGTCGAAGTCACAGGGATGGGTACGGAGTCGACATGGACAGGGATTTCGACGCGGTGCTGATCGGCGCCGGGCACAACTGCCTGGTGGCCGCAAACCTGCTGGCCGAGCAGGGAAAGAGGGTGTTGGTGCTCGAGGGCGCCGACCGTCCCGGCGGGGCGGTCAAGAGCGCCGAGCTCACCGAGCCCGGTTTCGTCAGCGACCTCTTCTCCTCGTTCTACCCGCTAGCGGCCGCCTCGCCGGCCATCCGGTCGCTCGAGCTCGAGTCCCACGGCCTGCGCTGGCGAAAGGCTCCGCTGGCGGTGGCCCACCCCCAGGACGACGGGCGCTGCCCCGTGATCTCCTCCGATCTGGACGAGAGCGCCGACTCCGTCGAAACCTTCGCCTCCGGAGACGGGGACGCGTGGCGCGACCTCTACGCCTACTGGGAGCAGGCCGGCGGCCCGTTCATCGACGCCCTGCTGCGGCCCTTTCCCCCCGTCAAGGGCAGCGCCCGGCTGGCGGCCGCTCTGGGCCCGGCGGGACTTCTGCGCTTCGCGCGCCTGGGTGTGCTGCCCGTGCGCCGGCTCGCCGAGGAGCGCTTCGAAGGGGAGGGCGCGGGCTGGCTGCTCGCGGGCAATGCCCTGCACGCCGACCTGACCCCCGACTCGGCCGGAAGCGGGCTGTTCGGTTGGGTCCTGTGCGGCCTGGCCCAGCAGCACGGTTTTCCGGTGCCCGAGGGGGGCGCCCAGGAGCTCACGAACGCGCTCGTACGCCGTCTGCGCAGCCATGGCGGCGGCCTCGAGTGCGGCGTGTCGGTGCCCGAGGTGCTCGTCCGCGATGGCCGCGCGGTGGGCGTTCGCACCGACGACGGCCGCGAGATCACCGCGTCCGCGGTGGTCGCGGGCACGGGCGCCCCGCGGCTGTTCCTCGAGATGGTGGGCGAGGAGCACCTCCCCGCGGGCTTCGCCGCCGACCTGCGCAACTTCCAGTACGACTCCTCGACCATCAAGGTTGACTGGTCCTTGGACGGGCCGATCCCCTGGACGGCGGAGCCCGCCCGACGAGCCGGCACCATCCACGTGGCCGACGACATGGACGCGCTGTCCACGACTACCACCCAGCTCACACGCAGCGTGATCCCCGACCAGCCGTTCCTGGTGATGGGCCAGTACTCCATGACCGACCCCACGCGCCAGCCCGAGGGCAAAGAGACCGCCTGGGCCTACACCCACGTGCCCCAGCGGCCCGTCGGCGACGCCGGCGGGGACGACCTGACCGGCGCCTGGGACGAGCGCGAGGTGGACGTCTTCGTGGCCCGCATGGAGGCCGAGATCGAGCGGCGCGCGCCCGGCTTCGGCGATCTGATCCGCCAGCGCCACGTGTTCACCCCCAAGACACTCGAGCAGGCCAATCCGAACCTCGTCGGCGGGGCGATCAACTCGGGTACCGCCCAGATCCACCAGCAGCTGGTCTTTCGGCCCGCGCCCGGCCTCGGGCGCCCCGAGACCCCGGTTCCCGGCCTGTACCTTGCCGGGTCCTCGGCCCACCCCGGCGGTGGCGTGCACGGCGCGGCGGGTGCCAACGCGGCCCGGGCCGTGCTCCTTCCCGAGCGCGCGCGGCGGGCAGGCATCGCCATCGGCGCCGGCGCGGCGGCGCTCCTAGCCGGCCGCGCGGCTACCCGGCGCTGACGCGCCTCAGCGGCTCGGGCGCGAGCCCGCCAGGCGCACCGCGGCCCACAGGCTCGGGCGCCCGGACAGGCCGCCGTCCACGGTGCCGTCCCCCGATGCGCTCCACAGCGCGTTGGTGGCGTCGTCGCCCGAGGCCGCCCCGCGTCCCACCCGGGCGGCGAGGGCCAGCAGGCGCTCGGAGACCGGTCGGGCCACCTTGTTGGCCGCCTGGAGCAGCAGGATCGACCCGCCGACGGTGACCACCCGGCGCGGGCGCACGGCGCAGGCCACCACCGCCTGGGCCACCGTCTCGGCCGCGTAGGCGGTGAGCGGCGGGAGCTGCGGAGGCGTCACGTCCGCGGGATGGGTGGCGTGGCGCCAGAAGGGGGTGTCGACCGGCCCGGGGCGGACCTCGCTGACCGTGACCGAGGAGTGCTTGGCCCGCAGCTCGGCGCGCAGCACGTCGAGGAAGCTCGACAGCGCGCTCTTGGCCGCCACGTAGGGACCCATCAGGATCAGCGGAAGCACGTCGACGGCGGAGCCCACCACCACCAATGTCCCGCCCGTCTCCTCCAGGTGGGGCAGCGCAGCGCGGATGGTGTCCACCGCGCCGCCGAAGGTGACGGCCATGCAGCGGTCGAAGTCCTCGGGGCGCACCTCGTCGAAGGTCCCGAACGTGGCCGCGGCAGCCGCCACCACCACCACGTCGAGGCCGCCGAGCTTGCGCGCCGCGGTGGCCACCGCCGCCTCCAGCGCCTCGCGGTCGCCCACGTCGGCGGGCACCTCCACCGCCCGGGCCCCCTCGGCCTGGACGCGGCCGGCCACGTGGGTCAGCCCGCTCCCGCGGGCCAGCAGGGCCACGTCGGCGCCCTCGGAGGCCAGCATGGGCGCCGCGGCGGCGCCGATGCCGCTGCTGGCACCGGTCACCAGAACGTTGAGTCCGTCGAGTCGCTTCACGACGAATCGCTACCCGAGCGAACCGGGGCCAACCGGCGTTTACGCGCCCGGCGTCACGGACACCAAGGCGCGGTGGGGCTCTATGAGGGAACCGAGACGACCGAGGTGGCCGCCACGCCGGAGGCGTGCTTCGCGGCCATGACCGACTTCGAGGCGCTGCCGGGCTGGCAGCGCGCCCTGTCGCGTTGCGAGGTGATCTCCCGCGGCGATGACGGCCTCGGCCGCGAGGTGCTCTACGAGGTCGACGCCAAGGTGAAGACGGTCTCCTACCGGCTCGAGCACACCTACGAGCGCCCATACGCCATCCACAGCACCTACCTGGGCGGCGACTTCCGGGACTTCCGCGGGGGCTGGCGCTTTGACCCCTCCGCTGAGGGCACGACCGTCGTCGTCTCGATCGGCATCGACCCGGGGATGCGCATACCCAGGCCGCTGGTGCGCGTGGTCAACGACCGCGTGCTGGGCCAGGCGGTCCGCGACCTGAAGCGTCACCTGGAGCGCTGAGCGGCCCGCAACGTGTTCTCGAGCAGCATCGCCCGTGTCATCGGGCCGACCCCGCCGGGCACCGGAGTCATCGCCCCCGCCACCTCGCGTACGGAGTCGAAGTCCACGTCCCCGGCCAGGCCTTCCTCGGTGCGGTTGGTGCCCACGTCGATCACCGTCGCACCCGGCTTGACCATGTCGGCGGTGATCAGGCCGCGCTGGCCGGCGGCGGCCACGAGCACGTCGGCGCGGCGGCACTCGCCGGCCAGGTCGCGCGTGCGTGAGTGGCAGTGGGTCACCGTCGCGTTGGCGGCGAGCAGCAGGGCGGCCAGCGGCTTGCCGACCAGCTGCGAGCGTCCGACTACCACGGCGCTGGCCCCCGACAGCTCCACGCCGGCGTGGCCGAGCAGCTCCATCACCCCCGTGGGCGTGCAGGGCACCATCCCCTCGCGGCCGTGCATCAGCAGGCCGGCGTTCACGGGGGTCAGCCCGTCGACGTCCTTGGCCGGGTCGATCAGCGCGGTCATCTCTGCGTCGTCGAGGTGGCCGGGGAGCGGCAGCTGGAGCAGGATGCCGTGCACCCGCTCGTGGGCGTTGAGCTGCGCCAGCAGCTCTTCCAGCTCGTCGCGCGACACGTCACCGCCCGGGGCGTGGTGGAAGGACTCGATTCCAACCTCGGCGCAGTCCTCGCGCTTCATGCGCACGTAGACCGCCGAGGCCGGGTCGTCACCCACGAGCACGGTGGCCAGGCCAGGGGTGAGGCCCTCCTCCCGGATGGCGGCGGCCACGCGCTCGCGCACCTCGGCGGCCACGGCGTTGCCGTCGATGATCTGGGCGCTCAACCCGTTCGCTTCTTCAGCGGGGCGTAGTCGGCCATCAGCTTGCGCTCCGACCCGTCGGAGGAGAAGCGCACCACCACCAGCCCGCCCGGCTCCATGCCGGTCACCACGCCGTCGCCGAAGCGCACGTGGGTCACGTCGTCGCCCAGCGAGAAGCTCGCGGCGGCACCCGGCTCGGCCACCCGGGCGGCGCCGGGCCGCGGCGCGCTCCAGGAGCCGGCCAGCGATCGGGCGGAGGTCTGCTCGGCGGCGTCGGTCAACTCGGGCGGCACCTCGCCCAGGAAGCGGCTGGGCACGTTCCACTCGCGGCCGCCGTACATCGCCCGCGTGCGGGCGTGGGTCAGGTACAGCTCCTTGCGCGCGCGGGTCACGCCCACGTAGAACAGGCGCCGCTCCTCTTCGATGTCGCCCGCCTCGATCGAGCGGGAATGCGGGAACACGCCGTCCTCCATGCCGATCAGGAACACCTGGTCGTACTCCAGTCCCTTGGCGTTGTGGAGGGTCATCAGCGTGACCACACCCTCGTCGTCGGCGATGGAGTCCTGGGCGGTGAACAGCGCCACCTGCTGGAGGAACTCCTCCACGCTGGGCTCCTCGGCCGAGGCGTCGTATTCCCGCGCCACCCCCACCAGCTCCTCGAGGTTCTCCAGCCGCCCCTGGCTCTCGATGGTTCGCTCGGCCTCCAGCGCGGCGACATAGCCGGTGTCGCTCAGGGTGTCCTGGAGCAGGTCGCCCACCGAGGCGCCGTCGGCCTGGTCGCGCAGCTTCTCCATCGTCTCCATGAACCGGCCCACGGCCTTGACCGCCGCCGCACCCAGGCCCGGGACCGCGGCGGCGTCCAGAGCGACGTCGAAGACGGGCTCCCCCATGGTGTTTGCGTGGGCCACCAGCCGGCCCTGGGAGGTGTCGCCGATCCCGCGCTTGGGCGAGTTGACCGCCCGCTGGAAGGAGACGACGTCCTGCGGGTTGGTCAGCAGCGTGAGGTAGGCCAGCGCGTCCTTGACCTCGGCGCGCTCGTAGAAGCGGGTGCCACCGATCACCTGGTAGCTCACGCCGTAGCGCACCAACGTGTCCTCGAGCACCCGGCTCTGGGCGTTGGCGCGGTAGAAGACGGCAACGTCGTTGCGCGAACCGCCGCCCTCCACGTGGCGCTCGATCTCGCCCGCCACGTAGCGCGCCTCGGCGTGCTCGTCCTCCATCTCGCGCAGGTGGATCGGCTCGCCCTGGCCGTGGTCGGTCCAGAGGTGCTTCGGCTTCTGGGCGCGGTTGTTGGCGATCACCGCGTTGGCGGCGTCGAGCACGGTCTGGGTCGAGCGGTAGTTCTGCTCGAGCTTGACCACCTCGGCATCGGGATAGTCGTGCTCGAACCCGAGGATGTTGTTGATGTCGGCGCCGCGGAAGGAGTAGATCGATTGCGCGTCGTCGCCGACCACCGCCAGGTTGCGGTGCTCCTCGGTCAGCAGCCGCAGCCACCGGTACTGGGCGTGGTTGGTGTCCTGATACTCGTCCACCAGCACGTGCCGGAAGGCGCGCCGGTAGCGGTCGAGCACCTCGGGGAAGAGCTCGAGCAGGTTCACCGAGCGCAGCAGCAGGTCGTCGAAGTCCATCGCGTTCATGCCGTGGATGCGCTGCTCGTAGAGCTCGTAGACCTCGGCGGCGGTCTGCTCGAAGTAGGAGCCCACCTTCAACCGGTAGCCGTCGGCGTCCAGCAGCTGGTTCTTGGCGTCGGAGATCTGGCGCTTTATCCCGCGCGGCGGGAAGCGCTTGGGGTCGGTGCCCACCTCATCCATGCAGCGCTTGACCAGGCGCACGGAGTCGGCCTCGTCGTAGATCGTGAACCCGCGCGTGTAGCCCAGCCGCTCGGCGTCGGAGCGCAGGATGCGCGCGCAGGCGGCGTGAAAGGTCATCACCCACATAGCCCGGGTGCGCCGGCCGACAAGCCGCTCCACCCGCTCGCGCATCTCCGAGGCGGCCTTGTTGGTGAAGGTGATGGCCAGGATCTCGGAGGGCTGGGCCTGCCCCGTGCCCACCAGGTAGGCGATCCGGCGGGTCAGCGCGCGCGTCTTTCCCGAGCCCGCGCCGGCCAGGATCAGCAGCGGCCCCTCGCCGTGGGTGACCGCTCGGCGCTGGGGGTCGTTGAGGCCTTCCAGCAGGGCGTCGGCGCTGGGGCGGGCGTCCGCCTGGGGCGCCCCTTCGGCGGTCAAGCTCACCCCTTCGAGGATAGAGCCGGGGGCGGTCAGTTCCCGGCCAGGATCCGCCAGGAGTCGTCGACCCGGCGGAAGGACACGCGGCTGCTCTGGCGCGCCTTGCCGGTCCCCGTGGTCACCTTCGCGGTGGCCTCGTCCCCGTTTACCTTCACCTCGTCCACCTTCACGCCCTGGGGCTTGGGCGCGCCGGAGAAGTCCTGACTCGTCACCTTCTGGCGGCAGGCGTCCAGCTGCTTGGCGCGGTCGTCCTTGGACGCTTCCGCGATCTTGCGCGTCACGAGCACGTCGCACAGCTTCTTGGGCTGCTTGCCGTAGATCGCCTGGGTGTAGTCGTGGACGGTCTGACGGATCTGGTCGGCGTCCGACTTGCCCTCGCCGCCTCCCCCGCAGGCGGCCAGCAGGGAGCAGGCGGCAACTGCGGCAGCTGTCAGGAGGCTTCGCATGCCGGGTGAGGCTAGCCGTGCCAAGCTCGCGCCGTGGAGATAGGCGACGAGGTCAGGCGCGAGTGCGCCCGCATCGCGGCCGGCGCGCAGTCCGTCTCGATCGATCCAGATCGCCTCGACGCAATCGAGCCCGGCCCGCCGCCGGCCCTCGACCCCGAGAGCCACTTCCTCGACGGCACTCCCGAGGAGGTGGCGATGTTCACGCTCACCCTCGACGCGATCAACTTCGGCTCGGGCTGGTTTCCCACCCTCCGAAAGCGGGGCGGACGCTCGGGCTACAACACGATCGCCTCGGCCCTCACCGACTCCTTTCGCGCCCGCGGGCCCTGGTCGACTGCGCAGCTGCGCGGCCTGGGGCCGTCCGACGTGGCCGCGGTGCTGGGCCAGGGCGCCGACCACGAGCTGATGGCCCTGTACGCCCGGGCGCTGGCCGAGCTCGGCGCCTTCCTGGCCGGCCGCGGCGCGCTGGAGGTGGTGGCCCAGGCCGGCGGCTCTGCCCAGGAGCTGGCGCGCCAGCTGGTCGAGGGCATGCCGATGTTCGCCGACCCCGGCTTCTACAAGCGCGCCCAGATCGTGCCCAACGACCTGACGCTGGCGGGCGTGGCCGAATTCGCCGACCTCGACGAGCTGACGATCTTCGCCGACAACCTCGTCCCCCACGTCTTGCGACTGGACGGCGTGCTGCGCTACGACCCGGGCCTGGCCCTCCGGATCGACGCGGGCGAGCTGCTCCCGCCCGGCCGCGAGGAACGCGAGATCCGCGCCTGCGCCGTACACGCCTGCGAGCTGATCGCCCCCCGGCTCGCCGTGGTGCCGCGGGTGCTCGACACCTGGCTGTGGAACCGCGGGCAGCTCCCGCGCTACAAGGCGGTGCCGCGCCACCGCACGCGCACTACCGCCTACTAGGAGCTAGCCACCCGCGGGATCGCTGCCGCCGGGCCGGCGCAGGGGCGTGACCTCGCCGGGCTCGGGCCGCTTGCCCGTCATCTCGGCTACCAGCCCCTCGAGCTCGTTCACCCGCGTCGCCAGCCCGCGCAGCGCGTCGGCTACCGGGTCGGGCAGATGAGCCCAGTCGGCGTCGGGACCGTCGGGGCGGCGGCCGTCCACTCGGACGGGGTGGCCGGGATTGCCGACCACGGTGGAGTTGCCGGGCACGTCGTGGATCACAACGGAGTTGGCCCCGATCTTCGCGCCCTTTCCCACCTGGATCGCTCCGAGCAGCTTGGCCCCCGAACCCACGACCACGTCGTCGCCCACCGTCGGGTGGCGCTTGCCGCGCTGGAAGCCGGTCCCGCCCAGGGTCACGCCCTGGTACAGGGTCACGTTGGCGCCGATCTGCGCCGTCTCGCCGATCACCACCCCCGCCCCGTGATCGATGAACAGCGCGTCGCCGATCGTCGCGGCGGGGTGGATCTCCACACCGGTCGCCATCCGCGTCGCGTTGGCCACCACGCGCGGGGCGAGCGGGAGCCCGGCCTCGTGCAGGGCGTGGGCCACCCGGTGCGACAGCAGGGCCTGGACGCCGCCGTAGGTGAGCAGGATCTCCACCCGCCCGGCAGTGCGGGCGGCGGGGTCGCGGTCCTGCGCCGCGGTCAGGTCGGCGCGCACCTCGCGCGCCACCCGAGTCAGCGTTCCCAGTCCGAGCATGCTCAAGAGGATGCCTCAACCGGGGCGCGGTCTCCACAGGCGGGACAGTCCTCGCGCCGGCTGGTGGCCACCACCGTCTGCTCGGAGGTCATGCCGTCCACGCGCACGATGCGGTCGAGCAGGGGCTCGCCCACCCCGCTGAGCAGCTTGAGCGCCTCGAGCGCCTGGAGCGAGCCGATCACCCCGGCCATCGCCCCGAGCACCCCGGCCTCGCGGCAGCCGCGCCGGCTCTCAGGAGGCGGGACGACCGGAAACGCGCACTCGTAGCAGGCCGACTCGCCCGGGCGGATGGACAGCACGAGGCCCTCGAAGGCCACCACACCGGCCTCCACCAGCGGCACCGACTGGGCACAACAGGCAGTGTTCACCGTGTAGCGCGACTCGAACGAGTCGGTGCAGTCGACCACCACGTCGGCGCCCATCACGATCGCCTCGGCGTTGGCCTCCGAGAGCTCGACCGGGTAGGGCTCGATCGCGACCTCGGGGTTCAGCAGGCCGAGCTTGGCCGCCGCCACCTCGGCCTTGGGCGCCTCCACGTCGGGTGTGAAGAACAGCGGCTGTCGGTGCAGGTTCGACAGCTCCACCACGTCGTAGTCCACGAGCCCGATCTGACCCACGCCGGCGGCCGCCAGGTAGGTGGCCACCGGGCTGCCCAGGGCGCCCGCCCCTACGACGATCGCCCGGCCGCCCTTCAGCTTCTCCTGGACGCCGGCCCCCCAGTCGTCCATGAGCAGCTGGCGCGAGTAGCGCTCCAGCTCGGCGGTCGAGAGGGTCACGACGGGGCGAAGAAGGGGGTGCTCACGTAGCGCTCGCCCGAGTCGGGCATGACCACCGCCACCCGCTTGCCCTCGTTCTCGGGCCGCGAGCCGTACTGGATCGCGCCCCACAGGGCCGCCCCGCAGGAGAGGCCGCCCAGGACCCCTTCGGTGCGCGCGCAGCGGCGCGCGGTGTCGATGGCGTCCTCGTCGCGCACCGTCACGATCTCGTCGATCACATCGCGGTTGAGCACCGGGGGCACGAAGCCGGCGCCGATGCCCTGGATCCGGTGCGGGCCGGCCGGGCCGCCGGAGAGCACGGGAGAGGCGGCGGGCTCCACGGCCACCACCGCCAATTCAGGGTTCAGCTCCTTCAGCCGCTCGCCGGCCCCGGTGATAGTGCCTCCGGTGCCCACGCCCGCGACCAGCACGTCCACGCGACCGTCCAGGTCGCGCCAGATCTCCTCGGCCGTCGTGCGGCGGTGGACCTCGGGGTTGGCGGGGTTGGAGAACTGGTCGCAGATGTAGGCGTCGCCGCGCTCGGCGGCTATCTGCTTGGCGGCGTCGACCGCCTCGGTCATCCCTCCCATCGACTCCGTGATGTGCACCTGGGCGCCGTAGAGGCGCAGCAGGCCCTCGCGCTCGCGGCTCATGCCCTGGGGCATGATCAGCACGAGCTCGTACCCGCGCGCGGCGCACACGAAGGCCAGCGCGATGCCCGTGTTGCCCGAGGTGGCTTCGATGATCGTCGTGCGCCCGGGCTCGATCCGGCCCTCGGCCTCGGCGGCATCGAGCATCGCCACCCCGATCCGGTCCTTGACGCTGCCCCCGGGGTTGTAGGACTCCAGCTTGGCGATCAGCTCGGCGCCGCAGGCCGGCGCGACCCGGGTGAGCGCCACCATCGGAGTGCCCCCCACCATGTCGGCGAGGTTGGCGGTGACCGCTCGGCGCGGAGGGCTGACGCTCATGGGGTCAACGGTACCGGTGGACCGGATCTCTTCCGTGGTACAGAATCCGGTATGCCCTCCGTGGCGATCTGCATCTGCAAGGACTGCGGCTGTACCGACGAGCTCGTCCTCGTCAACCGACACATGATCACCACGATGCCCCCGTGCAGATGCGGCGGCCGCATGCAGGTATCGAGGGTCCTGTACGACCGGCGAACCAAGCAGGAGCCCGGCGAGGATGGCCGCCCACCCGGGGACGGCTGCTTCGACTCAGATCCCGATGACGCTGACTAGCCGCCCGGATAGGGGTCGTCGGCACTGTCGCCACCGGTGAGGGTCTCCCACTGGCCGTTGCTGCACTCGAACACCACGACTCCGAGGGCAAGACGGCTTGCACCACGGACAGGAGCCGAGGACTCCGCGAGCCCGGGCCGAACATCTTGGTCTCGTGTCGACGCTCGTAATCATCGGCCTCATCCTGCTGGCCTGGACGCTGGCGTTGCCCACCATCCTGCTTCTCGGCCTGGCGGTCCGGCGTTGGCGCGCGCGGAGCGCAGATCGTCGTGTCGTCCGCGACCGGCGTGTCGGGCTGCCCGACTCCCGCGCCGTGCGCGTCGAGCGCAGGAGCGGCTTCGAGCGGCGCGGCGGGCCCTTGGTATCTGGCTGAAACGCCCCATGCCGTCCCACGTTGCAGGACTCCCGTTGCTCTGGCCTCGGCGCGCCGAACCGGTTGACCAGCCCCGTCCGGGGTAGCACCGCCGCGTGCCATCCCCACGTCACCTCTTCAGGCGCGGCCGCGAAAAAGCCGTCCACCCCAGCGGAAGAGCAGTGGGATCGGTGCGGTTGCATCGCCGACTCGCCAGATCGAGTCCCCCGTACCGAGTGGAGCTCGGGGCAGGACCTGTGGGCCGGGAGGGATGGATCCAAACCGACGTCTGGTGGCGCGCCCGCTATCACCTCGACGCAACCGGGCCGTGGCCCTTTCCCCCGGGGTCGGTCACTCACGTGTTCGCCGACAACGTGATCGAGCACGTGCCCCTGGACGGCGCGCGTGCGCTGCTCCGCCACGCCTTGCAGGCGCTCGAACCCGGCGGCCGGATCCGGCTGACCACGCCCGACGTTCGAAGATGTGCCCAGGTCTATCTCGAGGGCGGCGAGCCGGCGCATGCCCAGCTCGATGCCCACCGGGCGGCGGGGGCCCGGGTGGAGCACTCCGTAGACCTCCTCAGAGGTGTCTTCGTCGAGTACGGGCACCGCGACGGCTACGCCTGGGACTTCGACTCGCTTGGCGCCGAGCTGGACGCCGCCGGCTTCGCCTCCATCGAGCGGCGCGAGCTCGAGGACAGCGCAGACCCGGTGCTCCGCGGTCTCGAGTCGCGTGTGCTCCCCATCGACCGCGCGACGATGCTCGCGATCGAGGCACGACGGCCCTGATGGGTGGCACGTGGTCTGTGGTGCGTGCACCACGATCTGCACCTCACCTGGAAAATCAGGCTCTGGTCCCGCCCCGCTTCTAGATGTAGTACATCGGCGCAGCCGCCTCACGCGCCTCGCGCTCGGCCACGTCGGCGATCGTGTTCGCTCCCAGGACCCCGCGCACGGCCCCGACCGCCTCGGACCAGATCGGTCCGGCGGCGTCGGCGTCGGCGCCGAGGTTTCCCTCCAGCAGCTCCACGATCTCCAGCACGGTGATCTCCGCCGGCGGGCGGGCGAACAGGTAGCCGCCCTTCACGCCCCGCTGGCTCTGGAGCACACCGGCCCTGCGCAAGGTGGCAAACAGGCCCTCGAGGAACTGCACGGGTATCTCCCGGGCGCGGGCGATCTCGCCGATCGGCACCGGCGCATCCCCTCCGCGGCGGGCGAGCTCCGACAGCGCGCGCACGGCGTACGGAGCCTTCGACGTGATCGCCAGCACCGTGCCAGTCTAAGTCACGGTGACGTCGCAAACGGCCCGAACGATCGCCCTATGGGGGCCGCCGGTGGCGCTGATGGCAGTGATCTTCGCCTTCTCGGCCATGCCCAGCGACAGCGCCCACCACAGCCTCGTGGTGTTCGTTCTGCGCAAGATCGCGCACTTCAGCGAGTACGCGTTGCTGGTGGCACTGTGGGTGCGCGCCCTGCGCTCGCGCCTGGGCCTGGACCGGGCGCTCGCGACCGCCTACGTGATCACCGTGGCCTACGCCGCCACGGACGAGTACCACCAGACCTTCGTCGGTGGCCGCGTGGGCACGCCCCGCGACGTGCTGATCGACGCCACTGGCGCGTTGGTCGTGGCGGTGGCGATTCGCCGCCGCGCCCGGCGCCGTCAGCCCGCCTGAGGCGGTAGGAGCGCAGCCCGATCGGCGATCGGGCGAGCACCGCACCGAGGCTCTCCGCTAGAGCCAGCCGCGATCAGTGGCCAGCAGCACGGCCTGGGCCCGATCGCCCGTGCCGAGCTTGGCGTAGGTGTTGTGCAGGTGCGTGCGCACGGTGCTCGTGGACAGCCCGAGCTCCACCGCGATCTGCTTGTAGACCTTGCCCTCGGCGAGCTTCTTGAGCACGTCGAGCTCGCGGCTGGACAGCGGGCACGGGTCCACGTGGCGCTTGCCGTTGGTCGAGTAGGGAAGCTCGTACATCAGGTTGCGCAGCTGCTCGGGGCCCATCTCCAGCGTTCGCGCGGCGCCGAGCAGGTGACGGGGATCGACCGGCGCACCGTGGCCGTAGTGGGCGAGCATGTCGGCGAGGCGAACGATCGCGGCCTGGCCGGTCGCATCCTCGGCGTGGTGGCGCTCGATCGCGCTGGCCAGCGACCCGGGGAGCCCCCAGCGGCGGGCCAGGACGCCGCCCACCAGGCCGTGGTCCACACCCAGCTCGCGACGCTCGGCGTGCACCCTCTCCTCGGGGGTGCGGGCGGCGCCATGGATCTGGGCGGGATAGGCCGGATAGGCGTGGACGAGCACGAGCGTGCCGATGTCGTGCAGCAGCGCGGAGGTGAGCAGGTCGTCGCGGTCGGGGAAGTCGATCTCGCGGGCCACGCGCTCGGCGGCCGACTGGGTGGCCACCGCGTGGAGCCGGAAGCGCTCGGGGGCCGCGTCCCACGCGGCGGTGCGCTCGAAGAAGTCGAAGACGTTGGCAGCCTTGGCCAGGCGCTCGACGCCCTCCGGCGTGAGCGCCGCGACGGCCTGGGGCACGCTGGTCACCTTGCCGTGGGTCGTGCCCGGAAGCTTGTTGGCCACCCGCAGAACGGTGGTGACCAGGGCGACGTCGGACTCCACGGCGGCGACCACGTCGCCGACCGCGTCGGGCTTGTCGCGCACCAGGCGCATCACACGGTTGCGCGACTCGGCGAGGACCGGAAAGCTCTCCAGGGCCTCGAACGCCATCGTCAGGCGGCGGCCGTGCCCCTCGGTGGGGCGATCGCCGGCCGACGCGGCACGGGCAGCTGTAGGTTGGGTTGCGGCTTCCACGGTGAGGGGACCACTCGCTGGGATGGTCCCCCCTCCCTATCGGCAGCCTCAGGCAATGGTTGAGAGCCGCGCCAGCGCGTCGTCGACGCGGGCCAGGGTCTCCTCGCGGCCCAGAGCGACGACGGACTCGAAGATGCCGGGCGAGATGGTCGAGCCGCTAACCGCCACTCGTACGGGCTGGAACACCTGCTTGGGCTTGACAGCCAGCCGCTCGACCACCCCCCTGAGGGCTGCCTCCACGGGCTCCAGGGCGAACGGCTCGACCTCCGCCAAGGCGCTCCGGGCCTCGCGCAGGGCCTCGTCCGCGCCCTCCTTCATCACCCTGTTCCAGGCGTCCTCGTCGATCGGCTGGCGCTCGACCAGGAAGGCCGCCAGCGGCCAGAAGTCGGCCAGCGTCTGCATCTTCTCCTGGGCCACCGCGGCCGCCGCCTCGAGCCCCGAACGGCCGGTGTGGGCCTCCAGCCGCCGTGCCAGCTCGGCCGACGCGAGGTCGCGCAGGTAGCGGCCGTTCATCCAGCGCAGCTTCTGCTCGTCGAACACCGCCGGCGAGCGCGACACGCGCTCGAGCGAGAAGCCCTGAACCAGCTGCTCGGTGGTCATGAACGTGGTCTCTGCGTCTAGCCCCCAGCCCAGCAGGGCGATGTAGTTGCGCACCGCCTCGGGCAGGTAGCCGGCGTCGCGCAGCGCCTGCACCGAGGCGGCGCCGTGGCGCTTGGAGAGCTTCTTGCCGTCGGGCCCGTGGAGCAGCGGCAGATGGGCATAGATCGGCGGCTCGGCCCCCAGCGCCCTGAGGATCATCACCTGCCGGGGCGTGTTGGACAGGTGGTCCTCCCCGCGGACCACGTGGTCGATGCCCATGTCGAGGTCGTCCACGGCCACCGCCAGGTTGTAGAGGGCGCTGCCGTCCGAGCGGGCGATCACGAAGTCGTCGATCGAGGAGTGCGGGAAGTTGACGTCCCCCCGGATCACGTCGGAGACCACGGTCTCCCCCTCGTCGGGAACACGCAGGCGCACGGCGCCGTCGGCCTCGTAGGCCGCGCCGTCGGCCAGCAGCCGGTCGATCTGCTCGCGGTGGCGTCCGGCCCGTTCCACCTGCGAGATCGGCCCCTCGTCCCAGTCCAGCTCGAGCCAGCGCAGGGCATCCAGGATCTGCTCCACGTTCTCGGGCGTGGAGCGCTCTGGGTCGGTGTCCTCGATGCGCAGGACCAGCGTGCCGCCGTGCTTTCGGGCCAGCAGCCAGTTGTAGAGTGCGGTGCGCGCGCCGCCGATGTGCAGCTGCCCCGTGGGCGATGGCGCGAACCTGACTCTCATGGTCTTCGAGCCTATTCACCGGCCGTGCTGATCGGCGCCCACGTGTCCACCGCCGGCGGGCTGGCAAACGCCCACACGCGCGGCCTCGAGATCGGCGCCCAGGCGATCCAGGTGTTCAACCAGTCACCGCGGATGTGGAAGCCCACTCGCTGGAAGGACGACGACGTGGCCCAGTTCCGCGAGGCGATGGCCGACGGGCCGATCGACTCGGTGGTGATCCACGCCGTCTACCTGATCAACCCCGCCTCCAAGGACCCGGAGATCCGCCGCAAGTCGATCGACTCGATCGTCCACTCGCTGCGGATGGGTGACGCGATCGGGGCCGACGGCGTGGTGCTGCACCCCGGCTCGACGGTGGGGGAGCCCCACGACGAGGCGCTGGGCCGCGTGGGCGAGGCGCTGGCGCAAGCGCTGGCCGAGTCGGACTCCTGCCCGCTGCTGCTCGAGGACACCGCGGGCGCGGGCAAGACCCTGGGCCGCGACTTCGACGAGCTGGCCGAGCTGATCGATCTGGCCGGTGGCGGCGAGCGGCTGGGCATCTGCCTCGACTCCTGCCACCTGCTGGCCAGCGGCTACGACGTGCGCAGCGCGGACGCGCTCGAGCAGGTGATGGACGACTGCTTCGCCCGGATCGACCCGCATCGCCTGCGCTGCCTGCACGTGAACGACTCGGTCACGCCGCTGGCCTCCAATCGCGACCGCCACGCCCCGCTCGGCGACGGCGAGCTGGGCGCGCAGGGCTGCGGCGCCTTCTTCTCCGAGCCGCGCTTCGAGGGCCTGCCGGCGCTTTTCGAGGGCCCCGGCCTCGCCGGAAAGGCGGCCGCCAAGGAGGACATGGACCGCGCCAAGGAGTTGCGCCGCAACGGGCTGCGGGCCCGCCGGCGGCGCGGTTGAGGGGGCGTCGGCGGGGCAGCAAACGCACTTGTACAGGTAGTGGCTGTACAAACGCGCGCGCTACTCGACCTGGCCCGCCGCCAGCACGGCGTGGCTGCCCGCCGGCAGCTGGTGGCGGCCGGCTGGACGCGCGGGGCGATCGAGCAGGCGCTGGCCTCGGGTCGCCTGCACGCGCTCCACCGGGGCGTGTACGCCGTCGGCCGGCCGGAGCTCTCCGACCGCGGCCTGTGGCTGGGAGCCGTGCTCGCGTGCGGCCCGAGCGCAGTGCTCAGCCACCGCAGCGCCGCGGCCCTCTGGGAGCTGCGCCCGTGGCCGGCTCGGTTGGTGGAGGTCACATGCACCCACGGAGCCCGCCGGTCCCGGGTGATCGCCCACAGGTCGGTCGTCGGTCTGGACGAGCGGACCGTGTTCGACCGTGTCCCGGTGACGGCCGTTCCCCGGACCCTCCTAGACCTGAGCGAGGTCGTTCCGGCCTACGAGCTCGACCGCGCGATCCATCAGGCCTACCGCCTGCGCCGCTTCGATCCCGCCGCCGTGGGTGACTGCATCGCCGCCCACCCCTCCCGCTACGGCGCTGCCCGCCTGCGCCGCGCCCTGAGCGAAGACCCGCCAGGAGCCGAACGCACGCGCTCGTTCCTCGAGGTCCGGATGCTTTCCCTCTGCCGCAGGCACGGCCTGCCCCAGCCGCACGTGAACGTCCAGATCGAGGGCCGCGAGCGAGATTTCTACTGGCCGGCCCACGACCTCGTGGTCGAGGTGGACGGACGCCGAGAGCACCTGACTCCGCTGGCCTTCGAGACCGACCGCGAGCGCGACATCGAGCTGAGTGACGCGGGCTACACCACCCGCCGCTTCACCTACCGCCAGATCACCGAGCGCCCCGACTGGGTCGTGGCGCGCCTCCGAGCGGCCCTCGATCGAGGTTGAAGGCCAGCTAGGACGCCTCAGCCGTCCCCTCCACGGGGGGCGGTCCGGCCAGGATGGCCACGGCGTGCTGAAGCACCTCGGGTTGGCCCTCGAAGGTCACGCGGCCGGTGGTGAGGGCCTCGACCGGGTCGACGATGCCCGAGAAGAGATCCCTCAGCGTGTCGGGCTCCATCGTGAGCACCAGATCGGGGTGGAGCGCGGCGTCGGCGCGGGGCTGGACCGCGCCGTCGTCCACCCTGAGTTGGAACACCTCCTCCCCGACCCGGAACTCGTAGACCTCGCGGACTCCGCGCGCTGCCTCGCGATCCGCCATGTAGGCCAGCGGAAAGACCGCCCAGCCGGCGCGAAAGAACGCCCCCGGGGGTGGCGTGTCGAGTCGCTCGACGCCCCACCGGCCCAGCGCGGCCAGCGCGGGGCCCAGGGCCCTGCCGTCCTCGGTGAGCTCGTACACGCGTGCGCCGGCCGGAGGGGGAAGCTGGCGCCGCCCGAGCAGCCCCTGGGCCTCCATCTGGCGCAGCCGGGCCGCGAGGAGGTTGCGGCCTATGCCCGGCAGCCCGTCGACCAGGTCGGAGAACCGCTTGGGCCCGAGCATGAGCTCACGCACGATCAGCAGCGTCCAGCGCTCACCGACCACGTCGAGGGTTCGCGCGAGCGAGCAGTACTGCTCATAGCTGCGTCGGGCCACGTCCAGAGGTTAGATGTTGGTTGAAGTTTCCCTACTTCGTGGTATAGGTTTTTCAACCATGGGAGTTGGCAGGCGCAGTCACATCGTCGCCCTGGGAGCGCTCGGCTGTTGTCTGGCGCTGGCCTCCGGGGCCCAGGCCGAGCCCGACAGGCAGACGGCAAGCCTGCGCTACTCGACCACCGAGCCCGGCTCGCCGACGGGCAGCGCGCTGCACGTCGACTTCCGCGATCCATCCGATCCCGCGGGCAAGCCGCGCGCCATCCAGACGATCACGATCGACTTCCACCCCGGCACCACGTTCGACACCTCGGCGGTGGAGCAGTGCAAGGCCTCGGACGCGCAGTTGATGGCCCAGGGGGCCGCCGCCTGCCCCGCTGCCAGCCGTCTCCAGACCGGGCTGCTGATAACCGACAGCGGCTCGCCGGGCGTGATTCCCCGCTTCTCGGACAACCACCTGACCAACTTCAACAACCAGGACGAGCTGGTCGGCCTAGCCGAGACCACGAGCCCCCCAACCCGGATGGTCAGTCGCTCCCCGGTCGGGCGATCGACGGTCACCATCGGCTTTCCGGCCATCCCGGGTGGGCCTCCGGACTTCCTGCTGGGCTACAAGTCCCTGACCACGACAGGACCCCCGGCGGAAAGCGCCGGACGCACCTACGCCCGCACTCCTCCCGCCTGCCCTGCCAGCGGGCACTGGACCAACAGCTTCACCTTCGTCTATCGCGATGGCGTCAGCCAGCGCCAGGACACCCAGACCCCGTGCCGTGCGGCCGGCACGACCCCCGGCGGCGCCCGCTGTCTGGCCCCGCGCGCACCGATCGGGCGCCGGCGGATCGGAAGGGTGGCCCTGGGAGCAACCCGCGCCCGTCTGCTGGGCATCCCCGCCTCGGCGACCACCCCCCGCCCCAGCGTGATCGGCTTCTGCGTGAAGCACTCCAAGCGCAGGGTCGTAGCCGTGCTGGGCGGTCGCGGCCGGACACGGCTTGTGGCCAGCACCGCCGGCGGCCACGGCAACCGGGGTGTGCGTCCCGGACGAAGCGCCCGCGCGGCCCGTCGCGCCTACCCGCGCTCCAGGCGTCTGCTGGCGGACGTGCTACGAGCGGGTCCGCGCAGCGCGAAGCTGATCGGTGTGCGGCCCGGACGCGTCTCCTTCGTCGCCGTTGCCGACCGAACCCTCCTGAAGAGCCCGCGCTCGCTGCGGCGAGCGCTTCGCCGAGCCGGGCTCTAAGCCGACTCGGTCGCCCTACAGCCCGTCGCGCAAGTCGAAGGCCGGATCGGGCTCCACCGGCTTGTCGAAGAAGCCGGGGTTGATGCAGTCGAACGCGTCGCCGTAGCCGTGGTAGGCCTTCTCGACCGTGGTCCGGCACTGGGGCAGCGGCATGCCCGACATCTTCACCCCGCCGTAGCCGTGGCGCTCCCGCTGGGCGGCCTCGAAGGCCGCGACCTCGATCTCGGCCCGGAAGACCTTGTTCATGCAACCCATATAGCGGCGGCCGGTGTCCTCGTCGTCGTAGAGGTAGAGGTACGGGCAGCCGGTCTCGATGCACCCGGCGGGCTGGAGGAGGCGGTCACAGAACGAGCAGCACTGACGGCATTCGTGCAACTCCTCGCGATTCGCGGAAGACGCTTCCACCCGGGGAATTGTAGGGGCCGGAGCCGGGTGCGGCCGGTCAGGCCGCTTGCCTGCGGGCGGTCCCCGGCAGCTGGTCCAGCTCGGCCAGGCACGACCCGGTCGACGCCACCCGGTAGCCCTCCCCCAGGCGCAGTGTGCGCCGTCCCACCACGAGCTCCAGCTCGTGGTCGCCGGGGTTGTTGCGACACAGCTCCTTGAGGTCGTCGAGGAAGGTCTCGGGCACGCTGCCGGCCACCTCGATGGTCAGCCGCTTGAGCACCGGCTCGATGTCGGGCATGGCGGCGGCCGCCTCGATCTCGGCCTGCGTGGGCTCGAAGCAGACGACCTCGTCGACCACCAGCTTGATCTCGCCCCCGTCCTTGTGCTCGACCCGTCCCCGGGCCAGCACCACGCCGTCGCCCTCGATCACTGCGCCGCACTCCTCCACGGCCTTGGCGAAGACGACCATCTCGACCGCACCCTCGAGGTCGTCGAGGGTGGCGAACATCATCGCGTCGCCCTTGCGGGTACGGATCCGCTTGCTCTCGGTGACCATCCCGCCGACGAGCACCCTCTGACCGTCGCGCTTGCGCTCGCCCAGGTCGGAGATCGAGCAGTCCACCTTGGCCCGCAGCACCGACCGCACCTCCTTGAGCGGGTGCGAGGAGAGGAACAGCCCGAGCGTCTCCTTCTCCCAGGCGTTGAGCTGGGCGCGCTCGTCGGGCAGGGCGGGCACCGGCAGGTCGGGCTCGCCCACCGCCGCTCCGGGCGCGGGCTCCTCGAGGTCGAAGATCGAGCCCTGGCCCATCTGGGCGTCCTGCTGGGCCTTGACCCCGGCGGCCTGGGCCTGCTCCATCACCGCGTACATGCCGGCGCGCGTGGCGCCCGTCGAGTCCAGGGCGCCGCACTTGATCAGCGCCTCGATCGCCCGCCGGTTTACGCATTGGCAGTCCGCCCGCCGGCAGAAGTCCCACACCGAGCTGAACGGCCCGTCGGCCTCGCGCGCCTCCACGATCTTGTCGACGGCGGCGGCGCCGACGTTCTTGACCGCGTCCAGGCCGAAGCGGATGGTGTCGCGCGCGCCGCTGTCGCCCGCGTGGACGGTGAAGTCGTGCGCCGACTCGTTCACGTCGGGGGGCAGCACCTCGATGCCCATGTCCTCGCAGCAGGCCACGAAGAACGGGACCTTGTCCTTGGTCGACATCACCGAGGAGATCAGGGCGGCCATGTACTCGGCGGGGTAGTTGGCCTTCAGCCAGGCCGTGCGGTAGCCGATCAGGCCGTAGCACGCCGCGTGGGAGCGGTTGAACGAGTAGTCGGCCGCCGCCTCGTTGACCCCCCACAGCTGCTCGATCACCCCTTCCTGGGTGCCCGTCTGGCGGGCGCCCTCGAAGAAGCGCGCTTTCAGCGCGGCCATCGCCTCGCGGTTCTTCTTGCCGATCGCCTTTCTCAGGTCGTCCGCCTGGGCGCCGGTGAAGCCCGCGAGCGACTTGGAGATCTGCATCAGCTGCTCCTGGTAGAGCATCACCCCGTAGGTGGCCTCGGTGATCGGCCGCAACCGCTCGTCGAGGTAGGCGATCTCCCCCGGATTGCGCTTGTTGCGCGCGTAGGTGTCGATGTGGGCCATCGCCCCGGGGCGGTAGAGCGCGTTGAGCGCCACGAAGTCCTCGAACTCCGTCGGGCGGACCTTGCGCAGCGTCTCGCGCATGCCCTCGGACTCGAACTGGAACACACCGACCGAATCGCCGCGCGACATCATCTCGAACGTCTTCTGATCGTCGAGCGGCAGCGACGCCATGTCCGGCCGGTGGCCCTCGGCCTGCTCGATGATGCTGAGGCAGTCCTCGATCACGTCGAGGTTGCGCAGGCCCAGGAAGTCCATCTTCAGCAACCCGAGCTCCTCGATCGGCTTCATCGAGTACTGGGTGATGACCTTGTAGACGCGCTCGCCGTCCTCGGACACCGCGCCCCGGTCTTCCATGAGCTGTAGCGGCACGATGTCGGTGAGCGGACGGTCGGCGATCACCACCGCGGCGGCGTGCACGCCGGCGTTGCGGACGATCCCCTCCAGGCCGCGGGCCGTGTCGATCACCTCGCGCGCCTCGCCGTCGGTGTCGTACACGCGCTTGAACTCCGGCTCGGAGGCCAGGTACTTGTCCAGCGACAGCGACCGGCCCATCACGGGCTCGGGGATGAGCTTGGCCAGCCGGTCACCCAGGGCGTAGTCCTTGCCCAGCACCCGGGCGGCGTCGCGGGTGGCGTTGCGCGGCAGCATCTTTCCGAAGGTGATGATTTGGGCGACCGACTCGCGGCCGTACTTGGCCTCCACGTAGCGCATGACCTTGGCCCGGCCCTTGACCGAGAAGTCGATGTCGATGTCGGGCATGGACACCCGCTCGGGGTTGAGGAAGCGCTCGAACAGCAGCCCGTAGGCCAGCGGGTCGACCTCGGTGATGTTCAGCGCGTAGGAGACGATCGAGCCCGCCGCCGAGCCGCGGCCCGGTCCCACGGCGATGCCGTTGTCCTTGGCGTACTTGACGAAGTCCCAGACGATCAGGAAATAGGCGTCGAAGCCCATCCGGCCGATCACCTCGAGCTCCATGTCCAGCCGCTCCATGGCCTCGGAGGGGATCGGGTCGCCGTAGCACTCGCGCAGCCCGGCCAGTGACAGCTCGCGTAGGTAGGGGCCCTCGGCGCGGCCGTCGGGGGTGGGGTAGCTGGGGATGAGCATGTTGCCCAGCTCGATGTCCACGGCGCAGCGCTCGGCGATCTCCATCGTGGTGGGGATCGCCTCGGGCCACTCGGCGAAGGCGGCGGTCATCTCGCCGGTGTCCTTCAAGTAGAACTCGTTGGTGTCGAAGGACATCTTCGGCTCGGCCAGCGTGCTCTTGGTCTGCACGCACAGCAGCGCCGCGTGGTTGTGGAAGTCCTCTCGGCCCAGGTAGTGGACATCGGCGGTGCCGACCACCGGCCGGCCGACCTCGCGGGCGATCCGCACGATCCCGTCGTTGACCTTGTCCTGGAGTGCGATGCCGTTCTTCTGGACCTCGAAGTAGACGTTGTCGGCGCCGAAGACCTGCAACAGCTCGTCGGCGTGGGCGCGTGCCTCGGCCGGGTTCTCGGCCGCCAGGCGCTGGCAGAAGCGCGACTGGAGGCAGCCCGTCAGGGCGATCACGCCGTCGGAGTGGCGCGAGAGCAGCTCCATGTCCACGTTTGCCTTGCCGCGCTTGTAGCCCTCCAGGAAGCCGCTGGAGGTGAGCTTGACGAGGTTGCGAAAGCCGGCGTCGCTCTGGGCCAGCAGCGTGAGGTGGTTGCGCTCGTAGCGGACCGCCTCGGTGCGCCGGTCGTCCACGTAGTAGGCCTCCAGGCCCAGGATCGGCTTGATCCCGTGCTTCTTGCAGGCCTTGTAGTGCTCCACCGCGCCGTTCATCACCCCGTGATCGGTGAGCCCCAGGGCGGACTGGCCGTGGGCGGCCGCGCGCTCGGCCAGCGAGTCGATCCGGCAGGCGCCGTCCAGCAGGGAGTACTCCGAGTGGACGTGGAGGTGGGCGACGGACATTCCGAGGACGAGAATACGTTCGCGGGTCGACGGCACCGGGTCGGCGGCCGGTCCGATTCCGCTATTTCGGTACGTCGGTCCGGCGGCGGCTCGGCGGGGAGCGGGTTTGCGCCGCCCCCTGCGCAGGTAACCTCTCCGCGGATGATGCGCGACGGCCCTATCCCCATCTTTCTGCATGGGGTGATCGAGTACCTGGCCGGCGTCGCCTTCATCGCCGCGCCCTTCCTGCTCTCCTACGACAGCGGCACGGCCGTCGCGCTGTCGATCGCCGTCGGAGTGGTGATCCTGATCATCACCGCCTCCACCGACTCACCGACGGGGCTGATGCATCAGATCCCGCGCGCCGCGCACGTGGTGCTCGACTTCGTGCTGGTGGTGGCCCTGATCGCGCTGCCGTTCCTGGGTAGCTTCTCCAACGAGACGGCGCCCACGGCTTTCTTCGTGGTGGTGGGCGTGCTGCACCTGCTGATCACGATCGGGACGAGGTTCCGGCCGGCAGTCCCCTGACCGGGGCGCTGGTGCGCCGCTCAATCCGGCGTATGCTTGCGCGGATGCGCGAGCGGCTTTCCTACGCCAACGTCGTGGCGACACTGGCGCTGTTCATCGCGCTGGGAGGCAGCTCCTACGCAGCGGTGAAGATCACGGGAAAGAACGTCAAGGACGGTTCGCTCACCGGGCAAGACATCAAGAACTCATCGGTGACGAGCCGCGACGTCAAGAACCGATCGCTGCTCGCGCGGGACTTCCGCGCCGGACAGCTCCCGGCGGGCGCGCAGGGTCCGCGCGGAACCGCCGGACCACAGGGACCAGCGGGGCCATCGATCGCATACCACGCCTCCGGCGGGCAAGTCAGCGGGGTGGGGACCGGCGGATCGACTGTCGCCACCCTGAACGTACCCGCGGGCCCGTACGCCGTCTTTGCGCGGGTGAACGTGTTCTTCGGCAGCGCCACGACGACGCTGCTCAACTGCTCCCTCGCCGTGGGCGCGTCGACGGACAACACCGAGGAGGTCACCGTTCCCTACAGCGGCGCGAATGACTACATGGACACGCTCGCCCTGACGACGACCGGCACCCTCCCCGCGTCCGGCACGGTCAGCGTCACCTGCCGCGCGGCCAACGGTGGCGAGACCTTCAACGTCGGCTCGAGTTCGATCACAGCGGTCCGCGCGGGCTCGCTCGGTCCCTAGTCGTCCGAGTCCCCCGCGGCCACCAGGATCCCGCCCGCCACGATCAATGCCACGGCCAGGCCCGCGCCCAGCTTGCTCTTGTTCTTGGCCGCCTTGCGCTTGGCCAGCCGCGATCCGACCTGCCACACGATCCAGCCGATCGCTGTGTATCCCTTCGAATTCATCCTGACT
>JBBREO010000013.1:0-44430 GCA_038202855.1 Solirubrobacterales bacterium
CACAACCTCAAGCCCGCCAAGGGCTCGACCCACCGGCGCAAGCGCGTCGGCCGCGGCGAGGGCTCGGGCATGGGCAAGACCTCCGGGCGCGGCCAGAAGGGGGCCGGATCGCGCTCGGGCGCCAAGGACCGGTCGGGCTTCGAGGGCGGTCAGAACCCGATCCAGGTGCGGATGCGCAAGCTGCGCGGTCCGCACATGAAGAAGTCGATGCCGTTCGAGAACTTCCGCACCGCCACCCAGCCCGTGAACCTCGAGGACCTCGAGGCCCGCTTCGACTCGGGCGCCGAGGTCACGCCCGACGCCCTCAAGGGCGCCGGCCTGGCCACGCGTCGCGACGTGCCGGTCAAGATCCTGGGCCGCGGCGAGATCTCCAAGGCCCTGACCGTGCACGCCCACGGCTTCTCCGCCTCCGCGCGCGAGAAGATCGAGGCGGCCGGTGGAACCGTTTCACTGCTGGACCGCTAGCCGTGCTGCAGACCTTCGTCAACTCCTTCCGGGTTCCCGAGATCCGGAAGAAGCTGGCCTTCACCGCCCTGATGCTGGCCATCTACCGGCTGGGTGCGCACATCCCCGCGCCGGGCGTGGACACCGACGTGCTCCACCGGCTGAACGACTCGTTCTCCGGCGGCGGCGCCCTGGGCCTGCTGAACCTGGTCTCCGGCGGGTCGCTCCAGCGCTTCGCGATCTTCGCCCTGGGCGTGATGCCCTACATCACCGCCTCGATCATCCTGCAGCTGATGACGGTCGTGGTGCCGTCGCTGGAGAAGCTGCGCAAGGAGGGAGAGGTCGGCCAGCAGAAGATCACCCAGTACACCCGCTACCTGACCGTCGGCCTGGCCTTCGCCCAGTCGATCGGGTTCATCTTCGTGATCCGCTCCCAGGCCCAGGTGGGCGAGGGCATCCTCAAGTCCTTCACCCTCGGCCACGTGTTCGTGGTCGTGACCACCCTCACCGCGGGGTGCGTCTTCATCATGTGGCTGGGCGAGCTGATCACCCAGCGCGGCATCGGCAACGGCATCTCGCTGATGATCTTCGCCTCGATCGCGTCCAACCTACCCCACGGCATCAGCACCTGGTGGAACTCCGGCGACCAGGTCTTCAAGGTGATGATGCCCTTCATCTGCCTGGCCGTGATCGCCGCGGTGGTCTACATCCAGGAGGGCCAGCGCCGGATCCCCGTCCAGTACGCCAAGCGCGTGGTGGGGCGGCGGATGACCGGCGGCGGCTCGACCTACCTGCCACTGCGGGTGAACATGGCCGGCGTGATCCCCGTGATCTTCGCCGCCTCGCTGATGGCCTTCCCGCCCACCCTCGGCCAGATCTCCCACGCCGGCTGGGCGCGGAGCATCTCCGCCTTCTTCCAGGCCCAGAGCGCGCCCTACATCCTCGGCG
Source organism: Solirubrobacterales bacterium (assembly GCA_038202855.1). Lineage (GTDB taxonomy): Bacteria > Actinomycetota > Thermoleophilia > Solirubrobacterales > Thermoleophilaceae > JAAYBF01. Next base: position 1,393 of record JBBREO010000013.1, read on the forward strand.
AGTCCCTCCTGATCGTCCTGTTCACCTACTTCTACACAGCGGTGACCTTCAACCCGGTGGAGCAGGCCGACAACCTGAAGAAGTACGGCTGCTTCATCCCCGGGGTGAGACCGGGACGGCCCACGGCCGAGTATCTGGACCGGATCCTGGCCCGGCTCACGCTGCCCGGGGCGCTCTACCTGGCCGCGGTGGCCGCGCTGCCGACGCTGATCCTGGCCCAGACCTCGACCAACCTGGCCTTCGGCGGCACGTCACTGCTGATCGTGGTGGGCGTGGCGCTGGACACCATGAAGCAGCTCGAGGCCCAGATGATGATGCGAAATTACGAGGGCTTCCTGAAGTAGCCCGTTCCGCGAGCGCGGCTCGCGGTCCGCTGGCGCGTCAGGCAGTACCCTTTCCGCCTCTTGAGCCAGCTCAACCTCATCCTCCTCGGCCCTCCCGGTGCCGGCAAGGGCACGCAGGCCGAGCGTCTGGTCGAGGACTTCGACCTGCCCTACTACGCGACGGGCGACATCCTCCGCGCCGCGGTGAAGGAGGACAGCGAGCTGGGCCAGCAGGCCAAGGAGTACATGGACCGCGGCGACCTGGTGCCCGACGAGGTGATCACCGGGGTGATCGCCGAGCGGATCGACTCGCCCGAGGCTCGTGACGGCTTCCTGGTCGACGGCTTCCCGCGCACCGTGGGCCAGGCCGAGGAGCTGGGCAACGCGCTGGAGGGGATGGGCCGGCGCCTGACCGCCGTGCTGTCGATCGAGGCCGACGACGACACCGTGATCAAGCGCCTCTCGGGCCGGCGCGTCAACCCCAAGACCGGCCGCACCTACCACGTGGAGTTCGATCCGCCCAAGAGCGGCGAGTACGACGACGTGGACGGCACAAAGCTGGTCCAGCGCGACGACGACAAGGAAGAGACCGTCCGCCACCGGCTCGAGGTCTTCCACGAACAGACCAAGCCGCTGGTCGAGCTCTACGAGGACCAGGGAATCCTGCGCCGCTTCGACGGCACACGCGCGCCGGACGAGGTGAACGACCACATCCGCGCCACGCTGGCCACCCTTCGCCTCGAAGAGGAGATGTAGTGGCGATCATCCGCAAGAGCCTGGAGGAGATCGAGGCGATCGCCCGCTCCGGGCGCATCCTGGCCCGCTGCCACCGGCTGCTCAAGGGCAAGGCGCGCCCCGGCGTGACCACCGGCGAGCTCGACGACGCGGCCGAGCGCTTCATCCGCTCCCAGGGGGCGACGCCGGCCTTCAAGGGCTATCGCGGCTTCACCGGCTCCACCTGCCTGTCGCCCAACTCGATGGTGGTCCACGGCATCCCCGGCTCCTACGAGCTCCAGCGCGGCGACGTGCTGTGCGTGGACATCGGCGTGGTGCTCGACGGCTGGGTCTCCGACGCGGCGGTCACGCTGCCCATCGGCCAGGTCTCCTCCGTGGCCCGCGCGCTGCTGGCCACCACCCGCGCTTCGCTGTTCGAGGGGCTCGAGCATGCGCGGCCGGGCAACCGGCTCGGTGACCTCTCCCACGCCATCCAGACGCGCGTTGAGGCCGACGGCTTCTCCGTCATCCGGTCGCTGGTCGGCCACGGCGTGGGCCGCGACATGCACGAGGACCCCCAGATCCCCAACTTCGGCAAGCCGGGCACCGGCCCCGAGCTTGAGGAGGGGATGGTGCTGGCCATCGAGCCGATGGTCAACGCAGGCGGTCCCGAGGTCCGGATGGGCACCGACGGCTGGGCCGTCTACTCCGAGGATGGGTCCCTGGCGGCCCATTTCGAGCACACCGTGGCGGTGACGGCCGAGGGTCCGCGCATACTCACCCCCTGGCACGAGGATGACGGCGCCGCGCCGAACCTCGGGGCCGAGACGGCGGCACGCGCCTGAGACCGCCCGCCGGTGCCTGCCTGCTAACTTTCCCGGTTGGCGTTTTGCCGTCTCCTGGGCATCACGCCGGTTCTCTCTATACGGAAGGTAGATCCCACGGATGAAAGTCCGAGCTTCGGTCAAGCCAATGTGCGAAAAGTGCAAGGTGATCCGGCGCAACGGCGCCGTCCTCGTGATCTGCCCCAACCCACGGCACAAGCAAAAGCAGGGCTGACCCCACCCATATGGCACGAATCTCCGGCATCAACATCCCCCTCAACAAGAGGGTCGAGATAGGACTCACCTACATCTTCGGCATCGGCCGCTCGCAGGCCCGCAAGGTCCTCCAGAGCGCCGGCGTGGACCCCGACACCTACGTCAAGGACCTGACCGACGACGAGGTGCTCAAGCTCCGCGACGCGATCGACAACGACCTCACCGTCGAGGGCGACCTGCGCCGCGAGCAGTCGCAGAACACCAAGCGCCTGATGGAGATCGGCGCCTACCGCGGCCTGCGCCACCGCCGCGGGCTGCCCGTAAACGGCCAGCGCACCAAGACCAACGGCCGTACCCGCAAGGGTCCCAAGCGCATGTCGGTGGCCGGCAAGAAGAAGGTCTCGAAGTAGTGGCCGCGCAGCGTCCAGCGCGCCCCCGCGGAGGCCGACGCAAGCCCCGCAAGAACGTCCCCCTTGGCCAGGCGCACATCAAGACCAGCTTCAACAACACGATCGTCTCGCTCACCGACAAGGAGGGCAACGTGATCGCGTGGGAGTCCGCCGGCGGGGCCGGCTTCAAGGGCTCGCGCAAGTCGACCCCGTTCGCCGCCCAGGTGACCGCCGACGCCGCGGCCAAGAAGGGCATCGAGCAGGGCCTCGAGAAGGTCGAGGTCTTCGTCAAGGGCCCAGGCTCCGGTCGAGACACCGCCATCCGCTCGCTCCAGGCCGCCGGCCTGGAGGTCACGGGGATCCGCGACGTCACCCCGCAGGCCCACAACGGCTGTCGCATGCGCAAGCGCAGGCGGGTCTAGGCATGGCTCGCGATACGGGATCCCAGTGCAAGCAGTGCCGCCGCGAGGGCGAGAAGCTCTACCTCAAGGGTGAGCGCTGCCTGACCGACAAGTGCGGCATCGAGCGGCGCAACTACCCGCCGGGCGACCACGGCCGCGGACGCTCGCGCCAGTCCGAGTACCGCGTCCAGCTGCGCGAGAAGCAGAAGGCCCGCCGCTACTACGGCGTGCTCGAGAAGCAGTTCGCCAACTACTACGAGCGGGCCTCGAGTCAGCCCGGCGTGACCGGCGAGAACCTGCTCCGGCTGCTCGAGACGCGCCTGGACAACGTGCTGGTCCGGCTGGGCTTCGCCGCCTCGCGCCGCCAGGCGCGCCAGTTCATCCGTCACGGCCACTGGCACATCAACGGGCGCCGGGTGGACATCCCGAGCTACCAGGTGCGCTCCGACGACGTGATCACGATGAAGCCCGGCTCACCGGCGGACCCCAAGATCCGCGAGGCAACCGAGCTGGTCTCGGTGGTCCCCGCATGGCTGCAGGCCGACCACGACGGTCTCACGGCCAAGGTGCTCCGCCACCCCGAGCGCGGCGAGATCGCCGCGCCGGTGCAGGAGCAGCTCATCGTCGAGCTGTACTCCAAGTAAGTAGTCGAAGTCGCGACGGTCGCCTGCGGCGGCCGTGCGCGCATCAACGCGAAGGACAGACATGATCGAGTTTCAGACCCCCCAGATATCTGCCGAGGACGTCAGGGACACCCGCGGGACGTTCACCATCGAGCCGCTCGACCGCGGCTTCGGCTACACCTTCGGCAACTCGCTGCGGAGGGTGCTGCTGTCCTCCCTGGCCGGCGCCGCGGTGACCAGCGTCCGGATCGAGGGCGTGGCCCACGAGTTCTCGACCATCAACGGGGTCAAGGAGGACGTGACCGACATCGTCCTCAACCTCAAGGAGATCGTCTGCCGGATGCACTCCGAGGCGGCCGAGGTCGAGGCGCCGTTGGTGGTCACCGGGCCGGGTGAGATCACCGCCGGGGACATCGATCTGCCCTCGGGCGTGGAGATCCTCAACCCCGACGTCCACATCGCCACGCTCGAGAAGAAGACCAAGCTCGAGATCTACCTGACCATCGGCCACGGCCGCGGCTACTCGCCCGCCGAGGACAACAAGACCGACGACCAGCCGATCGGGGTGATCCCGATCGACTCGATCTTCTCGCCGGTCCGGCGTGTGGCCTACGAGGTGGAGTCCGCCCGTGTCGGTCAGCGCACCGACTACGACAAGCTCACCCTCGACATCGAGACCGACGGCTCGGTGGAGCCCCACGCGGCGCTGCGTGAGGCCGCCGAGATCCTGATCAAGTACCTGGCCATCTTCTCCGAGCCCGAGCGGGTCGAGTCGCTGCGCGAGGCCGGCGCCTCGCTGGTCAGCTCGGCCGCTGCGGCCGGTGCGGGCGAGCTGGCGGGGATCGGCGGCGGTGTTTCCGCCGGCGGCGGCGCCGACGGGATGGACGACATCCTGATCGAGGAGCTCGAGCTGGGTGTGCGGTCCTACAACGGCCTCAAGCGGGCCGGCGTCCAGACGGTCGGCGACCTGGTGCAGAAGAGCGACTCCGAGCTCAACGCGATCCCCAACTTCGGTCGCAAGTCGATCGAAGAGGTCAAGGAGACCCTCGAGGCGCGCGGGCTCTCCCTGCGGGCCTAGCTTGACCTAGACTGGATCGTCGCTCATGCGCCACGGAAAGCAAAAAGGCAAGCTCAGCCGCGACTCGTCCCATCGCAAGGCGCTGATGATGAACCTCTCGCGCGAGGTCATCGACCACGAGCGGATCCAGACGAGCGAGGCCAAGGCGAAGGCGGTCAAGCCCGAGCTGGAGCGGCTGATCACCCTCGCCAAGCGGGGAGATCAGCACGCCCGGCGCCAAGCGATGTCGCGCCTGGGCCAGGACAAGTTCATCGTCTACAAGCTGTTCGAGGAGATCGCCCCCCGCTACGCCGACCGGCCCGGCGGGTACACGCGCATCCTCAAGCTCGGCCCGCGTCGGTCGGACGCGACCGAGATGGTCTTTCTCGAGCTGGTCTAGTCGCTAACGCCGCGCGCGCGAAAAGGCCTCACCGTCGCCACCCGCGGGTGGCAGGCGTAGGAATACCCCGAGGCTCGAGGCTTCCGCGCTGCTGTCGCCAGCTACCAAGGCCTCGCACGCGGCCACCCGCCGCCGGGCGGTGATCGGCTCCAGCAGAGGGCCGTAGTCGCCGGCTACCGTGCGGGGGAGGTAGCCGACCTTCTTGCCCTCGATCTCCACCCGGACCGCGTTTGGGTCGTATGGGTTCTCGGGCTCGGCGATCAGGTGGGCGGTGGTGTCCTGCCGGATCGAGCCCTCCTGCCCGCCCGTGATCTGGCGAAGCGCGTCCTGGTAGTGCGACTCGCCCGCCACGTTGACCAGCTCGTGGCCGCGTAGGAACGTGGTCCGGGTACCGGCCATGACCATCCAAGGCTAGGCGGTGCCGGGCCAATTAGGATCAGCGTCGTGAAGCCCGACGAGGCAACCGAGCAGACCCGCCGGATCTGGAGTAGCGGCGACTACGCCACGCTCTCCGAGCGACTGCGGCCCGCCGCTCAGGCCTTGGCCGACGCATGCGCGGTCGGCGCGGGCCAGGAAGTGCTGGACGTGGCCGCAGGGGACGGCAACTTCGCGCTGATCTGCGCCGCCGAGGGTTGTGCGGTCGTGGCCTCTGACCTGGCGCCCGGGATGGTCGAGCGGGGTCGAGCGCGCTCGCAGGGAGAGGGCTACGACATCGAGTGGGTCGAGGCCGACGCCCAGCGACTGCCCTTCGAGGAAGATCGCTTCGAGTGCGTCGGCTCGGTCTTCGGCGCCATGATCGCGCCCGATCCCGAGGCCGTGGCGCGCGAGCTGTTTCGCGTAGTGCGCCCAGGAAACACGGTCGGCATGACGGCATGGACTCCGGACTCGGCGGCGGTCGAGATGTTCGACATAGGACGCCGCTACGCGCCTGGCGGCCCTCCCGAGCACACCCCGGACCGCTGGGGCGACGAGGACAACGTCCGGCGCTGGTTCGGCGACCTGGCCAACTCGATCGAGATGGAGCGCCGGGCCATCACCTGGGCGGGCGACTCGGCGGAGGCCTTCGTCGCGATGATGGAGCGATCGGCGCCGCCCCAGGCCGCCGCCAAGGCCGCGATGCCGCCCGATGCGTATGCGCAGATGCGGGCCGAGATGGTCGAGCTGGGGCGCCGCTGGGCCGGCGGCGACGGGTCCTTCTCGGTCGACGCCGAGTACCTGCTGATCGTCGCGCGCCGGCGCGGGTAGCCCTGGCCGCCAAGCTGCTGCTCGAGTACGACGGCGCCGGCTTCGCCGGCTGGGCCACCCAGCCGGGCAAGCGCACCGTCCAAGCCGAGCTCGAGCGGGCGCTGGCCACGGTGCGCACCGAGCCCGTGGCGTTGACCGTGGCGGGGCGCACTGACCGGGGCGTACACGCCAGGGGGCAGGTGGCCAGCCACCCGGGCCCTCGGTCCACTGCCCGGGCGCTGAACGGGGTTCTGCCCCCCGACGTGCGCGTGCTGGCCTCCGACGAGGCCCCGGAAGGGTTCGACGCCCGCCGCGACGCGCTCTCGCGCACCTACCGCTACCGCGTCCAGGCGGGCCCCGTGGCCCGGGTGATGGAGCGGGGACGCGCCCTGTACTGGCGCTACGCGCTCGATCCCGCCGCGCTGCACGCCTGCGCGGCGTTGCTGTCCGGCCGCCACGACTTCACGGCCTTCACCCCCACCCAGACGATCCATCAACGCTTCGAGCGCAGGGTGCTGCGCGCCGAGTGGATCGAGGAGGGCGACGAGGTGGTGGCCTTCTGGATCGAGGCCGAGGCGTTCATGCGCAACATGGTCCGGATCCTGGTGGGAACGATGCTGAAGGTGGCCCAGGGCCGCGACAGCGTGGAGCACTTCGGGGCCCTGCTCGAAGGGCGGCCGCGGGCCGAGGCGGGGGTCACGATGGCCGCGCACGGGCTGTACCTGGAGGCGGTGCGCTACCCCGACGGGGGCTGAGGTTGGGCCTCCCCGGTCTTTATTCTCGGAGATGCCGATGAGGGTCCTGCTCACAAACGACGACGGCATCGCGGCCACCGGCCTGCACGCCCTGCGCCGGGCATTGCTGGAGGTGCCGGGCATGAACCTGGCGGTGATCGCCCCGGATTCCAACCGCAGCGCCACCGCACGGTCGATCACCACCCGCTCGCCCCTGTGGGTGGAGGAGGTCGAGCTCGGGGAAGGCTCGATCGGCTACGCGACCGACGGCACGCCGGTGGACTGCGTCCGGTTCGCCGCGCTGGGGCTGATCGCCGATAGCGCCTCTGGCGCGGATTTCGCCCCGCCCGAGCTGATCGTGTCGGGCATCAACCACGGTTCGAACCTGGGCGACGACATCACCTACTCGGGTACCGTGGCGGCGGCGCTGGAGGGGATCGTGCTGGGCATCCCGGCGATCGCCGTGTCCCAGCAGGCCGACCACGGGGCGATGGACTTCCGCGACGGTCGCGAGTGGGAGGCCGACGACTTCGGCGAGGTTGCGCGCTTCACCGCCCGGATGGTGGAGGAGCTCGAGCACGTGCCCATGCCTCCGGGCACCCTGCTCAACGTGAACGCGCCGGCCGGCGACGCGATCGGGGCGGTGGGATGCCGTCTGGGCAAGCGCATCTACCGCGACCGCCTCGAGCTGACCGAGGAGGAGGGCGGGCGGCGGCGCTACCGCATCTACGGCGAGCGCCCGGGCTACGAGGAGGAGCCGGGCACCGACTTCGCTGCGGTGTCCGAGGGCCGCATAGCGGTCACCCCGCTGCACTTCGACCTGACCGACCAGGCGGGGATCGACGAGCTGGCCGGCTTCGACCTGGACGGCCTGCTGCGCCCGGCGGCGCGAGAGGTGTGAGCGCGGCCAGCTCGCCAGCCCAGCGGTCGGCCGAGCTGCGGACGGCGCTAGAGCACCACAACCACCGTTACTACGTCCTCGACGACCCCGACGTCTCGGACTCCGAGTACGACGCGCTGCTCAACGAGCTGCGCGACCTGGAGGCGGCGAACCCGGACCTGATCACGCCCGACTCGCCCACGCAGCGGGTGGGCGCGGCCCCCCTGGACCGGTTCCACCCGGCGCGCCACCGCCAGCCGATGCTCTCGCTCGCCAACGCCCGCAACGAGGACGAGCTGCGCGCCTGGCTGGAGCGCTCGGAGCGCTACCTGAAGAAGGAGGGGGTGGAGGAGGCCGAGATCCGCTTCGTCACCGAACCGAAGGTGGACGGACTGGCGATCTCCCTGGTCTACGAGAACGGTGTGCTCACGCGCGGGGCCACCCGCGGCGACGGCGAGGTCGGCGAGGACGTGACCCAGAACCTGCGCACGATCAAGGCGATCCCGTTGCGGGTCGAGGGCGCTCCGGCGCTGCTGGAGGTCCGCGGTGAGGCCTACATACCCCGGCGCGCCTTCGCCGAGCTCAACGAAGCGCGCGCGGCCGCGGGCGAGCCCACCTACGCCAATCCGCGCAACACCGCCGCCGGCTCCATCCGCCAGCTCGACCCCAAGCTCACCGCCCAGCGGCCGCTGTCCATGTGGAGCTATGCCGTAGGGGCCGTGGACGGGGTCGCCTTCGACAGCCAGTACGAGACGCTGGACTGGCTGCGACAGCGCGGGTTCAAGGTCAACGACGCGATCGAGCTGCACGAGGATCTGGACGCGGTGGTCAGGGCCTGCCGCGGCTGGGAGGAGCGGCGCGAGTCGCTGGACTACGAGATCGACGGTGTGGTGGTCAAGGTCGACGACCTCGACCTGCAGCGGCGCCTGGGCGTGGTGGGCCGCGAGCCGCGTGGCGCTATCGCCTGGAAGTTCCCGCCGATTACGGCTACCACCACGCTCGAGCACGTGATGTGGAACGTGGGTCGCACGGGGCACATGGTGCCCTTCGCCCAGCTGGCCCCGGTGCAGGTCTCGGGCGTGACCGTGAAGCTGGCCACGCTTCACAACGAAGAGGACATCGTGCGCAAGGACGTGCGCGACGGCGACGAGGTGATCGTGACGCGCGCCGGCGACGTGATCCCGCGCGTGGTCTCGCCCACGGCCAAGGCCCAGGAGGCCCCGGACCGCGCTCCGATCCCCCGCCCGCCCGAGCAGTGCCCGGCCTGCGGCACGGCCACGGTCAAGCCCGAGGGCGGCGTGTGGACCATCTGTCCCAATCGCGCCGGCTGCCCTGGCCAGCTGTTCCAGGCCGTCAAGCAGTTCGTCTCCCGCGGGGCGATGGACATCGAGGGCCTGGGGGAGGAGCGGGTTTCCCAGTTCCTGCGCGACGGCACCATCGACGGCATCGGGGGTATCTACGACCTCCGCGTCGACCAGCTCACAGAGCTCGAGGGCTTCGGGGCGCTGTCGGCCGAGAACCTGGTCCGGGCGGTCGAGGAGTCCAAGCAGCGCCCGTTCCCCCGGGTGCTGTTCGGCCTGGGCATTCCCGGCATCGGCTTCACCAACGCACGCGCCCTGACGCGACACTTCCGGACCTTCGACAGGCTGCTCGATGCCAGCCCCGAGGAGATCGCCGAGGTACCGGGAATCGGTCCCATCCTGGCCCAGCAGATCGCCGAGACGCTGTCGGAAGAGGCCACGCGCGACCTGATCGAGCGGCTGCGCCGCCAGGGGCTCCAGATGGAGGAGGAAGGGCCCGACCCGCGCGAGGGCGACGGGCCGCTCAAGGACAAGACGCTGGTCCTGACGGGCACGCTTCCCAACCTCACGCGCGAGGACGCGACCGAGCGGATCGAGGCCGCCGGAGGCAAGGTCACCGGCTCGGTCTCCAAGAAGACCGACTACGTCGTCGCCGGGGCCGACCCCGGCACGAAGATGGCCAAGGCCGAGAAGCTCGGTACCGAGGTCCTCGACGAGGACGGTCTGCTGACCCTGCTTGGCGCCTAGCGGACCCCCGCCACCGTCTGGACCATCCGGTCCTGGAGGTGGCGGGCGCTGGTGGGGTTCACGCCGTTCATCAGGATGGAGAAGACGTAGACGTCGCCGGACAGGGCCGTGCAGTACCCAGACAGGGCCGATACGCCGGCGAGCGTGCCCGTCTTGCCGCGGCAGCGTCCGCGCGCCGCGCCGCCGCGCATGCGCGGGCCCAGGGTGCCGTCGCGCCCCGCGATCGACAGGGAGTCGAAGAAGGCCGAGAACTCGGTGCGCTTGCGCATGGCCTGCAGCAGGCGGGCGACGCGGTAGGGCGACGCGCGGTCGCCCCGCGACAGGCCCGATCCGTCGACCAGGCTCTTGGGGCCGCCGCCCAGTCGCTTCGCGAACGCGGCAGCCAGCCGCGCTCCTCCGCGCGTGGTGCCCTTGCCGCTGGCCTGCAGCGCCAGGTCCTTGACCAGCATCTCGGCGAAGAAGTTGTCCGAGGGCTTGTTGGTCAGGCGCACGAGCTTGGCCATCGTCGGCGAGTCGACGTTGGCGAGCGGAGTCGCCGTCGGCGGGGCCTGGGCGGCACGGGCGGCTCCCCGCACCGAGACGCCCACCCGCGACAGGGCCACGTCGAGCCGCGTGGCGGCGAAGGCGGCTGGGTCGGGCTGGTAGCCGCGGCCGTTATCGCTGGCCAGGCCGCGGTTGTAGGCCAGGCCGCTGATCGGGCCGACGTAGGGCGACAGGCGATAGCCCGAATCGGGACCGCCCCTCAGCGCGTCGAACTTCGACTCGTCGCCGTACACCCGCCCGGTCACCGCGCGCAGGCCGATCTGCTTCAGCTGCGCGGCCAACGTCTCCACGCTCGCCCCGCCGCCGTAGGCGCGCCGGCCGAAGGCGCTGGAGCCAAACGAAGGGTCGCCGCCGCCGACCAGGTAGAGGTCGCCGCTGTAGGTGCCCTCCGCGTCGAGCGTGCCGGTGCCCCGGACCTGGGTGGCCAGGTGCGCGGCCGCGCCGTAGCGGGCCAGGGCCGCCGAGGTGGTGAACAGCTTGGTGTTCGAGGCCAGCACCCGTGGCGTCATCTGCCGGTAGCGGAACACCGGCTTGCCGGTGGTGGCGTTGACCACGTAGGCCCCCGAGGCCCCGCCGGCCGGGCGCATGGCCGCCGCCAGCCGGCCCGACAGGCTGGCTGCCGAGGCCAGAGCCGGCACCGCGAGCAGGGCGGGCAGGAGGGCACAGGCCAGGACGAGGGTGCGGCGGAGGGTGGCCATCAGGAGCGACAACACGGTACCCGCACGAGCAGAGCGGTCGGGTTCTGCGCGCCGCCATCGGCCCCATACCGGATAATGGGTCGGATGGGAGAGGTCGTAGAGCTCCAGACGCCCCCCGGCCAGCAGCGCAAGCCTGCGCCCAAGCGGGGCCGCCGCTCCCGGCCCCAGTCGCGCACGGCGCTCGTGCTCGGGGGAGGCGGATTCACCGGCGGGGTGTACGAGATCGGCGCGCTGCGTGCGCTCGACCTGCTGGCCGTGAACCGGACGGTCAACGAGTTCGACGTCTACGTGGGCACCAGCGCGGGATCGTTCATCGCCTCGATGGTGGCCAACGGCGTGACCCCCGAGGAGATGATGCGGGTGGTCAACCAGCAGGTCCCGACTCCCTTCAAGGACCTCGGGCGCGGCTCGCTGATGCGTCCCAACTACGTGGACTTCGCGCGCAGCGCCGCTTTGCTGCCGCTGCGGATGCTGGGCCTGGCACGGACGGTGGTCGGCCACGGCGGGCGCGTGGCAGTGATGGACCTCGGCCTCCAGCTGGCCGAGGCGCTCCCCTCGGGTCTCTACGACTCGCGCGCGATCCAGGAGTACCTGGAGACCGTGCTCGACGACCCCGACCGCAGCGACGACTTCCGCCTGCTTCGAAACGAGCTCTACCTGCCCGCGACCGACCTGGACACCTGCGAGCGGATCGTGCTCGGTGGCGAGGGCTGGGATGACGTTCCCATCACTCGGTCGGTGGCCGCCTCGACCGCTTTGCCGATGGTCTACAAGCCGGTCGAGATCAAGGGCCGCCAGCTCGTGGACGGCGGCATCCGCTCTACCACCAACGTCGACCTCGCGGTGGAGCGCGGCGCCAAGTTCGTGGTGGTGGTCAACCCGCTGGTGCCGTACGTGAACGACTTCCAGAAGGTGGTCCCGACCATGTTCGGCAGCCGCGTGCGCCGCGTGGCCGACATGGGGTTCCCCGAGATCGGCTACCAGACGTTCAAGCTGCTGGCCCACCAGCGCCTGCACGAGGCGGTGGGGCACTGGAAGGAGAAGTACCCCGGGGTCGACATCGTGCTGATCGAGCCCGAGCCCAACGACGAGCTGATGTTCGAGACCAACATCATGGACTTCAACAAGCGCGTCCAGATCGCCAAGCACGGGTTCGAGTCGGTCACGCACAAGCTGGCCGCCGACTACGACGAGCTGAAGTCGATCTGCTCGCGCCACGGGATCGACATCTCCGCCACCCGCGTGCGCAAGGTCGTGCGTCGCTTCGCCGAGGAGAAGGAGCAGGCCGCCGGCTGGCGGCGGATACTGGAGCAGACGACGGGGGCCCTGCTGCGACAGTCGGAGTAGGACCGCTAGGACAGCGTCTTGCTCAGGGCGCTGATCAGTCGATCTGTCGCCGCGGCGTTGCGCACGGTGGCCCTGATGTGGTCATCGGCGCCCAGCGGCCCGCCCGGGGCCACGATCACGCCTTCGCGACGCAGCGCGCTGGCCAGCGCCAGGCCGGAGCTGCCCTGCGCCGATAGCCACACGAAGTTGGCCTGGCTGTCGGCCACCGTCACCGGAAGCTCGGTCAGCGCGTCCATGAGCCGCGCCCGCTCGGTGATGACCGCGTTTCGCCGCCGTTCGATCTCCGCCGCCCCGATCTTCAGCGCCTGGGTGATCGCGGACTGGGTGAGGGCGTTCACGCCCAGCACCGGGGCGATCGAGTCGAGCAGGCTCGAGGAGGCGGTCGATCCGACCGCGTAGCCCGCGCGCAGGCCCGACAGCCCGTAGACCTTGGAGAAGGTGCGCACGACCAGCATCCGGGGCAGGGCGTCGGTGAGGCGCAGCACGCTGTCGGGCGCCTCGGCGTCCTGGAAGTGCACCAGCGCCTCGTCCACCACCAGGTGGGCGCGCTCGGGTAGGGCGGAGGCCAGCGCGGCCACCCGCTCGGCCGGCATGTAGGCCCCCGTCGGATCGTTGGGGTTGCACAGCACGAGCAGCCGCGTGCGGTCGCTGATCCGGTCCTCGATCCGCTCGCCGGACTCGACGGGCACCGGACGCCCGCCCGCGCGCGCGGCCATCAGCGGATACAGGGGATAGGACGGCCAAGGGGTGAGCAGCTCGTCGTCGGGCTCCATCAGCGAGAGGGCGGCGGCCTGCAACAGCTCGGCCGCGCCGTTTCCCACGACGATCCGCTCGGGCTCCACGTCGTGCAGGTCGGCGAGCGCGGTGCGCACCCCCTCGGCGTGGCGGTCGGGGTACCCGTTCACTCGGCCGCGGGCGGTGTAGATGGACGCGTTGACCACCTCGGAATTGGGGAACTCGGGCCACTCGGTGCCCGAAAGGTCGAGGTCGGGCACGCGCTCGAGCTCCAGCGCGCGCTCGCGCGCACGCCGGGCCCGGCGAACCTTGTTCGCCGCCTCCTGGTCGACATCGTCGAACTGCCGGTAGTAGTCCAGGCGCGGCAACTTCATCACTTGCTGGGGGCGATCGTGGGGCCGGGGCCCTGGATGATGAAGAACCAGAAGGAGAAGACCACCACCACCACGGCCACGCAGACCGCCAGGATCCACTCGAGGGCCCCGCGCTCCTGACGGTAGCCGGCCGCCCGGCGCACCAGCTTCCACCAGTGGTCGATCCGCTTGCCCAGGGCCATGGTGAGCATCAGCGACGCCAGGCAACCGAGCATGATCGTGGAGATACCGGCGGTGACCGCGCCGGTGAGGTACTGCACCTGCGAGCCCACCCATAGCCAGCCCAGCGGCTGGGGGCCGAGCAGGCTCAGGCACAGCAGCGTCTCGAGGGCGAGGATGAAGCCGGCCAGGATCTTGTCGCGGCGGCGGCGACTCTCTCCCGCGCCCGGCTCGCGGAAGCGAACCGACGGGGAGGGGCGACCGGTGAACAGGCCGCCGGATTCGGTGGGGTCTGAGCGGGCCATGGCTGCCGAACGCTAGCGCCAGTCCGATCTCACGCGCCGGGGTGGTGCTGCGGGGCCTGTAGTTTGACTTCGGCCATGTCGCGCGCCATCCCCAACCGCCCGGGACGGGGTGCGCCTGGGCGTCGGCGCGTCCCACGTGAGGTCCGCGAGGAGGAGATGCTCCGCGAGGCGGCAGAGATGTTCTCCGCCAACGGCTACGCCGCGGTCACCGTCGCGGATATCGCCTCGGCGTGCGGCGTGACCAAGCCACTCGTCTACAGCTACTTCGGCTCGAAGGAGGGTCTGTTCGCCGCCTGCGCCGAGCGGGCCGGCGCCGATTTGCGCTCGCGCCTGCGCCACATGATCGAGGGCGCGGACCTCCCAGCCGACGAGCGGCTCTGGCGGGGCCTGCTCGCGGTGTTCGAGTTCGTGGAGCACCACCGTCGCTCGTGGCGGCTGCTCTACCCGCCCGGGGGGCATCAGGCGGGCGAGATCGGGCAGGGCGCCAAGCGAGCGCGGGAGCAGATGGCGCAAGAGGTGGCCGCACTGTTTGCCGACACGGCGCGAAGCCGGGGCTTGCCGGATGAAGCGCTGGAGCAGCTCGACAAGCTCGCCGGCGTCTTCACCGACCTGACGATCGCCGCGGCGGCCCGGTGGGCGGAGGGCGGGGAGGAGCCCAAGGAGATGGCCGCGCTGCGGGTGATGAACCTGACGTGGATGGGCTTCGGGGACATGCTCGAGGGTCACGTGTGGTTGCCAGACCACGGGGAGGTAGGGTAACGTTACGCAAGGTAACGTAGCAGTTGGGGGAGGTTGAGATGACGGAATATGACGGCGGTTCGGGTCGCGGCGCCGGGCGCGGTCCTCGGGCCGTTGTGGCCCACGCGATGGCACGTCGACGCTCCCTGGTCGCAGTCGCCGCGGCACTGGCCTGCGCGCTTCCCGCGGGAGTTGCCCTCGGCCGGTCCGGCGGTGAATCGGCATGGACCGGCGCCGGCGACAGCGAGCTGGCCCGGACAGAGGTCGCTTCCGCCGCGGTCGGCCGGTCGATCTACATCGTCGGCGGGTACGGCGAGGGAGGGGTGCCGACGGGCGCGGTCGAGCGCTACGACACTGCGGAAGACCGGTGGCGGCGGGTCGCTTCGATGCCGGTCGCCCTGAACCACGCCGCTGCTGCCTCCCACCGCGGCGCCCTCTACGTAGCCGGCGGCTACACCGGTGCGCCGTTCAGCCTCGGCCTGCCCAACAGCGGGTCCGCCGCCGCCAGCCACGACCTGTGGCGGTACGATCCGGCCGCCGACGATTGGTCTCGCATGCCGCCCGCCCCGACCGAGAGAGGTGCAGCGGCGACTGCGGTGGTCGGCGACGAGCTCTACCTGGCTGGAGGCGGGGACGAGATGCGGCCGCTGAAGAGCTTCGACATCTTCGACTTCACGACGGGCACCTGGCGCAGGGGCCCTGATCTGCCGCTGGCCACCGACCATGTGGCCGGGGCGTCCTACGACGGCGCGTTCTACGTCTTCGGGGGTCGGCCGGCCTATGGCGGAGGGGTGTATGCGAACGCCTTTCGCTACCGGCCCGGGGCCGGGCGGTGGGAGCGATTGCCAGACATGCGCCGCGGGCGGGCAGGCTTCGTGGCGGTGGGGTCTTGCGCCGGTCCGATCGTCTACGGCGGCGAAGACCCGGGGTCGAGCCCGTCGGGCACCATCGCCGAAGCCGAGCGCTACGACACGCGCCTGGACCGGTGGGAGGCGTTGCCGAACATGCTCACACCCCGCCACGGGTTGGGCGGGGGCGCCGTTGGTGACCACGCCTATGCCCTGGAGGGCGGTCCGGTCACGCTTCTGGCCGTGAGCAGAACGACCGAGGCGCTGCAGCTGCGATGCGCAGCCAAACGTCCGCTGCGCCTGGGCCTGCGTCTACTTGATCGGCGGTTGCGAGCTGTGCGGCGCAGGCATGCACTGCGCGTTCGCGTGCGCAGCAGCGAGGGCGGCAACGTCAAATTGGTCGCCCGCGCGCGCCGGCGCACGGTGGGCCGGGGCCGGACACGGCTCGGCGCGCGCGCGAAGGTAGTGCGCCTGCGCCTCACGCGGCGAGGCGTTCGACTGACGCGCTCGCGACGACGGCTGCGGGTCTCGGTCACGGCGCGCACCCGCGCCGGGGACGGGGAGGTCGTGCGCCGCACCATACGGCGGACGCTGCGACGCTGAGGCGGGTTCAGGCCGCGTACAGAGCGTCGATCACGCCGGCGTTCTTGTCGTGGACCACGTTGCGCTTGACCTTCAGCGTGGGGGTCAGCTCGCCGGTCTCCTGGCTCAGGTCGTGGGGCAGGATCGCGAAGCGCTTGATCTGCTCCACCGGGCCGACCGCGGCGTTCACGCGGTCGACCTCCGCCTGGACCACGGCGCGCATGGCGTCCGAGCCGGCCACCTCGCCGGGCTCGAGGCCGTGCTCGGACGCGAACGCGGGCAGCTCGTCGGGGTCCAGGGTGATCAGCGCCACGAGGTAGGGCCGGCGGTCGCCGATCACCACGGCCTGGGAGATCCAGCGGCTCTGCGTGAGGCCGTTCTCCAGGTTGGCCGGGGTGATGTTCTTGCCCCCGGCCGTGATGATGATGTCCTTCTTGCGCCCGACGATGAACACGAAGCCGTCTTCGTCGATCGAGGCCAGATCGCCGGTGTGCAGCCACGAGTCCACCAGCGTCTCGCGCGTGGCTTTTTCGTTCTTGTAGTAGCCCTGGAATATGTTCGGGCCGCGCAGCAGCAGCTCGCCGTCCTCGGCCACCTTGGCCTCCACGCCGGGCAGCGGCTTGCCCACCGACCCGAGCCGGAAGGACTCGGGCGTGTTGACCGTGGCCACGGTGGCGGTCTCGGTCATGCCGTAGCCCTCCATCACCGGCACCCCACACGCGTAGAAGAACTCGAGGATCTCGCGCGCGATGGGGGCGGCCCCCGTGTTGCACACGCGGATGTTGCCGCCGAACAGGGCGCGGACCTTGGAGTAGAGCTTCTCCTCGGCGGCGTCGAAGCCCTCCCGCAGCTCGGCAGGCACGTCCTCACCGGCCTGCTCGAGCTCGCGCACCCGCACGCCCACCGCCACTGCCCGGCGCAGCTCGTCGGGGTCCTCGGCCGCCGTGGTGGCCAGCGTGTAGATCTTCTCGAAGATCCGGGGGACCGAGGGGAAGAAGGTCGGCCTGACCTCCATCAGGTTGGGGATGATCTTCTGGGGGTCGCGCTCCCAGTAGGCGATCGTGCCGCCCAGGTCCAGGGCGATGAACTGGATCAGCTTGGCGAAGGCGTGGGCCAGGGGCAGGAACAGGTAGACGACCTCGCCCTGCTCCAGCGCGCCCTGACTCTCGGACATCGTGACCACCTGGCGGTAGTTGCGGTGGGTGAGGATGCAGCCCTTTGGCGGCCCGGTGGTGCCCGAGGTGTAGATGTAGATGCACACGTCGTCGGGCGTGATGTCGTTGGTGAGCCGGTCGAGCTCCTCGGCGTCGCGGGCGCGCCCGCGTTCGCGCAGCTCGTCGAGCGTGATCGCGTCATCCGCGCCCTCGACCGGCTCGATCGCCACCACGTGGCGCAGCTTGGGAAGCCGGTCGCGGACGCTGCGGATCTTCTCCAGCTGGTCCGCGTCCTCGACGAACACCACCTCGGACTCCGAGTGCTCGAGCACGTAGTGGCACTCCTCGGCGGAGTTGGTCTGGTAGACCGACACCGAGACGGCGCCGGCGGCCAGGATGGCGAAATGCGCGTAGGACCACTCGGGCCGGGTGTGGGCGACGATGGCCACCTTGTCGCCCGGCGCGACCTCCAGGTCGATCAGGCCGCGACCGACCTCGCTCACCACCTCGGCCAGCTCCGAGTAGGTGACGTCGACCCACTCGTCGCCCACCTTGTGGCGCATGGCGGGACTGGTTGTGTGCGCGGCGGCGGCGCGGCGCACGAGGTCGCCCATCGTCTTGGAGTCGGTGCCGATCACGGCGCGAGAGTCTATGCGTCGGCGGGCGCCCTAGAGGGGATTTGGCACGTCGACGAAGCGGTGCTCGATGTCGAACTCGTCGGCGATCAGGTCGCCGAGGCGCAGCACGCCGAACGTCTCCGTGCCGTAGTGGCCGCCGGCGATGAAGTGCACGCCGGCTTCGCGGGCCTGGAGCATGGTGTGCTCGGCCGGCTCGCCGGTCAGCAGGCCGTCGAGCCCGGCCCCGATCGCCTCGCCCAGCGAAGACGCCGCGGCGCCCGAGACGATCCCCAGCGAATGGACGGGATCGGGGCCGTCCCACCAGCCGAACGGCTCGTGTCCGAACGCCTCGGTGCAGCGCCGTCGCAGCTCCTCGACGGCGATCCCGTCCTCCGAGCGTCCCGCCCACCCGATCGAACGGCCCTTGACCGAGCCGAACCGCTCGGACCGCTCCAGACCGAGGCGCTCGCAGATGAGGGCGTTGTTGCCGACGTCCTCGTGGGCGTCCAGGGGCAGGTGATAGCTCACGAGCGAGAGGTCGGCGTCGAACAGGGCCTTCAGGCGCGCCTTCATGGCCGGCGTGACGTGGTCTGGCTCGAAGTCGCCCAGCAGGCCGTGGTGGCACAGGACCATCTGTGCTCCCTCGTTGGCCGCCTGCTCGAACAGCCCGAGGCCCGGGGACACGGCGGTGACCACCACGTCGACCTCGGCGGCGCCCGGCACCTGAAGCCCGTTGGGGGTGAGGTCGGCGAAGGAGCCGGCGTCAAGCAGCTCGTCCAGACGGGCAACGATCTGATCGCGGGAGGCCACGCGGGGAAGGTACTCTGCTCGCCCATGGGCGGAGACGCGAAGGCGAGCACCGAGAGCGAGTTCCTGGAGTCGCTGACCGACTCCGGGCTCTACTCCATGGGCGCCTTCTTCTCCGACGAGCACCCCGACCTCGTGGACGACGTGATCGCCCAGAGCGAGGCGATCGAGCGCGCCGGCATCCGCGCCTACGCCGACGAGAACTCGCTCACCGCCGAGGCGTGCTTCGAGACGCTGCTCACCGGGCTGGCAGTGCGCTACTACAACGCCGTCGCCGCGTAGACAGCCGCGGCCAGACGAACATCGGGCTGCCCAGATTTGAACTGGGGACCTCTCCGACCCGAACGGAGCGCGCTACCAGGCTGCGCCACAGCCCGTGGCGTCAGACAGGGTACTAGCGCGAGCCCTGGGGCTCGGCGCGCTCGGCGTCCTCCTCGGCCATGGCCGCGCGCAGCGCGTCGTCGATGCCCGTCGGCTCCACCTCGAACAGGTCGGCCCCGGAGCGGTCGGTCACCACGGTCTCGGTGGACAGGCCCTCGATCAGCGGCTTGGCCACCCCGGCATCGACGGGGGTGACCAGCCCGATCCACTGCGAGGACAGCCACGGGGTGAGCAGCGGGACCGGCAATTTGGGCCGCGGCTCGCGGTCCATCGCGCGGGCCATGCGGTCGAGCATCTCGCCGTAGGAGACCACCTCGGGGCAGCCGATCTGAACCTGACGCCCGGCCGCGGCCTCCAGGGCGGGCGCCTCGGCCAGGTAGGCCAGCACGTCCCGCACGGCGATCGGCTGGGTCCGGGTCTTCAGCCAGGCGGGCGCAATCATCACCGGAAGGCGCTGGACCAGGTGGCGCAGCATTATGTAGCCCTCGCTCTTGGCTCCGATCACCATCGACGCCCGGAACCAGGTCAGCGGCGGGCCCTCCTCCTGGAGGACCTCCCCGGTCTCGTTGCGGCTGCGCAGGTGCTTGGAGCCCGGGTCGTCGCCCAGGCCGCCGAGGTAGACCACGCGCTCGACGCCCTCCTCCCGGGCCATGCGGGCGAAGTTGCGCGCCGACTGGCGCTCGCGCTCCTCGAAGTCGCTGTCCGAGCCCCGGCCCATGCCGTGGACCAGGTAGTAGGCCACGTCGGCGCCCTCGGCCGCGCCGCGCAGCGAGTCCGGGTCTGTCACGTCGCCCTCGTGCAGCTCGGCGCCGTCCTCCTCCAGGTCCGAGGCGCGGCCGCGATCGCGCACGAGCGCGCGCACGTCGGTGCCGCGCTCCATCAGCTCGCGAGCGAGCCGACCGCCCACGAAGCCCGTGGCGCCTGTGACCAATGCCTTCATCACAAGGGGTACGTACCCCGGTCCACGACGGTCTACCGTTCCCGCCGGTGCTGGCCCATATCCCCCGCCGGGGTTAGGTTGATCCTCCCGGCATCGGACTGGCGCGGGCACGGAACTCAATAGAGGGAGCAACATGGCCGAGGCGATTCAGATCCAGGGGTCCAGCTACCAGGGCAAGATCCGCAACCCGTTGGGCGTGATCGGCCTCAGCATCATCACGCTCGGGATCTACGGGATCTTCTGGTACTTCTACGTGAACAAGGAGCTGGCCGAGATCGGCAAGGCTCACAACAGCGACGAGTGTGGCGATTCGCCTGGCACCTCGGTGCTGGCCGTGACGCTGGGCGCCCTCATCATCGTGCCGGCCTTCGTGTCGGCCTACAACTTCTGCAAGCGCCTACAGGCAGCCGAGCGGCTGTCCGGCGCGCCGCAGGGGATGGAGCCCGGGCTGCTCTTCGTCCTGTACGTGTTCATCTCGCCGGTGGCGAGCTACATCGCCCAGTCGAACATGAACAAGGTGCTCGAGGCCCAGGCCGGCCGCGCGCCGGGCGGAACGGGCGGCGTGCTGGGCGAGGGCTCGGCCACCACCCAACCGGCCACTCCCCAGGCGCCGGTTGGGGAGCAGCCCCGCGCCTAGTGCGTGAGTGACACCTCGATCGACCCCAGGGCGCCGAGGTCCAGGTTCAGGGTGCCGCCCGCGCTCACCTCCGGCGGGGGGGCGAGGGCGCCCGCGATGATGCGGTCGCCCGCCTCCAGCCGCTCGCCGGCCTGCTCCAGCACGCGGGCCACGAGGTCGACGGTGTCCTGCAGGTCGACGGTGGCCGCGTCCGCGGTCCGGGCCACCTGACCGTTGATGGAGAAGTTGGCCTCGATCCCCTCGACTGAGTCGACATCGGCGGAGGAGCCGATGGCCACGGCGCGGTGGAAGATGTTGGCCGCCACCACGTCGCCCACCTCGTCGGGGCCGTTGGGCAGGGCCGGGATGTCGACGATCTCGATGGCCGCCGCCAGGCCCGCGATCGAGTGGTCGCGCCCGATCTCGATGGCGATCTCGGGCTCGGCCAGCGGGTTCTCGGCCCCGGCGAGCGAGTGCGAGCCGTCGGCCCCGAGCAGGGTGGCCGAGGTCAGATGGCCAACCACCGGCTCGGACAGGCCCAGCTTCTCCTGCACCGCGGGCGGGTTGAAGCCGATCTTCCAGCCGATCCTCTGGGCGCCGCTGGACAGCGCGGCGCGCCAGTGGGTCAGCTGCTGCTGGTAGGCCTCCTCGAGGTCCACGGAATCAGGCGGACGTCGCGGCGCGCGCCCGCTGGCGCTCGCGCGGGACCCGCTTGACGTCCCACACCAGGCCGACCTTCTCGAGGCCGCGGATGACCAGCGCCGAGGAGTCGAACTGCCACCACCGCTGGCCGTGCTCGGCCGAGGTGGGGAAGGCGTGGTGGTTGTTGTGCCAGGCCTCGCCGAACGTGAACGGCGCCAGCCAGGCCAGGTTTCGCGACTCGTCGTCGGTGTCGTAGGCGCGGCGGCCGAAGAAGTGGCACAGCGAGTTGATGCTGTAGGTCATGTGGTGCAGGACCAGCATCCGGATCAGCCCGCCCCACAGCAGGCCGGTGAACGCGGCGGACAGGGAGCCGCCGATCAGCCAGCCCAGAAAGAAGGGCACCAGCAGGCCGACGGCAACCCACAGCACGAAGGTGCGATTGACCCACGAGACGACCGGGTCCTGGATCAGGTCGCGGGCGTAGCGCTCCTTGTTGCCGCGCTGGGTGTGGATGAACAGCCAACCCCAATGGGCGTGCCAGAGGCCGCGCAGCGCGCCGCGAAGTCCGTGGCCGTGGTCCACGTGCGGGCTGTGCGGGTCGCCGTGCTGGTCGGAGAAGGCGTGGTGCTTGCGGTGGTCGGCCACCCAGGCGATCACGGGGCCCTCGATGGCGGCCGAGCCCAGGGCCGCGAACACCCCGCGCAGCCACGGACTGGTCTGGAACGCCCGGTGGGTGAACAGCCGGTGGAAGCCCACGGTCACGCCCAGCCCGCAGGCCACGTAGACGATCGCGAACACCACCAGGTCGTGCCAGTGCAGGGCATTGCCCCACAGCTGCCAGCCCGCCAGGCCGAGTCCGACGAAGGGCAGGACGGTGATCGTGCCGGTGAGGAAGCGGTCCAGCGTCTCGTTGGCGGTGGGCTGGATATCCGCCGGCGACGGGGCGGGCTCGGGCCGGGAGGAGAGGGCTCGAGGGGCTGTCTGGGTCTCCACGCTCACCGCGCGCAGCCTATCTGTCCGGTGTAGGTTCGTCACCGATGTCAACGCACATGGATCGCCTCAGCTCGGTCGACGCCTCCTTCCTGGCCCAGGAGCGCGAGGGCTCGCACATGCACATCGGCAGCGTGCTGCTGTTCGAGGGAACCGCGCCCGACGCGCACGAGGTGGCCGAGCACGTGGAGGCGCGCCTGCACCTGGTGCCCCGTTACCGGCAGAAGCTGTCGTTCCCGCGGCTGGAGATGGGGCGGCCGCTGTGGGTGGACGACCCCGACTTCAACCTTGGCTACCACGTTCGCCATACCGCCCTGCCGGCCCCGGGCTCGGTCGACCAGCTGCGGCTGCTGGCCGGCAGGATCTTCTCGCAGCGCCTGGACCGGTCGAAGCCGCTGTGGGAGATGTGGCTGGTCGAGGGCCTGGAGGACGATCGCTTCGCCCTGATCAACAAGACCCACCACGCGCTGGTCGACGGCGTCTCGGGCGCGGACCTGACCGCCGTGATGTTCGACCTCCAGCCCGAGGGCACCAAGGTCCCCGCGCCCGAGCGCACCTGGCAGCCCGAGCCCGAGCCCGGCGACGTGAGCGTCACGGCCCGCGGCGTGACCGACCTGGCCAGCGTGCCCGTGGGGCTCGCCCGGCGGGCGGTGTCGGCGCTCACGCGGCCGGCCGAGACCGTGTCCCAGGCGCGGGCGGTGGCTACCGGCCTGGGCGAGGTGGCCTGGCACACCGTGGTGGGCGCCCCGCAGACGCCGTTGAACGGCCCCATGGGTCCGCACCGGCGCGTGACCTGGGTGCGCGTGTCGCTGGCCGAGCTCAAGGAGGTCAAGTCGCAGCTGGGCGGGACGGTCAACGACGTCTTCCTCACCGTGATCTCGGGTGCCCTGCACCGCTGGCTGCGGTCGCGCGGCGTGCGCACCGAGGGCCTGGAGCTGCGCTCGGCGGTGCCCGTGTCGATCCGCGCGCCCGGCAGCGAGTCGGACCTGGGCAACCAGATCGCGATCATGATCGGGCGGCTGCCCACCTACGTGGAGGACTCGGTCGAGCGCCACCAGCTGGTGGTGGAGTCGATGAAGGGGCTCAAGGAGTCCAAGCAGGCGCTGGGCGCCGAGGTGATCTCGGGACTGGAGGACTTCGCCCCGCCCACGATCTTCGCGCAGGCCTCGCGGCTGCACTTCTCCACCCGCGTCTACAACCTGCTGACCACCAACGTGCCCGGGCCCCAGGTGCCGCTCTACCTGCTGGGGCGCGAGATGGTGGAGCTGGTGCCGGTTGCGTTCCTGGCGCCCAACCAGCGGCTGGCGGTGGCGATGATGAGCTACAACGGCTGGGCGGCGCTCTCGATGATGGGCGACTACGACACCATGCCCGACCTCGACGCGCTGGTCGGCTACGCGGTCGAGGAGCTGGCGACACTGCGCGCCGCGGCCCAAGACGCCACAATGGCCGCCGCCACCTAGCCCCTGAACCCCGAGGGAGTCACGACTTGGCCTATTTCAAGGATGCGGATGAGGTCTATGAGTTCGTGGGAGGCCTCTTCGTGGACCTGGCCGACGACGACGACCTCGGGCCGAAGTTCCGCAAGGCGAACACGATCGTGCAGTACCGCTACACCGACCCCGAGTCGGTGATCACGGTGAAGATGATCGACGGTGAGCCCGGCGAGGTGGACCTGGGGGAGACCGACCTCGAGCCCGAGGTCGTGATGTCCATGGACGCCGACACCGCCCACCGCTTCTGGCTGGGCAAGGTGAACGTGACGGTCGCGCTGGCCCGCGGCCAGATGAAGGCCACGGGGCCGGTGGCCAAGATCCTCAAGCTCGTGCCGCTGGTCAAGCCGGTCTTCCCCCGCTACCGCGAGCGCCTGGAGGCCAACGGCCGCCAGGACCTAATCGAGGTCTGAAGATGCCCCGAGGAGACCGGCATCCGTGCCGGTCTCCTGGACGGCTCAGCTGACTTCGGGACCGGCTTCGCGCCGCGCGGCGACCATCGCCTTGAGCGTGGCCCGGGCGCTGTGCTGGGGCCGCCAGCCAAGCTCGTCGCGGGCGCGGTCGACCTTCATCAACACCGGCCGGCGCACCGCATGGATCCAGGAGACCGACTCGGGCGCGCGGGGCAGGCGGTCGACCAGCTCGGCGGTGGCGCCCACGGCGCGCTCGGGGATGGGCACGGAGTACCACCCCAGCTCGTCGGCGATGTCGGACATCTTCAGCGTGCCCGCGCCGGCCAGGTTGTAGGGGCCGGGCTCGCCGAGCCCGCGCACGCCGGCCAAGAACGCCGACGCCACGTCGTCCTCGTGCACGAGCTGGAGGCGCACGCCCGGGTCGGGGATCACCGGCTTGAGCATCGGCATGGACGAGAGCAGGCCGATCACGGCGTCGGGCACCGCTCCGGACAGGCGGTAGTAGGGCATCTCGTCGAGCAGGTTCTGGGCTCGCGGACCCGCCACGATGCAGGGCCGGAACACGTAGGCGGTCGTGCTCTGGTGGCGCAGGAGGATGTCGGCCAGCACGCCCTCGACCTCGGCCTTCTGGGCGGAGTAGAAGTGCTCGGGGGTGCCGCGCGCGGGCACGTCCTCGGTGAGCCACACCGGGTTGTCGGCGTGGAAGCCGTAGGCGGCGACGCTCGAGGCGTAACAGATGCGCTGCGCGCCCGCCTCGACCGCGGCCTCGAACACGTTGCGCGAGCCGTCCACGTTGATGGCGCGGGTGCGGTCGCCCTCGCCCATCAGCGAGAAGGCCAGGTGGACCACGACGTCGGCGCCCTTGAGCGTGTCGCGCACGCTGGCCGCATCCTGCACGTCGCCCTCGCGGTACTCGGTCTTCTTCCACCCCTGCTCGGCCGGGTCGAACGGCCGCCGGGCCATGCCCACGATCTTCTTCACCGCCCGCGAGCGCTCGAGCTTGTCGACCACGGCGATGCCGAGGTCGCCGGTGGGGCCGGTCACGGCGACGGTCAGGCTCTGGGAGGCCATGGCGTTCTTGTATCAGGCCGCCCGCGGCTCCGCTATCGGCGGAGGCGTGAGCGAGGCCGCGGCGATCACCAGCGCGAAGGCCAGAAGCCGCAGGGCCAGGGCGCCGGGGTCGGCCGGCAGCGGCTCCCCGAACACCAGCGGCCCGGCGGCGATCGTGACCACGTTGGCCGCCGCGCTGGTCACGGCGATCACGGGCACCGCGTTGCCGACCTGCAGGCTCCGCGCCGAGATGGCCAGGCCCACCAGCGAGGCGACCAGGATCACCAGCGCCAGCGGATTGGTGAGCAGCGCCGTCGCGCCGTCGCCCGAGTGTCCGCTCAGCGCCTTGATCGACACGTCCGAGGCGCCCCAGATGAGGCCGGCCGAGATCGCGAGCAGGGTGGCACCGCGGGCGTTGGCGCGCGCGGTCGCGGCGGCGATCAGGCCCGCGAGGCTGAGGCCGGCGACGTAGGCGACCAGCGTGAGGGTGGTGTAGTCGCTGTGGGCGGAGTCGGCCGTGCCCTCCATCGTCGCGGCCAGGAAGGCCAGGCCGGCCGCGGTGAGCGCCACGCCCACCCACTCGCGCCGGGTGACGGCGAAGCCGAACAGCCGGTCGGCCACCACGGTGAGCATCACCAGACCGCCGGCGATCGCAGTCTGCACCAGCGAGATCGGCGCCAGCGCGAGCGCGCCCACGTGCAGGCCCCACGAGCCCATGGCCACCGTGATCCCCAGCAGCCACCAGCGCGACCGAAAGAGGGCCACGGTGCTGGCCACGGGACGGCGCAGCTCGATCGGCGGCGACTCCATCGCCCCGCGGTGCTTGTAGAGGAAGCCGAGGATCGACGTGAACGCGCACAGCAGGGCCAGGACGAGGCCGAGCTCTACCGAGGCGGACATCCGCGTGAGGGTAGAGCGCCCCCGCCCGCTCAGTCCTCGTAGCCCGGCTCGCCCGGCAGCACCACCCGGGCCACCCCGCCGTCGGTGAGCACGCGCGGCTCCACCGCCAGCACCCGCCGGCTGCGGGCCTCGGCCATCACCTTGTCCACGCTGTCGTGCTCGGCCAGCTGCTCGAGGTGCTTGATGGTGGGAAATACCAGCAGCAGCTCCCCGCTGGCGCCCGCGGCGAGTGCGTCGACGGGGCGGACCCAGCGGAAGTCGACGCACTCGCTTCTGTCGACCACGACGTCCACCGCGTCCGGCGCCGGCGCCACGAAGAAGTGGGTGTCGAAGCGCACCTTGACCTGGGCCGGCGTGATCCAGCGCGAGTAGCGCGCCAGCTCGACGCCGTCGACGAGGCGCACACCGGCCTCCTCCTCCAGCTCGCGCACCGCGGTGTCGCGCTCGTCGCCGTCCTCGGGGCCCGTGGCGCCGCCGGGGAAGACCCAGGCCCCGCCCATGAACCGCTGCTCGGGGTTGCGCTGCACCAGCAGCACCTCGGGGCCGGCGGGGGAGTCGCGAAGGAGGATGAGCGAGGCGGAGGCGCGCGGCGGGGTGGCCTCGCCCTCGTTGAGCTCCTCACCCGGCCCTGGCCTCTCAGCGGACACGCCGGGCGAGCGTACCCGACCCGCTAGATTGCCCGCCCGTGAACGAGACCGCCACCACGCCCCAGCAGTGGATCTGCAACTCCTGCGGCTACATCTACGACCCGGCGGAGGGCGACCCCGACGGCGGCATCCCCTCCGGGACGCCGTTCGAGGAGATCCCCGACGACTGGTTCTGCCCGGTGTGCGGCGCGCGTAAGAAGGACTTCGAGGTCTACGAGGACTGAAAGAGCACCGATAGGCGTCGCCTGGCGGCGTCCTCGGTCGACTCGCCTGCGTTCGCAGGCGTCGCTCCCTGCGTCCTTGCCAGACTCGCCTCTCGGCGCCCTCTCAGTCCTCGTTACGAGGACTGAACGCGGGGCTCGACGGCCGGCAGCCCGTCGATCGACACAGCGTTCTTCTCGGCCATGTACTCCTCGTGCGCCTGCGGCCCGCCCGTGCGCACGCGCTTGGCCGAAGACTTGGCCTGGTGGGGACGGTCGCCGCGGTGGTCCATGAGCGGCACGCCGTAGCCGCACGAGTCGGCCACGCGGGTCACGTCGACGACTATCACCGAGCGCCGCGACTCGAGCACCTCGGGTTGCTCGAACCCTGCCCGCTCCGTCAGCTCGTCGAACTCGGGATCGCCGGTCTCCACCACGCGGCCCTGGCCGTGCAGGCGCAGGATCCGCGGCGGGCCGTCGAAGGCGCACAGCATCACGACGATGCGGCCGTTCTCGCGCAGGTGCGCGATCGTCTCGGCACCGCTGCCCACCACGTCGAGGTAGGCGACGGTGTGGTCGTCGAGCACCGCCAGGGAGCCGATCGGGCCCTTCGGCGAGACGTTCACGTGGCCGTCGGCCTCCAGGGGCGCGGAGCCGACGAAGAACAGCCGTTGTGCGGCGATCCACTCCCGCTGGCGTTCGTCGATTCCCTCGTACACGCGGCCCACGCCCTCGAGGCTAGTGCCATCCCGTAACGTCCCGCGCGATGCCGCCCCTTCCGCTGCTGGTCTTCACGGTGGGCACCGGATCGCTGGGGGCGGAGATCGCCGCGGTTCGCCTCCTTTCGCCCTACTTCGGGGCCTCCACCGTGGTCTGGGCCAACACGATCGGCGTGGTGCTGGTGGCCTTGTCGGTGGGCTACTGGCTGGGCGGCCGCTTCGCCGACCGTCACCCGCACATGCGCGGCCTGTGCCTGCTGTCGCTGACCGCCGCGGTCCTGCTCGCCGCGGTGCCCTTCGTGGCCGATCCGCTGCTCGGCCTGGCCGTCGACGCCCTCGACTCGATCTCCGCCGGCGCCTTCTTGGGCTCGCTGATCGGCGTGCTTGCCCTGGTGGCCGTGCCCGTGCTGCTGCTGGGGGCGGTCTCGCCCTGGGCCCTCCGGCTGGCCGTCGACAAGGTCGAGCAGGCCGGGGAGGTGGCCGGGCGCCTGTACGCGCTCTCCACGGCCGGCAGCCTGGTGGGCACGCTGCTGTCGGCCCTGGTGCTGATCCCCGGAGTGGGCACCCGGCGCACCTTCCTGATCTTCGCGCTGGCCATCGCCCTGGTGTCGGTGGCCGGCCTGCGCCCGCTGCGCAAGTGGGCGCTCGCGCCGGCGGCGATTCTCGTGCTCCTGGTGTTGCCGGTGGGCACGCTGAAGGCCCAGACCGACTCCGGGCGGGTGATCTATGAGACCGACACGCAGTACCAGTACGCGCGCGTGATCCAGCGCGACGACGGGTCGCGCGTGCTCGAGCTCAACGAGGGCCAGGCCGACCACTCGCTGTACGAGCCCACGACGGTGCTCACCGGCGACTACTGGGACGGGATGCTGGCGCTGCCCTTCGCGTCGCTGGACCACGCCCCGCGGCGGATGGCGATCCTGGGCAACGCGGCCGGCACGACGGCGCGGGCCTACGGGCGCTTTTTCCCGCGAACGCGGATCGATGGCGTGGAGCTGGACTCCGAGCTGTCGGACATCGGCCGCCGCTTCTTCGACATGCACAACCCGCGGCTGCGAATGCACCACGAGGACGCCCGCCCCTGGCTCAAGCGCACCCAGGGCCGCTACGACGTGATCATGGTCGACGCCTACCGCCAGCCCTACATCCCCTTCTACCTGACCACGAAGCAGTTCTTCGAGCTGTGCCGCGACCGGCTGACCCCGGATGGGGTGGTGATCGTCAACGTCGGTCACCCGGAGGGCGACGATGCCCTGGAGAAGGTGCTCACCGCGGGGATGCGCTCGGCGCTTCGCAGCGTGATGCGCGACCCGATCGAGGACACGAACACGCTCCTGATGGGGGGACGCGCGCGGCTGTCGGCGCGCCACCTGCGCCGGACGACGCCGCGCCTCCCGGCCGGCGTGCGGCCCGTGGCCAACGAGGCCGCGGACGCGCTCGCCCCGGCGCTGTCGGGGGGAAGCGTCTACACCGACGACAAGGCGCCGGTGGAGTGGCTGATCGACAAGTCGATAGTCGACTACGCGGCGGGGAAGGACTGACCCGCGGCGGCGAACCTGCTAACCCTTCGTAAGTGAAGCTGCGGCGGAGCACATCCTTCTGGCTGCTGGCCGCGACACTGGCGCTGCTGCTGTTTGCCTCCAGCGCGCCCTCGCCCCTGTACGTCGTCTACCAGGCCCATTGGCACTTCTCGGCGCTCACCCTGACCGCGGTGTTCGCCGTCTACGCGCTCGCGCTGTTGGGGGCCCTGCTGGTGGCCGGCTCGGTGTCTGACCACGCCGGGCGGCGGCCGACCCTGGCCATCGCGCTGGTGCTCCAGATCGTGGCCATGCTCGCGTTCGCCGAGGCCACCGGGGTGGGCTGGCTGCTGTTTGCCCGCGCGCTGCAGGGGGTGGCCACCGGCATCGCCATGGGCTCGATCAGCGCCGCGCTGCTCGACCTCCAGCCCCCGTC
The DNA here is from genome assembly GCA_038202855.1 of Solirubrobacterales bacterium. Classification (GTDB taxonomy): domain Bacteria; phylum Actinomycetota; class Thermoleophilia; order Solirubrobacterales; family Thermoleophilaceae; genus JAAYBF01. The sequence continues at coordinate 31,077 of JBBREO010000013.1, forward strand.
GCGACCGTGGTTGGGGGGCCTGATCGGGGCGGTTGCCCCCATGTCCGGGCTGGCGCTTGGGGCGCTGGCCACGGGCCTCCTGGTGGACTACGCCCCCGACCCCACCCACCTGGTCTTCTGGCTGCTGCTGGGCTCCTTCGCCGCCGCGCTGGGCATTGCCGTGGCGGTGCCCGAGACGGTGAAGTCCGACGGTCGCTGGCGCACGACGCTGCGGCCCCGGGCGGGCGTGCCGGTGCACCTGCGCCAGACCTTTGCCGCCGCGCTCCCGAGCCTGGCCGCCACGTGGGCGCTGGGCGGCTTGATCCTCTCGCTCGGCCCCTCCATCACCGCGCAGATCCTCGGCTCGAGCTCGCACCTGGTGGGCGGCCTGTCGATCTTCCTGCTGGCCGGGGTGAGCGCGGTGATGTCGGTGCTGATCCGCGACGTCGACCCGCGCGCCACCGCGCGGGGCGGCCTGGTGGCTCTGATCGCCGGCGTGTCGATGGCGCTGACCGCGATCGTGGCCGAGTCCACCTTCCTGTTCCTGGCCGGGGCGACCGTCTGCGGCCTCGGCTTCGGCCCCGCCTTCGCCGGGGTCTTTCGCCTGCTCACCCAGCAGGCCCCGCCCGACCGCCGCGGGGAGCTGGTCTCCTCCGTGCTCGCGGTCGCCTACATCGCCTTCAGCGGCCCGGCGCTGGTGGCCGGAGTGGCCGTGACCCGGGTCGGCCTGCGCGAGACGGCGCTGGTCTACGGCGGCGCCCTGATCGCGATGGCCGCGCTCGCGCTGGGGCTGAGCCACCGGCTCCAGACGGTGGCGCTCCCTCCGGACGAGGCCGCCGTCCGGGCCTGAGCCCCCGGTGTCGCCCGCCGGGTAGGCGGGTACTACGGTAGGACGAGGAGAGGAGGGCCGGCGTCACGGCGACCGGCCGGCCACGGCGTGAGGAGGAGCGCTTGACCCTGTACGGAGCGATGCAGGACTTCCCGTTGACCACGGGACACATCCTGGACCGGATGCGGCGAATCTATGGCGACTCGGAGGTGGTCACCCTCAGGGCGCCGGGGGAGACGACGCGGGCCAGCTACGCCGAGGTGGTCGAGCGCACCGAGCGGCTGAGCGCGGCGCTGGCGGAGCTGGGGATCGGCTCCGGCGACCGGGTGGCCACCTACGGCTGGAACACCCAGGAGCACCTGGAGGCCTACATGGCCGTGCCCACGATGGGCGCGGTCCTGCACACGCTGAACATCCGCCTGTTCGCCGAGCAGCTGGTCTACATCGCCAACCACGCGGAGGACCAGGTGGTGATCGTGGACTCCTCGCTGGTGGAGGCGCTCGAGCCGATTGCGGCGCAGATGGAGACCGTCCGCCACTTCATCGTGACCGGGGACGGGGCGGCGGCCTCGCTTCCCAACGCCCTCTCCTACGAGGAGCTCCTCGCGGCCCAGCAGCCCGGATACGACTACCCGCGGCTCGAGGAGAACCAGGCGGCCGGCCTTTGCTACACCAGCGGCACCACGGGCAACCCGAAGGGCGTGCTCTACTCGCACCGGTCGATCGTGCTGCACGCCACAGGCGCCGGGATGGCCGAGTCGATCGGCTTGCGCTCCGACGACCGCGTGCTGCCCGTCGTGCCGATGTTCCACGCAAACGCCTGGGGCCTGGCCCATACGGCAGGCCTGGTCGGGGCGGACCTGGTCATGCCCGGTCGCTTCCTGCAGGCCGAGCCCCTGGCCGGACTGATCGAGAACGAGAAGGTGACGATCGCGGGCGGCGTGCCCACCGTGTTCATGGACGTCCTGCGCTACGCGGACGAGAACGAGGTGGACTTCTCCAGCCTGCGCAAGGTCACCTGCGGCGGCTCGGCCGTTCCCGTCTCGCTCATGCAGGCGTGGGAGGAGCGCCACGGCATCTACGTGGAGCAGGCCTGGGGGATGACCGAGATGAGCCCGGTGGGCACGATCGCGCGCCCGCCCGAGGGCCACGACGACGAGGACAAGTGGGACTACCGCGGCAGCGCCGGGCGGGTGAACCCGCTCGTGGAGGCGCGGATCATCGACGACGACGGCAGCGAGGCCGACTGGGACGGCGAGGCCACGGGCGAGCTGGAGGTGCGCGGACCCTGGATCGCCGCCTCCTACTACCGCGACGAGTCCACGGACAAGTTCGACGACGGCTGGCTGCGCACCGGCGACATCGCGTCGATCGACCCGCGCGGGTTCGTGCGCATCACCGACCGCTCCAAGGACGTGATCAAGTCCGGCGGCGAGTGGATCTCCTCGGTGGAGCTGGAGAACGAGATCATGGGCCACCCCGACGTGCTCGAGGCCGCCGTGATCGCGATGCCCGATGAGCGCTGGTCGGAGCGCCCGCTGGCCTGCGTGGTGTTCGAGGAGGGGTCTGAGCCCGACGTCGAGTCGCTGCGCGCGCACCTGTCGGAGCGGGTGGCCAAGTGGTGGCTGCCCGACCGCTTCGCCTTCATCGAGGAGGTGCCAAAGACGAGCGTGGGCAAGTTCGACAAGAAGGTGCTGCGCCAGCGCCTGGAGGACGGGGAGCTGGAGACTCGAGGCGTGGAGGGAGTGGAGGCGTGAGCTACCGCAAGTACGAGCTGGGCGACTACGAGCAGATGCGCGGGGCCCACTCGTGGGAGGTGCCCGAGCGCTACAACATCGCCGTCGACGTGTGCGACAAGCACCCGCGCGACAAGCTGGCGATGGTGTGGGAGGACTACACCGGCGCCGAGCGCGAGGTGACCTTCGGCGAGCTCCAGGACCTCTCCAACCAGGTGGCCAACGTGCTCGAGGCCCACGGCGTGCAGGCCGGCGATCGCGTGGCCACGCTGCTGCCCTCGCTGCCCGAGACCGCGGCCGTGTTCCTGGGCACCTTCAAGCGCGGGGCGATCCTGCTGTCGATGTCGGTGCTCTACGGCGACGAGGGCATCCAGCACCGCCTGCGCGACTCGGGCGCCAAGCTGCTCGTGACCGACAGGGCCAACCGCGACCGCTTCCCCGACGAGCTGGTCGACGAGGTGCTGGTGCTGGGCGGCGACGCGGGCGACGACGTGGACCTGGACGCCGAGATGGCCGCCGCCTCGACCTCCTGCGAGGTGGCCGACACCGCTGCCGAGGATCCAGCCCAGCTCTACTACTCCTCGGGCACCACCGGCCTGGCCAAGGGCATCCTGCACGCCCACCGCTACCTGCTGGCCCACGAGGAGTTCGAGTTCTGCCACGACGTGCGCGAAGGCGAGCTGTTCCACGGCATGGGGGAGTGGGCTTGGGCGGCGGGCATCGCGCCGCTGCTCGGCCCCTGGCGCTACGGGGCCACCGCGCTGGTGTTCGCCCGCGAGGGCGGCTTCGACCCCGAGGAGCAGCTCGACTTCCTGTCGCGACGTGGGGTGCAGAACATGTTCACCACGCCTACGGCGCTGCGCGCGATGACCGGCGTCAAGGACGCGGCGAAGCGCTATCCGCTCGAGGACCTACGCGTGACCTGCTCGGCCGGTGAGCCGCTGAACCCCGAGGTGATCCGCTGGTTTCGCGACCAGTACGGGCTCACCGTGCTCGACTACTACGGTCTCACCGAGAGCTATCCGCTGTGCGGGAACTTCCCCACCGTCGAGGTGCGCGAGGGCTCGATGGGCAAGGTCATGCCCGGCTGGGACGTGCAGCTGCTGGACGAGGACGAGAAGCCGGTGCCGGTCGGGGAGCGCGGCGAGATCTGCCTGAGGGCACGCTCGAACCCGCACTATCCGCTCGGCTACTGGAACCGGCCCGAGGACACCGAGGAGGAGTTCGGCGGCGACTGGTTCCACACCAAGGACGCCGCCCAGATGGATGAGGACGGCTACGTCTGGTACGCCGGCCGGGCCGACGACGTGATCATCTCCGCCGGCTACCGGATCGGGCCGTTCGAGGTGGAGTCGGCGTGCGTCGAGCACCCTGCGGTGCTCGAGGCCGCGGCCGTGGCCTCGCCCGACGAGAAGCGCGGCACGATCGTCAAGGCCTTCATCCGGCTGGCCGAAGGCCACGAGGAGAGCGAGCAGACGGCCGACGAGATCAAGTCGTTCGTTCGCGGCCATCTCTCCGCCTACGCCTACCCGCGCGAGATCGAGTTCGTGGACGACCTGCCAAAGACGCTGACGGGCAAGATCCGCCGGATCGAGTTGCGCGAGGCCGAGCGGGAGAAGAAGATGCCCTCGACTGGGTCGGCATCCATGCCGACCCAGTAAACGGAGATCGCGTCTACGGTCTCGGCTGTGGCCGAGCCGATCATCCTCTACGCCGTCCACGGCTCGCACCCGTGCGTGACGGCCGAGGCCGGGCTCCAGCTCAAGGGGCTGTCCTACCGGCGGGTCGACCTGCCCTACGGCGCCAACGCCTTGATGCAGCAGGCCCGCTTTGGCAAGCGCACCGTGCCGGGGCTGACGATCGGGGCGGAGAAGGTCGTGGGCTCGCGGCTGATCCTGCGGGCGCTGGAGGGCCTGGCGCCCGAGCCGCCGCTGTTCCCGGCCGACGCCGAGCAGCGGGCTGCGGTGGAGGAGGCCGAGCGCTGGGGTGACGAGGTGCTCCAGGAGCACACCCGCTGGATCGTGATCCTCGGCATCCTGGGCGAGCCCTCGGCGGCGCCCGGCTACGGCGCGCGCTCGCTGCCGCCCATCCCGGGGTGGGCGATGGAGCCGGCCACGCGCGCGCTGTTCGCGGCCGAGATGCGCCTGCTGGGCCACCGTCCCGAGCGGGTGCACCACGAGTACCTGCCGGCGCTGCCGGCCGACCTCGACTACGTCGACTCGTTGATCGCCCACGGCGTGATCGGCGGCGAGCGGGTGAACGCGGCGGACCTGCAGATAGCCCCCAGCGTGCGCCTGCTCCAGACGATGGAGGACCTGCGCGAGGCGATCGACGCCCGGCCGTGCGGGCCCTGGGCGCGGCGGATCGTGCCCGAGTACGACGGCAGCCTGCGCCGCGGCGTGGTCCCCTCGCCGCTGTAAGGCCACGCTTCGACGGGCAGCCACCCCGCAGTCCCTCGGAGGGCCCCCACCTGCCAGGGTTGGCGCCGTGGCCTCCCTCTTCAAGCGCGTCGGCATAGGCGGACGCGACATCGCGGTCGACCTCGGCACCGCGAACACGCTGGTCTACGTGCGCGGCGAGGGGATCGTGGCCTCCGAGCCCTCCGTGGTGGCCCTGGACGAGAACACGGGCGAGGTGCACGCCGTGGGCCAGGAGGCCCAGCGGATGATCGGGCGCACCCCGGCCACGATCTCGGCCGTGCGCCCGCTGCGTCACGGCGTGATCGCCGACTTCGAGGTCACCGAGGAGATGCTGCGCTACTTCATCCGGCGCGTGCACCAGAGCCGCTTCTCCCACCCGCGGGTGGTCATGTGCGCGCCCTCGGGGATCACCACGGTGGAGCGAAACGCGGTCGAGGAGGCCTGCCTGGCCGCTGGTGCGCGCCAGGTGCACCTGATCGAGGAGCCGATCGCCGCGGCGATCGGCGCCGGGCTGGACATCGGCGAGCCGACCGGGCGGCTGGTGGTCGACGTGGGCGGCGGCACCAGCGAGGTGGCGGTCATCTCGCTGGGCGGGATGGTCGTGTCGCGGTCGCTGCGGGTGGGCGGCTACGAGCTCGATGAGGCCATCTCGGCCTACGTCCGCAGCCACCACAACCTGGCCATCGGCGAGCGATCGGCCGAGGAGATCAAGCTCGAGCTGGGCTCGGCCGGCCCGCTGGAGTCCGAGCGCTACACCGAGCTGCGCGGACGCGACCTGGTCTCCGGGCTGCCGAAGAGCATCACGCTGGGCAGCGAGGACATCCGCGTGGCCATCGCCGAGCCGGTGAACGCGATCATCGAGGCGGTCCGCGAGACGCTGGAGGAGACGCCGCCCGAGCTGGCCTCGGACATCACCCGCCACGGGATGCTGCTGGCCGGCGGCGGCTCGTTGCTGCAGGGCTTCGCCCAGCGGCTGCACCGCGAGACCCACATCGAGGCGCACCTGGCCGAGTCGCCGCTGACCTGCGTGGCCATCGGCTCGGGCCTGTCGCTGGATGAGTTCGAGGCGCTCGAGCGCAGCGCCGTGCGCCGCTAGCCCCCTACACGGGGAGCAGCGGGATGTCCCAGCGCAGCGCCGCGTACACGAAGGCGGCCAGCGCCAGCAGCGCGAGCGCGGCGCTAAGCGCCTTCTGGCGCGGACTGGCGTTCTCGGCCCGCGCCTTGGCCTTGTCGCCCCACACGATCGCCTTGCCCAGCAGCCGCTCCGCGCGCTCGAACTCGAGCGCCAGGAAGCTCAGGCCGAGCAGGATCACGACGATCCCGGGGCCCGGGATCCCGGGCCCCGACATGAGGATGCCCAGCACGACCAGCACGGCGCCCAGCACCACCACGCCGACCCGGGCGGGAAGGCCGCGCTCCTTGTGGCGCGCCTTTCGCTGCTCGAGCTTCTTGAGCAGCTCGGGGCGTTCGTCGCCCGTGGGCTGCACTTCGGTCGCCATCGCGGAAGCGTAGTCGGGCCGTTCAGGAGCGAGCCATGCGCACCACGGTGACCAGCTCGAGCAGATCGGAGAAGCGGCGCGGGTCGGCGTCGGTCAGCTCGCCGATGCGGCGCAGGCGATAGCGCACCGTGTTGGGGTGCACGGTCAGGCGCTCGGCCGCGCGCTTCACGTTCAGGTCGCAGGCGAGGTAGGCCAGCAGCGTCTCGCTCACCGCCCCGCCCTCGCGCTCGTCGGCCTCGAGCAGCATCCGGCCCTTGCCCAGCACCACCTCGCGCGTGCCGGGCTCGGCCGAGGCCAAGAGGTAGTCGAAGGCCGACATCTCCTGCAGGGCCAGCACCGGCTTCTCGGCGCTCGTGCGCTCCAGCGCCCGGGCCGCCTCGGCGTAGCCGTGGGCCACCCCCTCCAGCCCCGCGCACTCCGTGCCCACGCCCAGCCGCGCGTCGATCCCGTCGTGCTCGTGCAGCTCACGTCGGGCTTCGCGCAGCCGCGCCACGACGGCCGCGGCGCCCCCGCGCGAGCTCCCCACCAGAGCCACCACCTGCCGGTGGCGCACCACCACCAGGGCCGCGCCGCGGGTGGCCGCGGTTTGGGTGGAGAGGACCTGCGCGGCTCGCGGCAGCTCGTCCCCGCCCGCGGCGCCGGCCACAGCGGCCACGGCCAGCACGAACCGCGACTCGCCCTGCAGGCCCGGCGCCACCCGGGCCGGGAGAGCGTGGGGCACGTGCCCGGCCAGGAGGCTCTCGATCAGGTCGCGGCGCTCGCGGTCGGCGGCGGCACTTCGCTTTCCCTCCTCGCGGGTGTAGGCCTCGGCCACCTGGGTGCTCGCGATGTCGATGTACTCCATCGCCGGCCGCGCCAGCGCGATGGCCGCGTCGCGGCCCACGGTCCCCTCGGCGGCCTCTTCGAGGATCGCGTCCCACACCGTCCGGTGGCCGACGCGGAAGGCCGCCAGCAGGCCGTCGATCGGGATCCCCTGGCGCACCCGCCGCACGCCGGCCTCGCGCGCGAACGCCAGCTCGGCCCGCTGCGGCTCACGCGCCTGGCTGGCCACGGCCAGGATCAGCTCGGCGTGGCGCTCGCAGTGGCCGCGCACGTCCTCGAGCACCGCCGCGTCCGCCGTACGAAGGTACGGCGGGATCTCGGCCTTGATGTTCTGCACCATCGCCTCGGCCAGCGCGCTCCCGCGTCCGGAGAGCACCGCGACGATCCGGTCGATCTCCGCCCGCACGGCGTCCGTAGCCCCCGCCGGCGTGCTCATCGTTGCCCTCGCTGTCGCACTTGGCGCGTTCCTGACCCCGGTTGATGGCGGCGCTCGTGTAGCGCCACAAAGGACCACCTTGATGTTTGGCCGTACAGCCAATTGAGACCTTGTCACAGGGGGTACGTTCAAGGCGGCAGTATTGAGCGTCGAAGCGGGAGAGAGCGCGTGCGGGCAGTGGGAGTCGTCGTCGGAGCGGTGCTGGTGTGCGTGGCCATGCTCATGCCGGCCGGTGGAGCGGGCGCGCAGGGCGGTCCGGATCCGGCCAAGGTCGGCTCGTTCTCCCAGCCCTTCACCGAGCCGACGATCTCCGACTTCGCCGGCTACCCGCGGGTGAGGACCGACCAGCAGTGCATCGAGCGGCCCAAGCAGGGCAGCGGCGCCACCGGTGCAGGCACCACCCACGGCTTCATCGACTGCAAGCCGGCGGCCGGCGGCCTGACGATGCTCCCCAACGGCAAGAACATGTACTGGGACAACCTGGCCGGCACGGAGAACGTGGAGCTCTCGATCGTGTCCGAGTACGGGGTGGTGGGCCTCAACGACCAGACCCGTCTGCTGAACACGGCCACCAAGAGCTGGGCCGAGCCGACCCCCGTCGACGGCGGGGCCAAGAGCCAGGCGCACATCGACCCGATCATTCCCGGCGACCTGTTCAAGACCACCGAGGACAAGAACGACGGCTCGATGTTCTGCTCGGACGGCAACTTCCTGCCCGACGGCCGCTTCATGGCCACCGGCGGCACGAAGTACATCAACGACCCGGGCAACGACGCCTCCAAGTACGGCTCCACCGAGCTGCTGGGGATCGAGAACACCCGCATCTACGACCCCAAGACGAACAGGTGGACCCAGACGGGCTCCATGAACCGCCCGCGTTGGTACCCGACCGCCACGACCCTGGGCAACGGCGACGAGTTCGTGGTCAGCGGCCTGCGCCGGCTGGTCAAGGCGGCCAACACCCAGGACCCGATCGATCCGACCGCCCCGGCCACGGGAGGAGGGGTGCAGGAAGGCCAGAACGAGCGCGAGACCGAGACCTTCGACTCCGACAAAGGCACCTGGAAGCTCAACGGCGCGTCCGCCCGTCGCTCGCTGCCGCTGTTCGCGCGCATGCACCTGCTGCCCAACGGCCACGTCTTCTACAACGCGGGCGGCCAGGCCTTCAACCCGCTCGGACAGGCCTACGACGAGGCGCTGTGGAACCTCGCGGCCGCGTATGACCCCGCCACGAAGAAGTGGAACGAGCTGGGCATTCCCGGCGTGGGCACGTCGCCCGTCCCCGGCTTCCGCGGCTCCACCTTCTCGGTGATGATGCCGCTCGTCCCCAACTCGAAGGGCCAGTACGAGCACGCCAGCTTCCTCACCGGCGGCGGGGTGACCAACCCCGGCAGCCCAGGCGGCTACGTGGCCATCAGGGACTCGTTCCTCACCAACCTGAACACCTCCAACGGCACGGAGAGGATGAGCACCGAGGACGCCGGGGACATGAACCCCACCTCGACCCCCGCCACCGGGCGCTGGTACGGGTCGGGCACGCTGCTGCCCACCGGCGAGGTGCTGGCCACCTCGGGCGCCGACCGCGACGAGGTGGCGGTGCCCGGCACCGAGATACCGGTGCAGACGGCCGAGATCTACAACCCCGACACCAAGCAGTGGAAGCCCGTGGCGCACCAGAACCGGCCGCGCACCTACCACAACACCGCCAACCTGATGCCCGACGCGCGCGTGCTGGTGGGCGGCCACGCGACGATCTCGAACTCCTACCTGCGCAACACCACGCTCCCGGGCGGCGTGACGGCTCCCCAGGGCCGAGATCCGAGCTTCGAGATCTATAGCCCACCGTATCTGTCCTGTCCGGGCGCGCAGGCCAACATCACCTCCATCACCGGCAGCAACGGCTCGCTACAGATTCAGATGGACGTGCCCGCCAGCCAGATCAAGAATGTGGTGCTGGTGCGCAACCCCTCGGTCACCCACGTGGTGGACGCCGATCAGCGCAACGTGGAGCTGCGGGTGATCTCGCGCAGCGGCAACACCATCCAGGTCCAGCAGGCGGGCAGCGGCAACGTGGTGCCTCCGGGCCCGTACATGCTGTTCGTCAACCGCGACGTGAACGGCTGCATCAAGCCCTCCCACGCCGCGCAGGTGTTGGCGGCGGCGCACGGCAAGATCAAGCCCACCACCGGCTGCCTGGCCCGCCGCTCGCCGATCGGGCGCAACCACATCGGCCGCGTTCGGCTGGGGCGCACGCGCAGGCGCCTGCTTGCCGAGCCGCGGCTGGCGCGGGTGAGCCCGCTGAAGAAGACGGCGCACATCTACCGCTACTGCGTGAAGGGGACCTCCAAGCGGGTGACCGCGGTGTTCGGGTCTAAGACCAAGGTCGACCTCGTGACCACCACGGCGCCCCGCCACGGGAACCGCGGCGTTCGGCCGGGCTCGAGCGCGCGCCGGATGGCGCGCGCCTTCCCGCGGCGCAAGCGGATCGCCAAGGGCCTCTACCGGGCCAACCCGCGCAGCCCACGGCTGATCGGCGTGCGCAGGGGCAGGGTGCGCTACTTCGCGGTGGCGTCCAAGCGCACGCTGAAGAGCAAGCGGCTGCTGCGGGTCTACCTGCGCCGCGCCGGGTTGTAGGGCCATGAGGGGCCGGCTCGCGGCCTGCGCTCTGGCGGCGACGGTCGCCGGGCTCGCCGTGCCAACCGCCGCGCGGGCGCACGGCGAGTCGACTCCCACGATCGTCACGGTGATCGACCGCGTGAGCCCGCATCCGCGCGGGCTGGACGTCCAGATCGTGCGCGACAAGGCGGCCCGCCTGGAGGTGACAAACCGGACGGGCCGCGACTACGAGGCGTTGTCGCGCACGGGAGACCCGTTCCTGCGTATCGGCCCCCGGGGCGTGTTCGCGAACGTGAACTCCATCACCTGGTACCTGTCGGGCAATCCCGACGGCGTGGCCGAGCCCCCCGCCAGTGCGCACATCGGCGCCCGCGCGCGCTGGGTGCGGATCTCGCGCCGGTCCACCTGGACCTGGTTCGACCACCGGATGCATCCCGGAACCGTGCGCGTGGGCCAGGAGTCAATCGACGGCCAGCGCCGTGCACGCCTGGACGACTGGAAGGTCCCCGGCCAGCTGGGCGGCAGGCGCCTGGACGTGTCCGGCCACGTGGAGTACCGGCCGCTGCGGGGCAACGTGGTCACCTCGTTCAGCGGACCGGCCGCGCCCGCTCCCGGCGTGCAGGTGCAGCTGCTGCCCGGCCGCCTGCCCGGCCTGTTCCTGGTCAACACCGGCGCGCGCCCGGTGACCGTGTGGGGGCGCGACGGCCAGCCCTTCGCCCGCATCGGCCGCCGCGGGGTGGAGGTCAACCTGCGCTCGCGCACCAACGTGGAGGACCAGGTCGCCAAGGGCCGGCGACGCACGCTCAACGTGCCCGACGGGCCGCCGGTGTGGAAGCGGGTCTCGAGCGACGGCCACTACGCGTGGCTGGACGTGCGCGCGCGCTACGGGCGTGCGGCGCCGCCCCAGTCGGTCACCGACGGCACCAGCAAGCGGCTCCTGGGGCGCTGGCAGGTGCCGATCGAAGTGGGCGGACGGCGGATCGCGCTGCGGGGCAAGACGAGCTGGGTGCCGCTCACGACCGTGGCGGCCACCGCGCCGAAGCAGGTCGACCGATCGGGCGCGATCGAGCTCGGCCTGGGCGCCCTCGGCCTGGCCGCGGCCCTGGCCGGCGCTTTCGTGCTGCGCCGCCGCGCCGCCCGGCCCGAGCGGGCCAAGCAGCTCGTGGGCTAGCGACCCTTCCAGCTCGGCGCGCGCTTCTCGCCGAACGCGGCCACGCCCTCGCGGAAGTCCTCCGTCAAGAAGCACGACTCGCGCAGCGCCACCAACTCGGCCTCCACGTCCTCGGGCAGGGCGCTCGCGTGGGCGCGCAGGGTGCGCAGGATGCGCTTGTTGCCCGACAGCGACAGGGGCGCGTTGGCGGCGATCTCGGCGGCCATCTCCAGCGCCCGTTGCTCCAGGTCGGCGCCGGGGACCACGTGGTTGATCAAGCCAATCTCGCGGCCGCGCTCGGCGTCCACGTTGCTCCCCACGTAGAACAGCTCGGCCGTGTGGGCGGGCCCGCACGCGGCGACGAACTTGGCCAGCCCCGTGTGGGAGTAGATCAACCCGAGCTTGGCCGGAGGCATGCCCACGCGGATGCCCTCGGCCGCGAGCCGGATGTCGCAGGTCAGGGCCAGCTCCAGGCCGCCGCCGATGGCGTGGCCGTTCAGCGCCGCCACCACGGGGAAGGGAAAGGCCTCGAGCGCCTCGATGGCGGCGTGGAAGGGATGGGCCACCAGCTTCTCGGCGGCCTCCTCGAACTCGCGCCCCTCGAGGTTGCCCAGGTCGTATCCCGCCGAGAACATTTTGCCGCTGCCGGTGAGGACCAGGCAGCGGGCGTCCAGGCCCGCGACCGTCTCGGCGAGCGTGTCGAGGATCTCGTGGTCCAGTGCGCCGCGCCGCCCCTCGTTGGAGATCCGCAGCCGGCTGACGCCGTCGGCCGGCTCGTCGAGGAGCAGCTTGCCCGATGCGAGCTCCATGCTCACGAGAGCACCACCAGAACGTCGCCCTCCTTGACCGTCTGCCCCTCGTGGCAGCGGATCTCCGCCACCGTGCCCTCGTCCTCGGCCTCCACGGGCATCTCCATCTTCATCGACTCGATGATCGCCACCGTGTCGCCGTCGGCGATCGACTGGCCGACCTCGCACTCCACCTTCCACACCGTCCCGGTGATGTGGGCCTCGACGTCGGGCACCCATTCCTCCTTCGCAGGATCGCGGCGCGCCACCATAGCCTGACGACGTAACGCGGGCTGGGTGGCCGGGTAGGCTGCGGCATGGCGTCGGATCCCCAGATCGCCCCGATGAAGGCGCAGGTCTACCTGGACGAGCGCCCGGCCGAGCACTTCGACCGCTTCCACGCGCGCACCCGGGCCAAGCGGCCCAACTGGATGTACGAGTTCGTGCGGTTGGTGCTCACGCCCTACCTCCTGCTCTTCTTTCGCACCCGGTCGATCGACTCGGACAAGGTGCCGGCCGACGGTCCGGCGATCGTCGCTCCCAACCACTTCTCGTTCCTCGATCATTTCTTCGTGGCCGTCTACCTGCGCCGCAAGGTGCAGTTCATGGCCAAGTCGCAGCTGTTCAAGATGCCGCTGCAGGTCGTGTACCACAATGGCGGCGTGTTCCCGATCCGGCGCGGCCACCGCGACGAGGAGGCCTTCAAGACCGCGCACGCGGTGCTGGCCCGGGGCGGGATAGTGGTCATGTACTGCGAGGGCGGGCGCTCGCGCACCGGCGAGCTGGGGGAAGCCAAGCCCGGGATCGGGCGTCTGGCGTTGGAGTCCGGAGCGCCGGTGGTCCCCGTCGCCCTGGTGGGCTCGGAGCGCGTGCGCAACTGGAAGCGCTTCCAGTTCCCCAAGGTCACCGTGCAGTTCAGCGACCCGCTTCGCTTCGAGCCGGTGGACGATCCCAGCCGCGAGCAGTCCCAGGCCGCCTCGGAGGAGATCTTCCGGCGCATCCGGGCGCTGTGGACGAGTCTGCGCGAGCATGGACGCGACGAGACGATGAGGGCCGCCAAGGAGGCTCGGCTGGCGCCG
>JBBREO010000014.1:0-44241 GCA_038202855.1 Solirubrobacterales bacterium
CTCAGTAGTCTGGCTCCCGGGATGGGAGCGCTCTTCAGCCTGCGGGCCCAGGCGCGGACCCTCGGCTATCTGATCATCGGCATCGCGGTGGTGAGCTGCGTGATCGTTGCCGTGCCCAACGCCGCCACCGTGCGCGAGACGCCGGTGCTCCTGCTCGCCCCGGTGAGCGTGGCCGTCGGTCTGGCGGTGGCCTTCGCCGGCGAGCGCGCGTCGAAGCGAATGCTGCACGCGGCGCTGGCGGCCGGCACGATCCTGGTGGCGGCGACCAACCACTTCGTCGGGCCCAGTGTGCTGTTCCCGATCGTCTACACGTGGATCGCGCTGTACGCCTTCGCCTTCTTCCCGCGAGGCGAGGCGGTGGCCCACATGGCGCTGATCGGTGCCTCCTACGTGGTCGTGCTCACGGGCCAGCACGTGGCCAGCCCGGTGGTGCGCTGGGTGCTGGGAATCGGCACGCCGCTGGTGGCCGGGCTGCTGGTCTCGGAGATCGTGCGCCTGGCCGTGGCGCGGACTGAGTTCCTCCAGGACAGCGAGACGCGCATCCGCGCGATCATCCAGAGCGCCCCCGACGCGTTCATCACGATCGACGACCGGAGCACCGTGCTGGTCTGGAACCACGAGGCCGAGCGGATGTTCGGCTACTCCCCGGACGAGGCGCTCGGCCGCCACGTGGCCGACCTGATCCTCCAGCCGGGCCAGAAGGAGGCGCACGCGGAGCGCCGCGACGCCGCCCTGGCCCAGCTGGTCGGCCAGCCCCCGCGCCGGTACGACATCACGATGGACCGCCGCGACGGCACCAGCTTCCCGGCCGAGATCACCCTCCAGCGGGTGGAGGGCGACGACTCTCCGCTGTTGCTCGTGTTCATCCGTGACGTGACCGACCGCGAGGCGCGCGAGCGCGAGCGCGAGCAGCTCTACCGCGAGCAGACCGCCCGTCAAGAGGCCGAGCACATGGGGGAGATGGTCAACGGCCTGCAGATGCTTCTGGATGCGGCCCTGGCCCACGCCCGGCTCGAGGAGATGATGGAGGCGCTGGTGCCTCGCCTGCAGGAGGTGCTCGGCGCGGACATGGCCTCGATCTTCCTCGTGGAGGAGGACAGCGGCCTGCTGGTGCTGCGGGCCTCCAGCGCCGGCCTGCCGGAAGAGGTGGCGGTCGTGGCCGGGCACCACCTGTCGGGCCAGGTGCGCGAGGCGCGCTCGCCCCTGCTGGTGCACGACCCGCCGCCCGCGAACCTGGCCGACCCCGCCATGCGGGGGGCCAGCTCGGTGATCGCCGTGCCGCTGATGGCGGGCGAGGAGGTGACGGGCGTGATCGTGGTGGGCGTAGCCCCGCCGCGCCGCTTCGATGACGACAAGCTGCTGCTTCTCGGCCTGGCCGCCGACCGGGTGGCGCTGGCGGTGGATCACGCGATGGTGTTCGAACGCGAGCACCGGATCGCCGAGACGCTCCAGCGCAGCCTGCTTCCCGAGCGCCTGCCCACGCTGCCGGGGCTGGAGGTCTCGGCGCGCTACATCCCGGCGGCCAGCGAGGCCGAGGTGGGGGGCGACTGGTACGACGTGATCACCCTCGACTCGTCGCGGGTGGGCCTGGTGATGGGCGACGTGGCCGGCAAGGGGCTGGCCGCTGCCTCGATGGTCGGCCGGCTGCGCTCGGCCCTGCGCGCCTACGCCAGCGAGGGCCACGAGCCCGCCGAGGCGGTGTCGCTGCTGAACGAGCTGCTTTGGTCCGAGGAGGGCGACAGCGAGATGGCCACCCTGGTCTACGTGGTCTTCGACCCCGCCGCAGAGGAGGTGCGCTGGGTCAACGCCGGACACCCGCCGCCGCTCGTGCTCGGGGGCCAGCGGCCCTGGTTCTTGGAGGGCGGACGCTCGGTCCCGCTGGGGGTCATGCCGTTTCCCGCCTACACGGAGGCCGTGGCGCCGCTGCCCGCCGGGCGCGCGCTGCTGCTCTACACGGACGGGCTCGTGGAGCGCCCCGGCGAGCTCCTGGACGACGGCTTCGAGCGCCTGGCCGCCGCGGTCGCCGACTCCGCGTGTGGGGCCGAGGCCCTGTGCGACCACGTGCTGCGCCGCCTGGTGCCCCAGGGGGCGATGGCCGACGACGTGGCCCTGCTGGCGCTGTTCGCACCCGAGCTGTCCGACTCGTTCCTGTTGGAGCTGGCGCCGGAGCCCGACCGGCTGGCCTCCATGCGCGCCCTGCTGCGGCGCTGGCTGGCCCACGCGGGGGCGGAGCCGGCCGACGTTGCGGACGTGCTGATGGCCACCGGAGAGGCCGCCGCCAACGCGATCGAGCACGCCAACGCGGCCGGACGGCCGTTCGAGGTCGCGGCGCGGATCGTGGACGGCGAGCTGGACCTGACCGTGCGTGACCGCGGGCGCTGGAGGGACAAGCCCACCGACGGGCGCGGGCGTGGCCTGTTGATGATGCGGGAGCTGATGGACTCGGTCGAGGTCACGCGCGCGACCGAGGGCACCTCCGTGCGCATGCGCCGGCGCCTGAGCCCCGGGGCCGCGGCCCGGCCCGCCTAGCGGACGTCATCCGAACACGGCCCGCGAACGCATGACCGGCACATGGTCCTGCTGCTGATCTTCGCCGCCCTGGCCGGCGCGGGCACCGCGGTCTCTCCCTGCGTGCTCCCCATCCTTCCCGCCCTGCTCTCGGCCGGCGCCACCGGCGGCCGTCGCCGCCCGCTGGGGATCGTGATCGGACTGGTTGCCACCTACACGGTGGCCGTGGTGGCGCTCGCCACGCTGATCGACGGCGTCGGTCTCGCCGGCGGCACGGTCCGTTCGCTGGCCGTGGTGGTGCTCGCCCTCTTCGGCCTCGCGCTGCTGTGGCCGCGCCTGGGCGACGTGCTGGAACGCCCGCTGCACCGGCTCGCGCGGTTCGGGCCCCGGCAGGCGGGCCACGGGTTCTGGTCGGGCCTGGTCGTTGGCGGCGCGCTGGGCTTCGTCTACGCGCCCTGCGCCGGACCGATCCTGGCCGCCGTGGTGGCCGCCGGTGCCACGCGCGGCACCTCGCTGGAGCTCGTGGCGGTGGCGCTGGCCTACGGGATCGGCTCGGGAGTCGTGCTGCTGGCCCTGGCGGTTGGTGGTCGCCGCGCCATGCAGCGGGTTCGCTCCGCGGGCCGGGGCCTGCGCCTACAGCGGGCGCTGGGCGCGGTGATGGTGGTCACCGCGGTGGCGATGGCCGGCCAGCTGGACGTGCGCTTCCAGACCGCGATCGCCGATCACCTGCCGGGCGTCGTGACCGACCCGACCGGGGCGATCGAGCGCTCGGACGCCGTGGAGCACCGGCTCGCCGACCTGCGCGGACACGTCCGCTTCAGCGCGGCCACGGCCCAGGCGCGGCCCGCGCGAGGTGCCACCGGCGCCGCCGCGCGCTACCGCGACCTGGGGCCGGCCCCCGACTTCGCGGGCGGGGGGCGCTGGTTCGACACCGCCGGAGGCCGACCGCTGTCGCTTCGCGGCCTGCGCGGGCGCGTGGTGCTGGTCGACTTCTGGACCTACACGTGCATCAACTGCATCCGCACGCTCCCCTACGCGAAGGCGTGGGACGCCCGCTATCGCTCCCGCGGGCTGACGGTGGTCGGCGTGCACACGCCGGAGTTCCCGTTCGAGCGAAAGGCCGCCAACGTGCGCGCGGCGATCGCCCAGAACGGCCTCCGCTACCCGGTGGTGCAGGACAACGGCTACAAGATCTGGAACGCCTTCGGCAACCAGTACTGGCCGGCCAAGTACCTGATCGACGCCCGCGGGCGCGTGCGCTACACCCACTTCGGGGAGGGCGGCTACGCCGAGGTCGAGTCGGCCGTGCGGGCGCTGCTGGCCGAGGCGGGTGACCGCCGGCTGGGTGGCCGCGCCCACCCGCACGCGGTCTCGCCCGGCACGGGCCCCCAGACGCCGGAGACCTACCTGGGCGCAAAGCGCGCCCAGGGCTGGGTGCCAACTCCGCCGGCGTCCGGCACGCACGACTACCCCGGCGTGGGCGACCCCCCGCTGAACGCCTTCGCGCTGCGCGGCCGCTGGCGGGTCACGGACGAGTCGGCCACCGCCGTGCGCGGCGCCTCGCTGGACGCCCGCTTCCGGGCCCGCAAGGTCTACCTGGTGCTGCGCTCGCGGGCCCAGGCGCCGCGCCGGGTCCAGGTGACCGTTGACGGCCATCCGAGGCGGGCGGTGACGGTTACCGGCGATCGCCTCTACCGCCTGCTCAGCCTCCCGCGCGAGGGCGAGCACCACCTGCGCCTGCGCTTTGCCCCCGGCCTGAGCGGCTACGCCTTCACCTTCGGCTAGCCGCGGAACTGGCCGACCAGCCAGCGCCGATATGCTCGCTTGGACAGCGGGCGACGGAGAGGACGAGCATGGCTGAGACGGAGACCGTGGCGAGCACCAACGGTGCCGGCGACCCCGGTGGCGCGAGGGAGCAGATAGAGGTCGAGAACCCGGCCACCGGAGGTGTGGCGGGCACCGTCCCCAAGATGGACCCGGCGGACGTGGCCGAGCTCGTGGCCCGCGCCCGGCGCGCCCAGCCGGGATGGGAGGCGCTGGGCTTCGAGGGCCGCGCGCGCGTGCTGCGCCGGGCCCAGAGCTGGGTGGTCAACAACGTCGACCGGCTGATCCAGACGATCGTCTCCGAGACCGGCAAGACCTGGGAGGACGCCCAGCTCGCCGAGGTGGGCTACGCCGCTCCGGCCTTCGGCTTCTGGGCCAAGAACGCGCCGAAGTACCTGGCCGACGAGAAGGTCCGGTCCGCGTCGCCCTTCCTGCTGGGCAAGAAGGTGGTGGTCCGCTACCGGCCGATCGGCGTGGTGGGCGTGATCGGGCCCTGGAACTACCCGCTGACCAACTCGTTCGGCGACTGCATACCCGCCCTGGCCGCGGGCAACTCCGTGGTGCTCAAGCCCTCCGAGATCACCCCGCTCACCTCACTGCTCATGGGCGAGTGCCTGGAGGAATGCGGGCTGCCGCGCGACGTCTACCAGGTGGCCACCGGCCTCGGCGACGTGGGCCAGGCGCTGATCGACGAGGTCGACTTCGTGATGTTCACCGGCTCCACCGAGACCGGCAAGAAGGTGGCCGAGCGGGCTGCGCGCACCCTCACCCCCGTCGGCCTGGAGCTGGGCGGCAAGGACCCGATGATCGTGCTGCGCGACGCCGACCTGGAGAAGGCCGCCAACGCCGCCACCTACTACTCCATGCAGAACGGTGGTCAGACCTGCATCTCAGTTGAGCGCGCCTACGTGGAGGAGCCGATCTACGACGAGTTCGTGGAGCTCGTGACCGAGAAGGTGGGCGCCCTGCGCCAGGGCGTCCCCACCGGGCGGGGCACCGTGGACGTGGGCGCGGTGACCTTCGAGAAGCAGTCGACGATCGTCGACGAGCACGTCAGGGATGCCATCGACAAGGGCGCCCGCGCGGTGGTCGGCGGGCGGCCGGGCACCGGGGCGGGACGCTTCTACGAGCCCACCGTGCTCGTGGACGTGGACCACACCATGAAGTGCATGACCGAGGAGACCTTCGGGCCGACGCTGCCGATCATGAAGGTCGCCGACTCCGAGGAGGCGCTGCGGCTGGCCAACGACTCGCAGTACGGCCTGCAGGCCTCGGTGTGGACCAAGGACGTCGAGCGCGGCGAGAAGCTGGCCGCGCGGCTCGAGGCCGGCGCGGCCAACGTAAACGAGCACCAGCTCAACTACCTGGCGCTCGAGGCGCCCATGGGCGGGTGGAAGTCATCGGGCCTGGGCACCCGCCACGGCGCGGACGGCATCCGCAAGTACACGCGCAAGCAGGTCTCGGTGATCACCCGCTACAGCGCCAAGAAGGAGCTGTTCATGTACCCGGTGGGGCCGCGCAAGTCGAAGTTCTTCGGCTTCCTGCTCAAGCTGCTGAACGGTCGCGGGAAGCAGCGCTAGGCCGTGCGGGCGCGCAGCTAGTCTCGCGCGCCCATGGCCGCCGAGCTCTCAGCCCAGAACCGCATCCGAATCGAGGTCGATCGCGGCCTGTGCATCGGCTCGGGCGACTGCGTGGAGTCGGCGCCGGGCGTGTTCGAGCTCGACGCAGAGGACAAGGCGCGCGTGATCGACCCCGACGGCGATCCCGTGGACATGGTCCTGGACGCGGCGGGCAACTGCCCCGTCACGGCCATCTTCGTCTACGGCGAAGACGGGCCGCTGTATCCCTGAAGGCTCAGTCGCGCAGCAGGCGAAGCAGCAGCAGGGCGGCCAGCGCCCCGAGGAGCACGGACGGGATAAGCGTGCGGGGCTGAAGGCCCCCCGGCCCGGCGGGAACGCCGCCGGTGGGCATGGCGAACTCCTCGGCGGCCAGCACGTCGTGGGGCTCGTGGATGGGGTCGGAAGGGATGTCGCCGGCCGAGCGGGTGGGCATGGCGAACTCCTCGGCGGCCAGAATGTCGTGGGGCTGGTCGATGCCGGTCGGGTCCTCGGGCAGCCGCGGATGGTCTCGGTCGCTCATGTGCCTGATAGTGCCAGACGGCTCGCAATTCACACGCGCACGCTACGTTTCCGGCCAATGCGTGGAAGGGCGGCAACGTTGGTGCTCGCGGT
Organism: Solirubrobacterales bacterium; assembly: GCA_038202855.1. Classification (GTDB taxonomy): domain Bacteria; phylum Actinomycetota; class Thermoleophilia; order Solirubrobacterales; family Thermoleophilaceae; genus JAAYBF01. Next base: position 6,564 of record JBBREO010000014.1, read on the forward strand.
GGCCGCCCTCGCGCTCGCGGGCTGTGGCCGGGACGGGGCCTCCTCCACGGGCGACTCCGACCTGGCCAAGAAGTCCCACGACGTGGTGCTCACCCCCGGCAGCGTCGACCCGGCGGCCGTCCGGCGAGCCGATGCAAAGGCGCGCCGGTCCAAGGCGCGTGTGGTCGAGCTCCAGGGAGTGGGTGAGAAGAAGACCTACGGGAGCGGCGACGCCATCAGCCCCGGCGCCCCCACCGACGCCCAGGTCCGGGCCGACCTCAAGGAGGCCCGCTCCCAGCTGCGCAAGTTCAAGCGCTTCCTTGGCACCACGGCCTTCCTGCAGACCGGCCCAAAGGCCCGGGTGCTCAAGGACGGCACCGCGGTGGCGCCCGACGACGCCCCGGAGCCGGTCAAGCGCGTGATCCAGGCCGGCAATGCCATCTCCAAGCTGCCCTACAAATGGGGCGGGGGCCACGGGGCCTGGCGCGACACTGGCTATGACTGCTCGGGCTCGGTGTCGTTTGCCCTCGCGGGGGCCGGCCTGCTGCGCAGTCCGCTGGCCTCGGGCGCGTTCATGCGCTGGGGCGATGCCGGGCCGGGGAAGTGGATCACGATCTACGCCAACGGCGGCCACATGTTCATGACCGTGGCCGGGCTGCGCTTCGACACCAGCGGAGCGGGCCGCGCGGGCACGCGCTGGCAAGACGGGACGCGCAGCGCCGGCGGGTACGAAGTGCGCCACGTACCCGGCCTGTAGAGCGGCCCGGCAGGGTTCGCAGTGCCCGCGGGGAACCAGGGGGTGACTGCTACCTTCGCGCCCGTGGACGACCAGCCGACACGCCGACTCGACGCCGCCCAGGATCCTCGGCGCCCGCGTCGGCGCGAGGACGACTCGGTCTACGCCCGCCGCCGGCTGGTAGCTGCCCTCGCCGCCGGCGTCCTGGTGATCGTGATCATCGCGCTGGTGGCCAGTGGGGGCGGCGACCCCAAGAAGGCGTCCAGTCCGGCGAAGATCCAGGTGCCCACCACCCCCGACGTGCAGACCGACACGACCACGGACTCGACCGACACGACCACGACGCCGGCTACAGGCGGCACCGGCGGGGCCACGGGCGGCGCCGGCGGGGCCACGGGGGGCACGACCGGCGGGGCCACGGGGGGCACGACGGGCGGCACCACCGGTGGCGGCACCGGCACGCCCCAGCAGCGCCAGACCCCGCCCGCGTCCGGCGGCGGCGGCACCGGTGGCGGCACGGGGACCCCGCAGCAGCGCCAGACCCCGCCCGCGTCCGGCGGTGGCGGCGCGGTCGCCCCCGGTCAGTAACCCGCTAGTCCTCCGTCTGCCGGCGCGTGCGCTTGAGGTCGCCCCGGCGGCGCTTGCCCTGCAGCCTGCGCTCCTTGGACGCCCTGGTGGGACGGGTGCGCTTGCGTGCCCGCTGCTGGCGCAGCGCGGTGGCCAGGCGCGAGCGCAGTCGCTCCAGCGCCAGCTCGCGGTTGCGCGTCTGGCTGCGGGTGTCCTGGGCCACGGCGGTGACGCGTGGGCCACAGCGGGCCAGCACCCGCCGGCGCTGGGCCTCGTCCAGCGAGGGCGAGCCGGCGGCGTCGAAGACGGCCTCTACCCGCGACGCGGTCACGTTGGCGTGCTGGCCGCCGGGACCGGACGAGCGGCTCGTACGCAGCTCGACCTCGGCCAGCGGGATAGCCGTGCGGGCGTCGATGCGCATCGGGTCCTCCATCGCCCCGAACCTATACTCGCCCGGTGCGGGCCGCCGTGGTCGGACACGTCGAGTGGGTGGAGTTCGCGCGCGTCGAGTCGCTGCCCACCGCCGGCCAGATAGTTCACGCCACCGCCTCATGGGCCGTTCCGGGGGGTGGGGGCGCGGTGACCGCCGTTCAGCTGGCCCGCCTGGCCGACGGCGCGCAGTTCTACACCGCTCTCGGTGACGACGAGCTTGGCCACCGCGCCCACGACGAGCTGACCGCCCTGGGGCTGCAGGTCCACACCGTCTGGCGACCCGAGCCCCAGCGCCGCGCCTTCGTTCACCTCGACTCGACCGGAGAGAGGACCATCACGGTGATCGGCGAGCGGATGGGCCCGACCGGCGCGGACGATCTGCCCTGGGAGCTGCTCGAGCACGCCGACGCCGTCTACCTGACCGCGGGGGACGCGGGCGCGCTGCGCCACGCGCGGCGGGCCGACTGCCTGGTGGCCACGGCCCGGGCGCTCGAGAGCGTCCGCGGCTCGGGCGTGGTCCTGGATGCGCTCGTGGCCAGCGCCAAGGACGACGGTGAGCGATACCGCGCCGGCGAGCTGGACCCCCCGCCCGAGCTGGTCGTGCGTACCGCAGGCGCCGACGGCGGGCGCTGGGAGCGTCCGGCCACGGGGGAGTCAGGCAGTTGGCCCGCGGCCGAGGCGCCCGGGCCGCCGGTGGACGCCTACGGCTGCGGCGACTCGTTCGCCGGGGGAGTGACCTACGGGCTCGGGGCCGGCATGGGGCCCGAGGCCGCGGTGGAGCTGGGCGCGCGCTGCGGGGCCTACTGCGCCGCCGGGGCGGGACCGTACGAGTCCCAGCTGCGCGAGGTCTAGTGGTCGGCCACCGTGCCGTTCTCGGGCTCCATCGGTAGACCCTTGGCCTCCCACGCCACCATCCCGCCGGTCATGTTGTGGGCGTCGAAGCCGCTGGCCCGGAAGGCCTGGGTGGCCATGGCCGAGCGCGACCCCGACCGGCAGTAGAAAACCACCGGCCGGTCGCGCTCCAGCGCCCCGGCGCGCTCGGACAGCTGGGCGACCGGGATGTGCAGCGCGCCGACGATCCGGCCGGCGTCCCACTCGTGCTGCTCGCGCACGTCGATCAGCTGGACGTCCCCGGCGTGGTGCAGCTCGAGCGCGCGCTCGGGATCTACTTCTTCCTGGAGCTCCGAGAGAGGGACCACGTCCTCCACGCTAGTCACCCCTGGGGGCGTCTAGTCGTCGTCCTTCTCGGAGTCCCGATCCGAGGAGCCTTCGGTGTCGCCGGACTCCCGGTCCTTGCCGCTGTCGTCGGAATCGTCGTCGTCGGAATCGTCGTCGTCGGAATCGTCGTCGTTGTCGGACCCGGCCTGGCCCATGCTCTTGTCCCCGGGCATTGGCTTCGAGTCTGGATCCGTGGGGCCGCCGGGGATCGGCTCCCCCTTGTAGTCGTCCGGGTTGTCGACCTCCTCGCCGTCCACGGTGACCGATCCGTCCTCGTGGTGGCGGACGTTGGATGCCCCCAGGTTGACCGTGGGCCCCTCGTCATACCCCTTCCCCTCGCTGTCGGGACCGCCGAAGGTCTTGTACTTCGCGTCGCCGTCGGGCCAGTCCTCGAGCTCCTGGGGCGGGTCGTCTTCGAGTTCCGCGACCTCCTGCTTGGCGGCCTCCTCCTGCTTCTCCAGGTCCGTCTTCTCCTCCTGGTCGGAGTCCTTCTCCTCCTGGTCGGTGTCGTCGCTCACGTCTCTCCCTTGCTAGATCAGTCGTTTGGGATGCTTACCCACCAAGCCCCGCCCCGAATACAAGTTGGCCGGGCTAGAGCGTCTTGACGGCGGCGAGAACATCGTTGACCGACGACTTGGCGTCGCCCAGCAGCATCTCGGTGTTCTCCTCGTAGAAGAGCGGGTTGTCGATTCCCGCAAAGCCCGTCCCCATCGAGCGCTTGAACACGACGACCGACTCGGACTTGTCCACGTCGAGGATCGGCATGCCGTAGATCGGGCTGTCCTCCACGTCGCGCGCCGCCGGGTTGGTCACGTCGTTGGCGCCGATCACCAGCGTCACGTCCGTGGTGGGGAACTCGGGGTTGATCTCGTCCATCTCCTTGAGCGAGTCATAGGGCACGTCGGCCTCGGCCAGCAGCACGTTCATGTGGCCGGGCATGCGGCCCGCGACGGGGTGGATGGCGTAGTTGATCTCCACGCCGCGCTTCTCGAGCTCGTCGGCCAGCTCGCGCACGGTGTGCTGGGCCTGCGCGACGGCCAAGCCGTAGCCCGGGGCCACGACGACGCTGTCGGCCTGGGTCAGCGCCATCGCCACCGACGTCGCGTCGGTCAGGCGGTGCGGCTTCTCCTCGCCGTCGTCCCCGCCGCCGGACGCCGCCCCGCCGCCACCGAAGCCGCCGGCCACGATGTTGGGGATCGAGCGGTTCATGGCGTCGGCCATCAGGTTGGTGAGGATCGTGCCCGAGGCACCGACGATGATGCCCCCCACGATCAAGGCGACGTTGTTCAGCGCGATGCCGGCTGCCGCGGCGGACAGGCCCGTGAGGGCGTTGAGCAGCGAGATGACCACCGGCATGTCGGCCCCGCCGATGGGCAGCACCACCATGTTTCCCAGCACGGCGGCGGCCAGCAGGATCAGGACGAACAGGCCCTCGGACTCCTGCCCCGCGGCGATGGCGATCGCGGCGGCCAGCGCCACGATCAGCAGGAAGGCGTTGATGAACTGCTGGCCGGGCACGGCGATCGGCCTCTGGGGCAGGACGTCCTGGAGCTTGCCGAAAGCGATGTTCGAGCCCCAGAAGGAGATTGAGCCGATGACCGCGGCGAACAGGATCGGGATCAGCGTGTCGAGCGGGGGGTTGCCCAGGCCGCTGCCAAGCGCGTGGCGGTACTCGGCCCACGAGATCAGCGCTACCGCTCCGCCGCCGACGCCGTTGAACAGCGCCACCATCTGCGGCATAGCGGTCATCTTCACGGTGCGCGCCGCGGGGACGCCGATCGCGGTGCCGATCGCGATCCCCAGGGCGATCAGCCCGTAGTCGCCTACCGACCGGGTCAACAGCGTGGCGAGCACCGCGATGGCCATGCCCACGGCCGCTGTCGCGTTTCCCCGTCGCGCGGTCTTGGGGCCGGTCACCTGGCGCATTCCCAGGATGAACAGCACGAACGCCACGATGTAGAGGACGTGGATGAAGTCCAGGTCCGTCAGGAACGACGCGATCGGCAGCTGCATCAGGCGTCCTTGTTCGGCTTGGGACGCGCCTTGAACATCTCGAGCATCCGGTCGGTGACCAGGAAGCCACCCACCACGTTGATCGTGCCGAACGCGATCGCGATCACCAGGATGAACTTGTTGAGGAAGCCGTGGGCCTCCCCGATCACCAGGATGCCGCCCAGGAGCACGATCCCGTGGATGGCGTTGGTGGCGCTCATCAGCGGCGTGTGCAGCGAGTTGGGCACCTTGGAGATGACCTCGAAGCCCACGAATGCGGCCAGGGCGAGGATGGTCAGTTCGGTGATCAGGTCCACGTTCGCGCCTCCTAGGCGTTGGCGTTCTCGGGCAGGCCGGCCGCCTTGCGGGCGCCCTCGTGGACGATCTCGCCGTCGCGGGTGATGCAGGCGCCCTTGATGATCTCGTCGTCGAAGTCCAGGTTCAGGGCGCCCTCGTCGTCCGTCATCAGCTTGACCAGGTTCTCGATGTTCTTCGCGTAGAGCTGGGAGGCGTGGTCGGGCATCGTGGCCGGCAGGTTCACCGCGCCGACGATCTTCACGTCGTGGCGCACGACGGTCTGGCCTGGCTCGGTCAGCTCGCAGTTGCCGCCGGTCTCGGCCGCCAGGTCCACGATCACCGAGCCGGGCTTCATCTTGCGCACGGCGTCCTCGATGATCAGCAGCGGCGCGCGCCGACCGGGCACCGCGGCGGTGGAGATCACGCCGTCCATGCCACCGATCACATCGGCCAGGGCCTCGCGCTGGCGCTGCTGCTCCTCGTCGGTGAGCGCGCGCGCGTAGCCCCCGGCGTCCTCGGCGTCCTCCAGCCCGATGTCCAGCTTTACGAACTTGGCCCCCAGCGACTGGATCTGCTCCTCGACGGCGGAGCGCACGTCGAAGGCGTGGACGATGGCGCCCAGGCGCCGCGCGGTGGCGATCGCCTGCAGGCCGGCCACGCCGGCGCCCAGCACGAGCACCTTGGCCGGGCGGATGGTGCCCGCTGCCGTCGTGAGCATGGGCAGGAAGCGGCCGAGCTCCTGGGCGGTGATCAAGGCGGCCCGGTAGCCGCCGACGGTGGCCTGGGAGGAGAGGGCGTCCATCGACTGGGCGCGGGTGATGCGCGGGATGGCCTCCATGGCGAACGAGGTCACGCCGGCGTCGGCCAGGGCGCGGGCCGTGTCGCCGTCGGTGAGCGGGGCCAGGAAGCCGATCAGCACGCTGCCCTGGGAGAGCTTGGCGATCTCCTCGGCGCTGGGGGCGGCCACCTTGGCCACCACCTCACCGGAGAACCCCGAGTCGGCCTGGAGCGTGGCGCCGGCCTCCTCGTAGGCGGAGTCGGGCACGTGGGCCTCCTCGCCGGCGCCGGGCTCGACGAACACGACCACCCCTGAGGAGGACAGCTTCTTGACGACCTCCGGCACGGTGGCGACCCGGCGCTCGCCCACGGAGGACTCCTTTGGGACAGACAGCTTCATCGGCGGGCGCGGAAGCCTACGCGACAGCCCCCTCGGGGCGTCCTGTGGTCCTAGCTGACCTCGCGCGAGCGCTCGCGAAACAGGCCCAGTAGCAGGAAGATCGCCGTCCAGGCGGCGAGCACGGCGAGCGAGCCGGCAAAGGGGAAGGCGGGGTCGACGGCGGCTCCGCCGATCTTGCTCGACGACTGGGAGATGGTGTACTTGGGCAGATCGTCGAAGGCCAGCCCGGCCAGCGGCTCGACCACGAAGAAGAAGATCAGCGTGCCCACCACGCCGGCCACCTGGTTGCCGATCAGCGCCCCGACCCCCACGCCCAGCGCGGCGCAGAGGCCGCAGCTCAGCAGGCCTCCGCCCAGCACCGTCGCGTAGTCGGAGCCGTCCAGCCCGGGGCCGTCGGTGCCCGCCAGCAGGGGCACGCCGATGGCCAGGGCGACGGCGATCAGCACCAGACCCACCCCGACGCCGGTGGCGGCGTAGGCCAGCGACCGGGCCAGCAGCAGCCGCGTGCGGTCCGGAGCGATCAGCACCGCGGAGGCCACGGTACGGTGGCGGTACTCGCCCGTGGCGCCCACGATCCCGAACAGGATCAGCACGAACGAGATCGGCCCACCCACGCTCAGCGCAGCGCGCTTGTCCTCGACCGCCGTGGGGTCGCCGCCCAGGATCGAGGCGAGCACGATCAGCACCAGCAGCGTCATTGCGGCCAGCGTGAACCCCAGCGCCGTGCGCGTGGAGCGGAGCTTGATCGCCTCGCCCCGGATGAGCCCGATCACGGCCCCTCGCCCCCCGTGAGCTGGAAGAAGACGTCCTCCAGGGAGGGCCGGGCCTGGTAGAGCCCGTGCAGCGGGACGTCGACCTCGAACGCCAGCTGCCCGATGGCGGCGGCGTCGGTGCCCTCGATCCCCAGCGCGCCGTCCTCGTAGTTGTGCACGTCGAGCCCCTTGGCGCGCGCCGCGCCGGCCAGCTTGTCCGCCTCGGGGGAGCGCACGATCACGGTGCCCTGTCCGGCCTCGGTGAGCTTCTCGACCGGTCCCTGCTCGACGATCCGGCCGCGGTCGATGACCACCACGTCGTCCACCGTCTGCGCCACCTCGGCCAGCACGTGGCTGGAGACCAGCACGGTCCGGCCCTCGTCGGCCGTGGAGCGCAACATGTCGCGCAACCAGCGGATTCCGGCGGGGTCGAGGCCGTTGGCCGGCTCGTCGAGCACCAGGATCTCCGGGTCGCCGAGCAGCGTGGCGGCCAGGCCCAGGCGCTGGCGCATGCCCATGGAGTACTTGCCGTAGCGGCGGTCGGCGGCGTCGGCCATCTCCACGGTCTCCAGCACCTCGGCCACGCGCGAGTCCGGCAGCCCGGCCATCGCGGTCAGCGCGCGCAGGTGCTGGCGCCCGGAGCGTCCCGGATGCGCGCCGCACACCTCCAGGTTGGCGCCCACCCGGTGGGCAGGGTCATCGAGCCGGGCGTAGGGGACACCGAGCACGGTAGCGCTGCCGGCCGAGGGCCGGGCGAGTCCCAGCAGGCAGCGCAGGGTCGTGGTCTTGCCCGCTCCGTTGGGGCCGAGGAAGCCCGTCACGCGGCCCCGGGCGACGGAGAAGGAGACGTCATCGACCACCGCCTCATGCCCGTAGCGCTTGGTCAGGCCAGAGACTTCGATGGCCGTCTCGGACATCTCGGGCACGCTAGCGGCGCCCGGGGACAGCGGGCGCCGCTCAGGCGGCCAGGTCGAAGGCCACCTCGTCCAGCCCGAGCCCGCTGTGGTGGTGCTCGAGGTGGTTGGAGAGGCGCGCCATGATCCGCACGATCGCCGCGTTGTCGCTCAGCACGCTGGCCGTGAAGCGGGTGATGCCCTCGCCCTTGGCGCTGTGGGCCAGCTCGTCGGCCAGGATCGAGCCCAGCCCCAGGCCTTGGAGGTGGTCGCCCACCACGATTGCGAACTCGGCCGTCTCGGGGTGCTCGGGAAGCCGGACCCAGCGTCCGACCGCGTCGACGGTGCCCGGCTCGTCGACCGGCTCGGCCACGATGGCCACGTGGTCGTGGCCGTCGACCTCGGTCAGATAGCGAAGCTCTGTAGAGGAGAAGCGGCGCTTGGGAGCCAGGAAGCGCGCGTGCGCCGAGGCGGGGGAGAGGCGGGCAAGACCGAGTTGCAGACCGTCCTTGTCCTGGGCGCGGATGGGGCGCAGCACCACCGTCTCTCCGTTTTTGAGGGTGCGCTCCATAACACCGAGTCTGGACCCCGCGGGGCCCAGTCAGTGTGGGGGTGCTCACATCCCCTACGCGGGCGGGCGCCGGCTAGGGGCCGAACGAGTTGGTGAAGGAGTTAAGCCTCCTGGTCCAGCCAACCTTGCCCTTGCCCCGCTTGATCAGGCGCGCGCCGGAGCCGTGGCCGTCGCCGATTCCCCAGCCCGGGAGGACGCCCGCGCCCTTGCCCGAGATGGCCAGGAAGGCGAGCTGGTCGACGCTGCCGCCGGCCTGGTTGGCCCCGGAGCTCGATTCGATCCCGGCGTAGGCCGAGTTGCCTCCCAGCCCCTCGCCCGTGTTCTTGGCGGTCGCGATCTGCTCGCCGCCGAGGCTGATCTTGGCCACACCGCCGATCTGGAAGATGATGGAGAACGGGTACTTGTGACGCTGCTCGATGGCCGGGCCCTTCGACCGGCCCTCGAAGTAGCGGCCGTTCTTGCTGCGCTGGGCGATCACGAGCGCCAGGTCGTCGCGGCCCTTGAAGCCGCGGGAGATCGACACGGACACGTACGGCGTCCGCTTGTTGCGCCCGAACCGGGTCGAGGACTTGTTGGTCGCAGTCCAGAAGGTCTGGCCCGCGAAGCCGCCGGTGCGCCGATCGGTGGCAAAGGCGCGGTCGAGCCGCAGACGGGCGTAGAAGCCTCCTACCTGGGGGGTTCCCGCCCACGCGGCGCCGGCGTAGTTGCGCTGGACCCCGTGTCGCTTGGCGCCCTGTGCGACGCCCGGCACGAGCAGCCCCAGCGATGCGGCTGCGGTCGCGATCAGGATGGGTGCTCGACTCATGGGGTGCTCTCCTCGCCTGCCGTGCCGGATGTGCAGTTGATGCCCGTGCGACGACCATCGCGAAACATGGCCCTGCGGCATCAGAGCGTCGGGGGATCGGGAAAGACGCCGAAGTCGAGCGGCTCTCCGTCCGGCGCCGAGTAGGTGACGAAGGCGAACCGGCCCCGGACGGTCTTGTCCTTCTTGGCCGTCCTTGCCTTGCGGTAGGCGAGGTGGCCGCGGAACGTCACGAACAGGATCGGTGCGTCATCGCCCCCCGTGTCAGGCGCGCCCAGGCGCCTCTGGGCCGCCGAGCGGGTCCACCGGTAGGCCGAGACGCGCACGCGCGGATCCCCGAGCTGGACACCGAGCCGGCGCACGTCCCGGGCCACCGGCGCGGGCAGGCTCGATCGCGGCACCCTCACCGGTCCAGATGCGCGTGGCGCCGGCTCCTTCCCCGACGACCCTCCGCAGGATCCGGTCGAGAAGACCGCGCACAGCAGCGCCGCGAGGGCCGCGCGCGACAGCCCTCCGCGGTCGCTCACCCGGGCAGGACGAGCAGCTCGCCCACCGCGATCTGATCGGGCGAGCCGCTGGCTATGCGGCCGGAGTTGAGCCTCCAGATCTCATCCACGGTCCTCGCCACCTGTGCCGCCGTGGCGCCCGGCCCGGCGATCCGGGAGGCGATCGCCCACAGGGACTCTCCTGCGGCCACCCGGTGATCGGCTCCGGCGCGAACCGGCGCTCCGTGATCGGCGGCGGGGGCCGAGACGGCTGGCGGAGGCGACGGGGTCGTGGAGCGGACGGTCCTCCGCGTCGGCGGCCGCACGCCCGGGGGCGCCGGTGAGGGACCCGCGTCGGGTCGCGCCGCGGGTCTCGTCGGCGTGGGCGCCGCGAGCGTCGCGACCGGCGGCGGACCGGGGTCGCGCCCCAGCCCGGGCGCGGCAGCCGTCGACGGCGCCGGGGGGGCGGGCGGCGGCGCCGGGTTCGTGGCGGGCGGTGTGCGCGGGGTAGGCGCGGGCGAAGCGGGTGCGGGCGCGGCCGGCGAGTCGGCCTCCGGGCCGGCCTCGCCGGCGAGACCGGGATCGGCCGGTGCCTCGGGCGGCGGCGGGGCGTCGTCGGCGACGGCCTGCTCGTCGCCGGGGCCCTCGTCGCCCGCATCCGGCGTCGGGTCGTCCTCGTTGGCGGGTGCGGGAGTGGCGTCGCCCGCTTGCGGTGGCTCGCTGTAGGTCTCGCCGCCGGGGATGGAGAGGCCGTCGGGGTCGTCGGCCGACGCCGCTGCCGGGTAGACGCCGGCGACGGCGATCATCAAGCCGGCGGCCACGCTGGCCGCCTTGCCCGGCCTCGAGCCCGGTGAGCTCGGCTCCCCGCCGCGATCGGCTTGGCGCTTCCTTGCACCCATGTGGGGGAAATCCCCCCCTCGCGCCGGGACCAAACGCAGAAGGGGGCGCGGCGCCAAGGCACCGCGCCCCCTTTCACTGCCTGCTGCTCGCCGGGGCGAGCTAGCCCTTAACGAACCCGAACGACTGGAGGTAGAACTTGGCCACGTCGGCCGGCTTCTCCTTGTTCACGTCCACTCGCTGGTTGAGGTTCCGCATGTTCTTCAGGGTCAGGTTCTTCTGGACGGCGATGATCGTCTTCTTCGCATCGGGCCCGAGGGAGTTGAGCTTCGTGGTCTTGATCCCGAACGAGATCTGGTAGGGCGGGAACAGACCCTTGTCGTCCTCGATGACCTTGTACTTGCCCCCGGCCAGCTTGCCGTCGGTGGAGAACACCGCCCCCAGCTCGGCCTGGCCCTTGTCCAGCGCTTCGTAGGCCTGCTGCGTGGACACGAACTTGGGCTTGAGGTGGTACCGCTGCTGGAGTCCCAGGTAGCAGTCCGTCCGCTGACGGCACTCGGGGAACCCGGCGAACCTCTTCGAGCTCACCTCCGCGGGCTTGAGCTCGGAGAGCTTCTTGGCGTTGTGGAAGTCGCTCTTGAGCAGCTTCGCGGTCGTGGCGATCCTGTAGGTGTTCTCGAACTGCGTGATCGGCAGCGCGGTGATGCCCTGCTTCGCGTAGTCCGCCTTCGCCAGCTGGTACGCCTTCGCCGGGTCCCGCGGGACCTTGTCGGTCTTCAGCTTGAAGAACGAGGTCAGCGAGGTGCCCGTGTACTCGGGGTAGCCGTCGATCTGGCCGCCCTTGAGCGCCTTGTAGGCGATCTGCTCGGAGCCCAGGTTCAGGTCCTTCTTGACCTTGTAGCCCGCCGCCTTGAGCGCCTGCGCGTAGATCTCGCCCAGGATGAACTGTTCGGTGAAGTTCTTCGACCCCACCGTCACCGACTTGCTGGCGTTGGCCGGGTTCTTCTTGATGGCCGCGTTCTTCTTGGCGCTACCGCCACTGCTGCTGGAACTGCTGCTGCTCTTGCTATCGCTCCCGCACGCACTTGCCACCAGGGCAAGTACGAGCGAGGCCGCGATGGCGAGCAAGACCGTCATTCGCCTTTTCACGTTGTCTGTTCCCTCCTTCGGAGTATGGGTATCGAGAAGCGCTTGCCCGTGGAGGCTTTCTGAAGCTTGATGCCGCGCGGTGTGACGGCCCGCTGCACCAACCCCAGGCCGGCGTCGGCCGCCAGGGTCAGCAGGGCCACCACGATCGCCGCGCCCAGACCACCGGAGAAGCCGTAGGTCTGCGGGTTGATCACCGGCTCGCCCAGGGTCTGGACGTTGGCCAGCGGCGCGATCGTAGCCGTGGCCAGGACCCCGACGGCCGCGGTGCGCACGCCGCCGAAGAACGTGGGCAGGGCCAGCGGCAGCCGGACGCGCCAGATGATCTGGCTGCCGCTCATGCCGATGCCCTCGGCGGCGTCCACCACCTCGGGGTCCACCTGGCGGACGCCCACGTAGGTGTTGGTCAGAATCGGTGGGATGGCCAGAAGCGTGAGAGCGGCCACGACGTTGGTCAGCCCGATGCCCAGGTAGGCGATGAAGAAGGCGATCAGCGCCAGGATGGGCACCGCCCGGCCGAAGTTCGAGACGCTCGAGGCGAAGAACTGGCCCTTGCCCTTGTGCCCCAGGTACAGCCCGATCGGTGCTGCCAGGGCAGTGGCGAAACCGGTGGCCAGGAGGCTCACCTTGAGGTGGGTCCACCCGAGCCTCGTCAGCTCGCCGGGGCCGCCCACCTTGACGCCGCCGCCCACGGACTCGCGCTTGTGGAAGATGAAGTCCACGGCATCGCCGAACTGGCCGAGCGCGGCGAGGGTCGTGGTCACCGTGCGGCCCTCTGCCACGGGGTGGCCAGGCGCTGCACGCCGAGGATCAACAGGTCCGACGCCGCGGCGAGCAGCACGCACAGCCCGCCGGCGAAGACCACGTTGGACTTGAAGGTGATCTGGGCGGCGATCTGCTTGCCCAGGCCCCCGGCGCCCGCCAGGTAGGCCAGCGCCACCAGCCCGATCGTGGTGGTCGCGGCGATCCGCAGCCCGGCGAAGATCTCGGGTAGCGCGAGCGGCAGCTCGACCTTCCACAGCAGCTGGCGGTCGGTCAGGCCCATGCCGCGGGCTGCGTCGACGGCCTCGCCGGGCACGTTCTGCAGCCCAGTGGTGACGTTGCGGAAGATGATCAGCAGCGTGTAGGCCACCAGCGCCACCAGCGCGGTGGTGTTTCCGCGGCCGGTGATCGGCAGCAGCAGGATGAAGGCGGCGATGCTGGGAATCGTGTACAGCGCGCCCGTGATGCCCACGATCGGGCCCGTCAGCCAGCGCCGCCGGTGGGCGAGCAACGCCAGTCCGAAGGCGATGACGAAGCCGATCGCCACGGTGACGGCCGACAGGTACACGTGCTCCAGGAAGGGCGATTGGTACTCGTCCCAGTGGTTGACGATCCAGTCCGGGCAGAAGCCGTCGTCGCGGACGCAGCTGCTGACTTTCTCGGGCGGGGCGAGCGACTGGGCGATCAGGGCGAGGCGCATCAGGCCTCTTCCTGCACCAGCTCCGCTCCACTTCGGGCTTCCGTCGGCGCCGCGTGGAGGAAGTTGGAGATGACCTCCAGCGACAGCACGCCCTGCACCGCGCCGCGGCCGTCGACCACCGGGCCGTAGCGCGTCTCGCCGGTGAGCAGGTCGGCCAGGGCGTCGCGCAGGATCGAGTCCATCTCCACGATCGGCTCGGCGGGCGAGCGCAGGTCGCGCTCGACGCGCTCGCCGGCCAGCGCGCGGTCGCTCAGCCACCCCAGGGGACGATCGGCGTCGTCGACGAGGAGCGGGACGGGCACGTCGGAGTCGGCGATCTTGGCCCGAGCCTCGGCGGTCGGCTCGCCCACGCGCAGCTTGGCCGGCTTCCACAGGTCGATGTCGCGCACGCGCTGGAGGGCCAGGCGCTTCAGGGCGCGGTCGGCGCCCACGAAGTCCTCAACGAACTTGGACGCTGGGTACATCAGCAGCTCGGCCGGGCTGGCGAACTGGGCCAGCTTGCCGCCCTTCTGGAGCACGGCGATCTTGTCGCCCACCTTGATCGCCTCGTCGATGTCGTGGGTCACGAAGACGATCGTCTTGCGGATCTCCCGCTGCAGGCGCAGGAACTCGTTCTGGAGGCGCTCGCGGTTGATCGGGTCGATCGCGCCGAAGGGCTCGTCCATCAGCATCAGCGGCGGGTCGACGGCCAGGGCGCGGGCCACGCCCACGCGCTGGCGCTGTCCGCCCGAGAGCTGCGCCGGGTAGCGGTCGCGGGTCTCCTTGGGGTCCAGCGACACCAGCTCCAGCAGCTCGTCCACGCGGGCGGAGATCCGGTCGCGCTTCCAGCCCAGCAGCTTGGGGACCGTGCCGATGTTGTCGGCGATAGAGAGGTGCGGGAACAGGCCGATCTGCTGGATCGCGTAGCCGATCTCCCGGCGCAGGGCGGCGGGCTTGCGGTCCTTGACGCTGTGGCCGTCGAGCAGGATGTCCCCGTCGCTGATGTCGATCATGCGGTTGACCATCCGCATGGCCGTGGTCTTGCCACAGCCCGACGGGCCGACCAGCACGCAGATCTCGCCGGCGGGCACCGAGAGCGAGAGGTGGTCCACCGCCGGGTCGTCCTGGCTCGGGTAGAGCTTGGTGGCTTCGCGGAACTCGAGCGTGGCGGCCTGACCCGCGCCCGCGGGGCGCTCTTCTGAGGAGGGGGTTGGGTCTTCGGTCACGGGCGGGGGGCGGTTGTAAAGGCGGAGATCCTACAGCGGGTCAGGCAGGGTCGCGTCGCCGGTCTGTGCCTCCGGCCCTGCGCCGGGCCCGTTTCCGCGCGATGCCTTGACCTCTCCGGTGGCGAGCCGGTCGAGCTCGCGCGCCAGGTCGTCGCGCAGCCGGACCACCTCCGAGTCGGCGACCTGCGGGTCGCTCTCGGCCGATTCCACCATCGCCGCGGCCAGCCGTTCGCTGGCCCGGTTGAGGTCGCGCCCGGCCCCCTCGGCGTCGGGGGCGCCCCGCAGCTCCAGCGCGCGCTCCTTCACGTCGTCGGCCAGCGTCTCCAACCGCGCGCGCTCGGGAGCGGACATCCTGCGCCAGCGCCCATGAAGCCCGCGGGCGACGCGTATGCCGAGCGATGCGGCCTGGACCAGCCTAGGTCGCGGTGCCATGGGCCCATAGTCGCTCCCGGGGTGGATGGAACCCCATACGCTGCCGCCCATGCGAGCGGTCACGATCGAGGACGGCGCCCTGGTGGTGCGCGACCACCCGGACCCGGTTCCCGAGCACAACGAGGTCCTGGTCTCGGTCCGCGCCGCGGGCCTCAACGGCGCCGACATGCTTCAGCGCAAGGGCGCCTATCCCGCCCCCCCGGGGGAGCCGAGCGACATCCCCGGGCTGGAGCTGGCCGGCGAGGTGGTGGGCCTTGGGCCCGGCGCCCAGCGCTTCGCCGAGGGCGACCGGGTGACCGCGGTGGTCGGCGGAGGCGGCCAGGCTGAGCTGGCCGTTCTGCACGAGCGGGCGGCCATGCCGGTGCCCGCGGTCCTCGACTGGCCGGCCGCCGGCGGGCTGTCCGAGGTGTTCGTGACCGCCCACGACGCCCTGTTCACCCAGGCCGGCCTGCGTCCCGGGGAGAGGCTGCTGGTGCACGGTGCGGCGGGCGGCGTGGGCACCGCGGCAGTCCAGATGGGCCGGATGGCCGGGGCCGAGGTGACCGCGTCGGTGCGCAACCCCGATCTCCACGGCGGCGTGGCCGCGCTCGGCGCCGAGGTGATCGAGCCCGAGGGCTTCGCCGACCACGGGCCCTTCGACGTGGTCCTGGAGCTGGTCGGCGGCCCCAACCTGGCTGACGACGTCAAGGCGCTGGCCACCGGCGGGCGGATCGTGGTGATCGGCGTGGGCGGGGGCCCCAAGGCCGAGCTCAGCCTGCTCGCCCTGATGGGCAAGCGCGGCACGATCCGCGCGTCCACGCTACGCGCCCGGCCCGTGGAGGAGAAGGCGCTGGCCATGCGCCGCGTCGAGTCCGAGGTCCTGCCCGGGTTCGAGTCGGGAGCGTTGACGGTGCCGATCGCCGACACCTTCGACCTCGACGACGTCGAGCGCGCCTACGAGCGCTTCGCGGCCGGGGGCAAGCTGGGCAAGGTCGTGCTGACGCTGCCTCGCTAGACGCGGCGGCACGGCTGTCTACGGACAGGGCACGATGCCCTGTCCGTCGACGGCATCAGCTCAGCCGCTCCACGATCATCGCCTCGCCCTGGCCGCCGGCCACGCACATCGTCTCGAGGCCGATCGTCTTGTCGTCGGCCTCCAGGCCGTTGAGCAGCGTGGTCATGATCCGCACGCCGGTCATGCCGAAGGGATGGCCCAGGGCGATCGCTCCGCCGTGGGGGTTCATCTTCTCCAGGCCGATGTCGCACTCGTCCATGATCGGGATGACCTGGGCCGCGAAGGCCTCGTTGAGCTCGACGGTGTCCACGTCGGCGATGCTCATGCCGGCGCGCTCGAGCACCTTGGCGATCGCCCAGATCGGGGCCACGCCCATGTACTCCGGCGCGTTGGCGGCGGTGGCGGCGGTGATGATCCGCGCGCGCGGGGTCAGCCCCAGCTCCTTGGCCTTGGTGTCGGACATGATCAGCGCTGCGGCCGCCCCGTCGTTGAGCGGGCACGAGTTGCCAGCGGTCACGCCGCCGCCACCCTCGAAGGCTTCGGGCAGCGAGGCGAGCTTCTCCAGCGTCGACGACGCGCGCGGGCCGTCGTCCTTGTCCACCTTCGTGCCGTCCTCCAGCGTGACCGGGGCGATCTCCTTGTCGAAGAAGCCGCTCTCCTGGGACTGCACCGCCAGCTCCTGCGAGCGCTGGGCGTACTCGTCCATGTCCTCGCGCTTGACGTCGTAGCGCTTGGCCACGTTCACGGCCGTGTCGCCCATCTGGATGTACACGTCGGGCTCGCCCTCGCCCTGGCCCTTGAGGTGGTCGTTCTGGTCGGCCGCGCCGGCGGCCTCGGTGCGCTCGTTGAACTGGGACACGAACTCCACGCCGGCGGCGATGTAGGCGTCGCCCTGGCCCGCCTTGACGTTGTTGGAGGCGATCCGGATGGCCTCCAGACCCGAGGCGCAGTAGCGGGAGACGGTCACGCCGTTGGTCTCCAGCGGCAGCTTCTGGGACAGCAGGGCGATCAGGCGGCCGATGTTGAAGGCCTGCTTGCCCTGCGGCATGCCGCAGCCGGCGATGACCTCCTCGACCAGCGCGGGGTCGACGCCGGGGTTGCGCTCGAGCAGCTGGTCGACGATGAACGCGCCGGTCTCGTCGGGGCGGACCTGGGCCAGCGAGCCCTTGAAGGCGCGACCTATGGGCGTGCGGACGGCGTCGACGATCACGGCTTCGGGCATGCGAGTCAGCTCCTTGAGGGTTGAGAGCGGCGAACGGCCGGCGGAAGGTTAACGATCGTTTGGCTAACGCAGCGATGCGCGGCTGAGGGCGAACAGGCCCTGGGAATCGGTATGGAAGGCCTCCATCCGCAAGCCCGCCGCCTCGAGCTCGTCGGCCACGGCCTCGGGGGTGAACTTGCACGAGATCTCCGTGCGCAGCTCCTCGCCGGCGGCGAAGCGGGCGGTCATCCCCAGCGCCGGGATCGCCACATCCATCGCGTCGGGGGCGCGCAGCAGCATCTCGATCCGCGACTCCTCCTCGCGCCAGCGCGACACGTGCTCGAAGCGGTCCGGATCGAAGTCCGCGTCCAGCTCCCGATTGATCACGTGCAGCACGTTGCGGTTGAAGCTCGCGGTCAGGCCCTCGGCGTCGTCGTAGGCCGCCTCCAGCGTGGCCCGGTCCTTGACCAGGTCGGTGCCCAGCAGCAGCGCGTCGGTGGG
Source organism: Solirubrobacterales bacterium (assembly GCA_038202855.1). Taxonomy (GTDB): domain Bacteria; phylum Actinomycetota; class Thermoleophilia; order Solirubrobacterales; family Thermoleophilaceae; genus JAAYBF01. The sequence continues at coordinate 24,243 of JBBREO010000014.1, forward strand.
TCCCATCAGCCCGGCCACCGCGGACAGGAAGGAATGACGCTGGTCGGCATGCAGGTTCCCCACGGTCCCTCCCAGGAAGGCGAAGACGCGGTGCTGGCCGGCGGGGATCAGCTCCAGGTCGGACTCGAAGTCGCCCACCACGCCGTGTACGGCCAGGCCCGGATAGGCGTCCACCAACTCCGCGGCGCAGGCCTGGACCACCGACTGGTCGACGTCGAAGGGCACGTAGCGCTCCAGCGCCCCCGACCCCGCGATCGCGTACAGCAGCGCCCGCGTCTTGGAGGCCATCCCCGACCCCAGCTCCACCAGCTCGCGCGCGCCGGCGGTCAGCTCGGGGGCGCGGCGGTTGAGGATCTCTCGCTCGCAGCGGGCCGGGTAGTACTCGGCCACCGTGGTGATGCGCTCGTACAGCTCGGACCCGCGCGCGTCGTAGAAGTGCTTCGGGGGGAGCACCTTCGGAACAGCGCTCAGTCCCCCGCGCACGTCGTCGGCCAGCGTGTCCTCGCCCGACGCGCCCGCGCCGCGGACGATCGTCACGTCGGGGGAGACCGGCTGCGAGGCCATCAGGCGTCCCTCGCGCAGCGGAAGCCGGTGAAGATCTGGCGCCGCTGGGGCAGGTCCCAGTTGCGGAAGGTGCCCGAGGCGACCCGCGCCCGCGTGGCCCACGAGCCCCCCCGCAGGACGCGGTAGGGACCGCCGAAGAACACCTCGCTGTAGTGCGGGTACGGGAAGGCGGCGAAGCCGGGGTAGCCCTCCAGGGGGCTGGCGGTCCACTCCCAGCAGTCACCGATCAGCCCGCTCACCCCCTCGGGACTCGCGCCGTCGAGCGAGCCCACCGGCTGGGGGCCGAAGGCCGTCTGGTCCAGGTTCGCGCGCGCGGGCTCCGGAGCGGAGTCGCCCCACGGGTAGGCCCGCGGCCGCTCGGCGGCGGGGTCCCAGGAAGCCGCGCGCTCCCACTCCTGCTCGGTGGGCAGGCGCGCTCCCGCCCAGCGGGCGTATGCGTCGGCCTCGAACCACGAGACGTGCATGACCGGCTGGTCGGGGTCGATCTCGGCGACGCGCTCGAACCGGCGCTCGCTGCCGTCGGCGCGCCAGTACAGCGGCCCGGCGACCGCGTCGGCGCTGCGCCAGTCCCAGCCGTCGGGCGTCCACAGGTCCTCGCGCTCGTAGCCGCCGTCGGCCACGAACTCGGCGTACGCGCCGTTGGTCACCGGGGCCCGGTCGATCTCGAAGGCGTCGAGCTCCACCTCGTGGCGGGGACGTTCGTTGTCGTAGGCGAACCCTGTCGCGGCGGCGCCCATCGCGAAGCGGCCGGCCTCGAGCCGCGCCTTCCCGCCCACGGGCCCACGGGCCGCCGGTGGGGGCCGCCGCTCGGGCGCGAAGGTGCCCGGCCGGGCCAGCTGGAGGGTCTGGAGCATCGTCTCGTCGTGCTGGTGCTCGTGGCGGATCAGCAGCTCCCAGACGAACCCGTTCGCGTTCAGCCGATCGGAGTCGGGTCCGAGGTCGGCGCGCTCGAGCACCCCGAGCGAGCGGGCGCGAACGGCCTCGAGGAAGCCGATGGCCTCGTCGCGGCGCAGGTAGGGCACGTCGCCGCGCAGGGCGCGGGGGATCTCGCTCGCGTCGTAGACGGCGGCAAGCTCGGGACGCAGCGGCTCCAGGCCGCCCGCGCGCTGGCCCAGCCACAGGTCCTCGAACGCGGCGATGTGGCCGAGGTCCCACACGAGCGGGCTCATCAGCGGGTCGTGCACCCGGTCGAGGTCGTCGGTGGCGACCGGGGCGACCAGCTCCAGCGTCCGCTCGCGACCCTCGGCGAGGGCGTCTCGGATCCTGCCTTTGTCCAGCGACTCGGCCCCTCCACGGGGCAATGTCTGAAAGTTCTGAGAGCGCACGGGCGGCTACCGGGGTGAGTCCATCGTAACCGGCCCGCCTGGCGGGCGACGGAGGTGGGCACGGAGCCGTTCGCGCCTCGTAAGCAGCAGGTCGCACCTACGCCCGCCGGCGTTCGTGGTGGTAGCTTTCGCCACGTGGAAGCGTCGAGCGCGGAGCGAAGTGGCTACCTGCATCCCAGCCGGCTGACGGCCGGTGAGTACGGCGGGTGTGCGGCGGCCCTGTTGTTCGTGGTCACGCTGTTCCTGCCGTGGTACGCGACCAGCTCCTCCAACCACAACTCCTCGCTCGGGTTGACGGACGGCTCCAAGGCCTTCAACGGTGCGACGGCGACCGCCTGGCAGACCTTCCCGATCCTGCGCTGGATCCTTCTGGCCGCGGCGATCGCGCCCTTCGTCCTCGCCTGGATCGTCATGCGCGGGCACAGCCTCGAGTGGAAGCCCGGCGAGGTCACCATGATCGTGGGAATCGCCTCATTCGTGCTCGTTCTCTGCAACGGCGTGATCCTGGGTCGTCCGGGAGACAGCGTCGATATCTCACTGGAGTGGGGCTACCCGATAGCCCTGCTCGCGTGCGTCGGGATGGCTGTGGCCGGCTTCATGCGCCAGCTGCACCACTCGGAGGGCAAGAAGCCCCCCGGCGTGTTGTAGAACTCCGCGCGTGACGCCGCCCGACGGGACGACCCCCGACCGCAACCTCGCGCTCGAACTCGTGCGCACAACCGAGTACGCCGCGCTGGCCGCGGCCCGCTGGGTCGGTCGCGGGGAGAAGGAGTCGGCCGATGGCGCCGCGGTCGACGCGATGCGGTTGATGCTCGACACGGTCGCCATGAAGGGGACGGTGGTGATCGGAGAGGGCGAGAAGGACGAGGCGCCCATGCTCTACAACGGCGAGGAGATCGGCGACGGCAGCGGCCCTGAGGTCGACGTGGCCGTCGACCCGCTCGAGGGCACCGACCTGTGCGCCAAGGGCATGCCCAACTCCCTGGCCACCATCGCCGTGGCCGACAAGGGGGCGATGTTCGACCCCGGCCCGTGCGTGTACATGCTCAAGATGGCCACCTCGAAGTCCTTTGCCCACCTGCTGGACATCGACCGGCCGCTGCCAGAGACGCTCGAGCTGATGGCGAAGGAGAAGGGCACCTCGGTGGGCGACGTGATGGTGATCATGCTCGACCGCCCCCGCCACGAGGAGGCGATGGCCGAGATCCGCGCGGCCGGCGCGCGCATCCGCCTGATACCCCACGGCGACGTGGCGGCCGCCCTGCTGGCCGTCACCGAGGGCTCGACCGCGGACCTGCTGTGGGGGATCGGCGGGACGCCGGAGGGCGTGCTCGCCGCCGCCGCCATCCAGTGCATCGGCGGACAGATCGTGGGGCGCCTGTGGCCGCGCGATGAGGACGAGAAGCGCGCGGCGCTGGACGCCGGCTACGACCTGGGCGAGGTGCTCGACACCAACCGGCTGGTCTCGGGCGAGGAGATCTTCTTCTCCGCCACCGGCGTCACCGACGGCGACATGCTCGAGGGCGTTCGCTTCCAGGGCCCCGAGGGCGCGACCACCGAGTCGTTGGTCATGCGCTCGCGCTCGGGCACCGTCCGGCGGGTACACGCCCAGCACGACCGCGCGAAGCTGCGCGCTATCACCAACCAGAAGATCGGCTGACGCCGCCCGCCGGGACTAGCCGGCCGCGCGGACCGGGTCCTGCTCCTCGGCGGCTTCACCCGGACGCGCCTTCAGCGCGCCCACCACGGACGGCGCCAGGTCCAGGCGGGCCAACGAGCGCAGGAATGCGTGCGTCACGACCACGTGGATGCGCAGCTGGGTGATCCGGTACAGGCGGCGACCGATGCGCGAGAACCAGCCCCAGCCTGCGATCAGCGGATAGAAGTTCGCCACCTCCGAGGTCACCGTGCCGGTGATCAGGTCGGTGCCGGGATGCTCGTCGCCGTCGGCGGGGGGACGCTTGACGGTCAGGCGCAGGAAGCCCTTGGTGCGACCCGTCGGCGCCACCAGCAGGCCCTTCTTGATCCGCCAGGTCACGGTTCCGCAGTCGGCCTCGGCGTCGTACTCGGGCTTGTGGAAGGTGAGCAGGACCAGCGGGCGGCCGATCACCGCGATCTCGCGGCCCTCCTCCGTGTACAGCACGCGCAGCAGGCCGAGCGACACCCGGGTCAAGAAGCGCCAGTAGGTCCGCGCCAGGCGCTCGAGGTACTCCGGGGTCCAGATCTTGTCCAGCTCGGACCGGGGGAGGGTCACCTCGGCCTCCTGCTTGGTGCTCACGCTGCCGTCGGGAGCCGAGCCCGAAGCGGGCACGTCGAGGATCTTGACCCGCGCACGGGCCTCGCGGCGGCGGCCGATATCCCTCCTGGCCCGCCTGGGGTCGCGTTGTCTCACGTCGCGGGACGATAACCCGGCGCGTCCAGCAGCTCGGCCTCCACCGGCTCGCCGGCCTGGACCTCGCCTTCGCCGGGCCCGATGAGCGCGAGCGCCCGGGCGCCGAGCATCGAGGTCAGCTGGTGCGAGCCCTGCGGCCCCGTGGGCGTCAGCAGCCAGCCCGCGGGACCCGCCTCCAGTCCGCACCGTAGCGCCTGCGTTCGGCCCGGAAGGCGGAGGACCGGCTCGGTCAACGCGGCGCGGATCCGGGTGGCCGCGGGGTCGGCTCCCTGCAGCTTGCGCAGCGCCGGGCGGGCGAAGAGCAGGAAGGTGACCAGCGCCGAGACCGGGTTCCCGGGCAGGCCGAAGCACGGCACGGCGCGCCCGCCCGGGGAGCCCACGCCGAACCACGTCGGCTTGCCGGGCTTGAGCGCCACGCGCCAGAAGCCCTCGCCCACGCCGGCGCGGCCGAAGGCCGCCTTCACGTGATCGTGGGGGCCGACCGACACGCCACCGGTCACACACACGAGGTCGGCTCCGGCTAGCGCCCGCGCGATCGCCCCCCGCGTCGCCTCCTCGGTGTCGGCCACGTCGCCGCCCAGCACGGGCTCGCCGCCGGCCGCCTCCACCAGGGCGGCGAGCGCGGGCGTGTTCGAGGAGTGGATCTGGCCGGGCAACAGGGTCGCGCCCGGGGCGGCCAGCTCGTCGCCGGTGGCCAGCAGCGCCACGCGCGGAACGCGGGCGCAGGTCAGGTGGGTCAGCCCGATGCTGGCGGCCACGCCCAGCGCGGCCGCGCCCAGCTCCGTGCCGGCGTGCAGGACGGTCTGGCCCTCCCGGATGTCCTCTCCGGCGCCGCGGACGTTCTCGCCGGCCGGGGTGGGCGGCACGGTCACGGTGCCGTCGGCCTCCTCCGTGCGCTCCACCATCACCACCGCGCCGGTCCCCTCGGGCACCATCGCCCCCGTGGAGATGCGCACCGCGGTCCCCGGCTCCACGGTCCCCTCGAAGGGGTGGCCCGCCCGCGACTCGCCGGCGATCCGCAGCTCTCCGCTCTCGCCCGGCGGAATGGCGAAGCCGTCCATGGCCGAGCTGGGAAAGGAAGGGACCTCGGCCGGACTACGCACGGACTCGGCCAGCACCCGCCCGCCAGCGCCGGCGAGGGTCACGCTCTCGGCCTCCAGCGGCGCGACCGCGTCGAGCACCAGCCGGCGGGCGTCCTCGATCGCCAGGGGCTCGGCCACGAGCCCATCCTGCCAGGACGCGCACCGGCGCCCGGAGATCGCTTCCGCCCGCTTCGCTTCGTAGAATCCTCGCCCCGGCCCACCTCAGCCCGTGTCCGAGCCCGAACGTCTCACCCACACGCCGTTACGCGGGCCGCTGGCGCGGCTCGAGCGCTCGCGTGAGGAGCTGGCCAAGGGCTGGCTCATGCACCTGATCGAGCGGGCGTCGCTGGAGGAGATCTCCGCCATGCCCACCGAGCGGATCGCGGCCGAGCTGCCCGCGCTGATCTCCGACCTGCTCAGGGCTGTGGCGGCGGGGGACGACCCGTTCGCGGCTGGCGGGGAAGCCGAGGAGCGGGTGGCCGTGCTGGCCGAGTTGCGCAAGGGACGCGATCCCTCGGCGGCCGACATCACCCGCGACGTGGCGGCCATCCAGTCGGTGGTGCTCGTCGCGCTGGGCGAGGACGCCGGAGAGCTCGGGGGTCCCGCCTTCGCCTCCTTGGCCACCTCGGTGACCGAGGCGGTGGCGAACCTCCAGGCGGCAGCGATCGACACCCTGGTCGACCGGCGCGCTCGCGAGCTCGAGACCCAGGCCAACGCGGATCCGCTCACCGGGCTTGCCAACCTGCGGCAGCTCCAGTCCCAGCTGCGCCACGCGCTTGGGCTGGTCAAGCGCTACGACGAGCCGTTCGCCCTGCTCGTGCTCGACGTGGACGGCCTCAAGCGGGTCAACCAGGGCGGCGGCCACCAGGCCGGCGATCGCGTGCTCGTCCAGGTGGGCCTGGCGCTGCGGCGCACGATCCGCGCGGTCGACACCCCGGCCCGCATCGGCGGAGACGAGTTCTGTGTGCTGGCCCCCAACCAGACGGCCGAGGGCGCGCGTCCGCTCGCGGAGCGGTTGGCCGAGGCGGTGGCGGCGGAGACGGGTGCGGCCGACGGCGATCGCGGCGTCGGCGTGTCGGTCGGGGTGGTGTCCAGCCCAGAGCACGGCGACGAGCTGGAGGTCCTGCTCGACCGCGCCGACCAGGCGATGTACCGGGCCAAGGCGGCCGGCGAGCCCGTGGCGCTGGCCCAGGCCGACGCCGCGACGGCTACTCGATCAGGCCATACCTCAGGCCGATAGCCACCGCCTGCGTCCGCGTGGACGCCTCGAGCTTGGCCAGGATCCGCTTGGTGTGGGTGCGCACCGTCTCCGTCGAGAGGCTCAGCTCTCCGGCCACGTGGTTGGTCTGCATGCCGTTGGCCAGCATCTGGAGGATCTGGCGCTGGCGGACGCTCAGGTTGCGCTCGCCCTCGTCGAGCACGATCGCCGAGGACAGGCTCGGGTCCACATAGAAGTCCCCCGCGCGCGCAGCTTCGATCGCACGGACCAGGTCACCGGGGGGCGAGTCCTTGCGCACGTAGCCGCGCACCCCGGCCTTCAGCGCCTCGCTGAGCAGGCGAGGGCCACCGTCGGCGGTGAACACCACCACCGGGGCGTCCAGCTCGGCGGTCAGCCGCTTGACCAGGTCGCCCACCTCGGCACCGGCGCGCCACGGATCGACCACCACCACGTCCAGTCCCTCGAGCCCGCCGGCGTCGAGGGCGTCGGCGAGGCTGGCCGCGTCGCTCACGTCCGCGCGCGTCCAGGCTGACTCGACCAGCGAGCGCACGCCCGAGCGCACGACGGGGTGCTCGTCGATGACCACGCACTTCAGAGCTTCCCGTCGGGCCATGGCCGTCGCTGTACCCATCGTCGGAGGCGACGTAACCAAGAGTGGGTACAGCTACGCCGGCGCCGTCTACACGTCGATCTCGCCCGTCTCGTGCAGCTCGAACCGCAGCGCGTTGGCGATCGCCCCCGCCAGCAGCACCACGGCCAGCGCGTAGAACCAGATCAGCACGATCAACACGAACACGAACGTCGTGCCGAAGCGCGCGATCGTGCTGATGTTGGACAGGTAGATCGGAAACGCGTAGTCGACGACCCCGATCGCCAGCGTCGCGCCGAGCGCCCCCGGCCAGATCGCGCGCCACGGCATGTTGCGGTTGGGCACGGCCCAGTAGATGAGGCTGAGCACCGCGAACAGCAGCGTCAGCCCGGCGGCCAGCGATATCCCGAAGTAGAGGCCGCGCACGTTGGAGAGCCCGAACGGCAGGTCGTCGGTGCCCGAGGCCAGGAGGCTCTGGATCGTGGGAACCGACACCGTCGCGGCCATGAACAGCAGGACCACGGCGAGCATCGCGAACGAGAAGCGCTTCTGCTCCAGCCACTTGCGACAGCGAACGTGGTAGATCCGGCAGAAGGCGGTGTCCAGCGCGCCCCAGAACGATGACCCGATCCAGACGCTGGCCACCAGCCCCGTCAATCCGAAGCCCGTGGACGTACCGCGAATCCGGTCCAGGGCGCGGGTCAGCGTGGCGTCGGTGGCATTGGGAAACAGCTGCTGGAGGTCCTGCAGGATGCTGCGCTCCAAGCCGCCGCTCTTGAGCACCTGGCCGGCGATGAACAGGGCCAGCAGGGCGAGCGGGAAGACCGACAGCAGCAGGTTGTAGGCGACCATGCCGGCCAGGCCGGTCACGTTGTCGCCGTAGGCCTTGATCCAGAAGTCCTTGAACGCCCGCTTGAACGGCCGGTGGCGCTGCCCCGCGGGTGCGGGCATGGACGGCCTTAGGGCCGCGGGAGGCGCCGCAGCACCTCGCGCGTCACGCCCTCGGCGACGCGCAGCCCGGTGCCCGCCACCTTCGCGGCCGAGCGCAGCGGACCCGACGATCGCCGGTCGTCCCTGCCGGAGGCGGGCTGCGCCGGTTCTGCGACGCTCACCGGGACCTGCTTGGCCTTGGCGCTTCCCGTCGGGGCGGTCTCGGCGGGGGAGGTGCCCTTGGCAGGGGTCTTCTGTGCGCGCGGGGTGCCCTTGGCCGGGGTCTTGGCGGGCCGCGAGCCGGCGCGGGAGCCTCGACCCGTGGCCTTCGTCGACCCGGGGGTTCCCTTGGCCGGGGCCTTGGACTGCACCGAGCCGGAGTCCGGCGCCTTGGCCTCGGCGGCCGAGTCGCGCTTGTCGCTGCGGGTTCCCGGCCGCGAGCGCGGCAGGTGTCCGAGCAGTCCTGGCTCCTCGTCGGGCATCACGGCCGAGTCTAGCCTCCGATCGCGTACCGAATCGCCTCCGAGTGGGTACATGGACCTACGCGCGCCCCTCGGAGCCTCGCAAGGTGCGGGTTCGCGCTGGTTGACTGCATCGAAGCGGGCACTATGCTTGCCGCAGCCGTTTGAATGGCCCGAGGCCCGCGCCCAGGCCCCCGTCAGGAGAAACCAAAACGCATGTCAGTAGCTGAACTGCAAGAGCTTGAAGAGGTCAAGCTGCTCCTCACCAAGGGGCAGACGGCCGGAGTCCTCACCTACGCCGAGATCGCGGGCGCCCTGTCCGAGGTCGAGCTCGACGAGGGCGACATCGAGGATCTGCACCAGCACTTCGAGAAGTCGGAGATCGAGCTGGTCGAGGAGATCGACCCGGCCACAGTCGCCGCCTCCGCGGTAGAGCGCGCCCCAGACAAGCGCGGCCGCCGCAAGAAGACGACGATCGACCTCAAGCCGGACATGACCACGGACAGCCTCCAGCTGTTCCTCAAGGACATCGGCAAGGTCCGCCTGCTCACCGCCCAGGAGGAAGTCATCCTGGCCAAGGCCATCGAGCGGGGCGACCTGGACGCCAAGCAGAAGATGGTCGAGTCCAACCTGCGCCTGGTGGTCTCGATCGCCAAGAACTACCGCAACCAGGGCCTTCCCTTCCTGGACCTGATCCAGGAAGGCACGCTCGGGCTGGTCCGCGCGGCAGAGAAGTTCGACTACCGCAAGGGCTTCAAGTTCTCCACCTACGCCACCTGGTGGATCCGCCAGGCCATCGCCCGCGCGCTGGCCGACAAGGCGCGCACCATCCGCATCCCGGTGCACGTGGTCGAGAAGCTGAACAAGATCGGCCGCGCCGAGCGCAAGCTGGTCACCGAGCTGGGCCGTGAGCCCACGCCCGAGGAGATCGCCGACGTGACGGGGATCGAGCCCGACGAGGTCGATTCGATCAAGCGCTCCGCCCAGGCCCCGATCTCGCTGGAGAAGCCCGTCGGCGACGAGGAGGAGTCGGAGTTCGGCCAGTTCATCGCCGACGAGCGCGCCGAGTCGCCGTTCGACCGCGCCGCGGAGATCCTCACCAAGGAGTCCCTGCGCGAGGCGCTGGAGAACCTGAGCTACCGCGAGCGGCGCGTGCTCGAGTTGCGCTACGGCCTCGGCGGCGAGCATCCCCGCACGCTCGACGAGGTGGGACGCACGTTCAACGTCACGCGCGAGCGCATCCGCCAGATCGAGAACCAGTCGCTGAAGAAGCTGCAGTCGCTCGCGGAGGCCCAGAAGCTCCGCGAAGTCGCGTAGGCCGCGGCTTCGGCTCTCCGCGCTGAGCCTACCGCCTGCGGGCGGCTACGCTCGCGCCACCATGACCCATACCCACAAGAACCTGCGCGACATCACCGACGTGGCCCCCGGTGCCGGCTTCGGCGAGATCCAGGAGGCGCGCTTCGCCCGCACCGACCTGCAGGCCGAGGACACCGGCCTGGCCTACCACGTTCTGCGCGCGGGCAAGCGCCAGGCCTTCGCGCACCGGCACAACGCCGCGGAGGAGATCTACGTGGTGCTGTCGGGCACGGGCCGGATGAAGATCGACGACGACATCCTCGAGATCGGCCCGATGGACTCCATCCGCGTGGCCCCCCGCGCCGCCCGGGCATTCGAGGCCGGTGACGAGCCGCTGGAGATCCTCGCCTTCGGTCCTCATCACGACAAGGACGCAGAGCCGCTCGAGGAAGATTTCTGGGGCGACTAAAGCGCCACGGCGCCCCCGTCGATGCAACACACATGTTCGACGTCGACGTTGCGCTGCGCCGGGTCGTGGAGACAGACGGCTCCGACCTGCACCTCAAGGTGCCCTCCCCGCCGCTGATCCGGTCCCAGGGCAAGCTCGAGCCCATTCCCGACGCCCCGCAGCTGGCGCCAGAGGACACCGAGCAGATCTTCCACGCGATGCTCACCAATCCGAAGAAGCTGCAGGAGTTCGAGGACGACAACGAGGTCGACTTCTCCTACTCCATCTCGGGACTGGCGCGCTTCCGCGTGAACGCCTTCCGCCAACGCGGGTCGATCTCGCTGGTCTGCCGCGCGATCCCCTACGGCATCAAGACGTGCGAGGAGCTGAAGCTGCCGGCGGTGATCAACGACCTGGCCGACGAGGAGCGGGGGATCATCCTGCTCACGGGCACCACCGGCTCGGGCAAGTCCACCACGCTGGCGGCCATGATCGACCGCATCAACACAACGTCGGCCAAGCACGTGGTGACGATCGAGGACCCGGTCGAGTTCCTGCACCGGGACAAGCGCTCGATCATCAACCAGCGCGAGGTGGGCGAGGACACCAGCTCCTTCGGCCGGGCCCTGCGTCGCGTGCTGCGCCAGGACCCCGACGTGATCCTGATCGGCGAGATGCGCGACGAGGAGACGGTGCGGACCGCGCTGTCCGCGGCTGAGACCGGCCACCTCGTGCTGTCCACGGTGCACACCGTGGACGCCTCCGAGAGCGTGAACCGGATCATCGACTTCTTCAAGCCCGAGGAGCAGAAGCAGGCTCGCTCGATGCTGGCCGGCACCCTGAAGGGCGTCATCTCCCAGCGGCTCGTGCCCACCCCCGACGGCAGCGGACGGGTGGCCACCTGCGAGATCCTGCGTATGACCGGCCGCGTGAGGGACATGATCATGGACCCCGAGCAGACCGGCAAGCTCAACGAGGTCATCTCCGAGGGCTCCTACTACGGCATGCAGACCTTCGACCAGGCGCTGCTGGGGCATGTGCAGAACGGCCTGGTGACGATGGAGGACGCGCTCAAGGCCGCCAGCTCGCCGCACGACTTCAAGCTGATGGTCGCCTCCGACGGCCAGCGCTCGACCTCGGTCGACCAGGTCTTCGTCGCACAGTGATCATCCCTTGACGAAGGGCCGCCCAGCGCAGAGAGTGCGCGGGACGGTCCGGCGAATCGATACGAAGGAGACGCGGTGCAGAGCACGCTCGGTGAATTCCAGGAGACCCAGTCCCAGGAGGCGTTCGCGCTTCAGAACTCCAAGCTGCTGAAGGTGCACCTCGACAAGGTGACCATCCAGGCCAAGCTCGGCTCGATGGTTGCCTACCAGGGCGATGTGAAGTTCGAGCACGCCGGTTCGGGCGGGATGGGCCGAATGCTCAAGAAGGCGGTCAGCGGCGAGGGCACCTCGCTGATGAAGATGACCGGCACGGGCGAGGTGTTCCTGGCCGACACGGCCCAGGACATCCACCTGCTCAAGCTCGAGAACGACGCCATCACCTGCAACGGCGCCAACGTGCTGGCGTTCGACGCCGGCATCGACTGGGACATCAAGAAGGTGCAGGGAGCGGGCGCGATGATGGGCGGCAGCGGCCTGTTCAACATGGCGCTGCAGGGCACCGGCTGGGTGGCCGTGATCTCCGACGGCCCGCCCGTGCTGCTGAACACCGGTGACGCCCCGACGTTCGCCGACCCGCAGGCGGCCATCACGTGGTCCAGCAGCGTGAGCACGTCGATCAAGACCGACGTGAACCTGAAGAACTTCATCGGCCGCGGCTCGGGCGAGTCGCTGCAGATGGCCTTCCAGGGCGCCGGCTGGGTGCTCGTGCAGCCCAGCGAGGGCCGCGTGACGCCGACGCCCGCCGGAGGCGGCGGAGCCGGCGGCCTGCTGGGCCAGCTAGGCGGCTGAACGCACTTCAGTTAGGAAAGTAACGCGCTAGACTGGGAAATGCATGCCTTCCCCGGTCATCGAAGAGCTAGTCGAAGACGAGACCTGTCCGGTCTGCGCCACCGCCGACGTGATCTGCGGCAAGTGGACCATGCTGGTCATCCGCGACCTCGCCGAGGGCAGCACCCGCTTCTGCGAGCTCGAGCGCTCGCTGGCCGGGATCTCGCCGCGCACGCTGTCGCTGCGGCTGCGCGCGCTCGAGGACGAGGGGATCGTGGAGCGCGCCACGTTCCCGGAGGTCCCGCCGCGGGTGGAGTACTCGCTGACCGAGAAGGGGCGGGCACTCCTGCCGCTCATCGAGGACATGCGCACCTACGGCCGCGAGTGGCTGAGCGCCGCCTGCACCCCCGCGGCCGAGCCGGCCGTCGCGTAGCCGGGGTCCGCCTGCCTCAGATACCAGCCGAAGGCTCGGTCGACGACCCTCTGGCTGCCGATCGCCCGTAGCGCGAGGGTCAACACCCGTGGCGGCAGGGCCGGTATGAGGCGCTGGAGGGCCAGCGCCCAGCCAAAGGCCCGAGCGTGGCCGGCGCTGAACTCGGCGTAGCGGGCCAGCGCCCGCTCGGCGTCCTGGCCGCCCTCCACCACGTCGCGCAGCTCCCGACCGCAGGCCACGCCGAAGTAGAAGGCGGTGCGGATGCCCTCTCCCGAGAGCGGGAAGCAGTGGCCGGCCGAGTCGCCGACGAAGAAGACGCCGTCCTCGGCCGCCCGGCGCAGGCGGTGCGGGAACCAGTTGCCCTGGTAGCGCACGGCGTCCACGTCCAGCCGCCCCGCCAGCTCCACCGTCGCCTCCTTGACGTGCTGGGCCGGGTCGTAGGAGCCCGCGCCCACGCGTTGCTCGCCGTTCGCGGGAACGCTCCAGGCATAGCCGCGGCGCACCAGCGACCGGTCGATCCACACGTCGAGGTCCGTGCCGCCGCCTTCGGGGTGCACCTCCAGGCCGCGGGAGAGGGGGGAGTGCGGCGGCTGGTGGCCCTCCGCGCCGAGCACGCGGCGCCAGCCCAGCGCGTCGACGACCAACGGGGCGGTCAGCTCGCCGCGGTCGGTGATCACCGCTGCGCCCGCGCGGCCCTCCACCTTTGCGATCTCGAACCGGGCGTCGGTCTGGGCGAACAGCTCGCGGCACAGCTCGGGGTAGTCGAAGGCCGACCAGCTCCACGGCAGCCGGTAGCGCGCAGTCCCGTGCGGCGTGTGGAAGGACATGTGCGCGATCTCCTGGCGGATGGAGCCCTCGACTCCCATCGCGTGCAGCCACGGGGTGGGCGCCGCACAGGCCGAGGTCTGGCGCTCCCCGATCTCGTAGCGGTCGATCACCAGCACGTCGGCTCCGCTGCCGGCCAGCTCCCGCGCCACGGCCAGGCCGGCGAACGAGGCGCCGCAGATCAGCACGTCGGCGCGCGCTCGCTCGATCGGAGTCCGCTCGGCGCCGCGCAGCGTGGCGCGGACGGTCACGCGGCCAGCCGCAGAGCGCCGAAGGCGGCACCTGCGGCCTGCCAGGGCCGCAGGCCGGGGCGGCGTCCGAGCACGTCGTAGTCCAGCGCCTCGACGCGGTCGAGCACCCCGAGATAGACCCCCCGCGCCATCCGCATCCCGGGTCGCACCCGCGGCTCGACAGCGTTGAGGGCGGGCGCCCCCTGGCGAAACAACTCGCGCGCCCGGTCCACCTGGAGGGCCAGCAGCGACCGAAAGCCCGCGCTGGCGCGGCCCTCGGCGATCTCGGCCTCCTCGACCCCGAACCGCTGCCTGTCCTCGCCGGGCAGATAGATCCGATCGAGCTCGAAGTCCTCGCGCACGTCGCGGATGAAGTTGGTGAGCTGGAACGCCTGGCCGAGGTGGGCGAAGGAGTCGGCGGCGGGCGGGGGCGCGCCCAGCAGCGGCGCCATGATCCGCCCCACCGCTGCCGCGCTGCCCTCCATGTAGCGCGTCAGCTCCTCCCACGAGCCGATGCGGACCGGACCGCAGTCGGTGCGCATCGAGCGCATGTAGACGCCCAGCTCCCCGAGCGGCAGGTCGTGGCGGCTGCCGGCGTCGGCCAGGGCGTTCACCGACGGCTCGGCGCAGGGGTCGCCGGCCAGTCCGGCGTGCAGTCGCTGCTCCAGGCCGTCCAACGCAGCCAGCCGGGCGGCGGGATCGGCGGCGCGGGCGGGACCGTCGACCAGCTCGTCGGCCGAGCGCACGAAGGCGTACAGGGCGTGCACGGCGGGGCGCACCTCGGCGGGCAGCCGCCGGGTGGCGAAGTAGTAGGTGGGGTCGTGGCGCAGCTGCACGCGGCGACACGACGCGTAGGAGGCCCGGAGCTCCGGCGTCATGTGCTGCCTACGGGGCGTTTGCTGCACGAGCTCATGCTAGGCGGTCGCCGCGGCAGGATCGGCAGGGGCAGCGGCGAATCGGCGAGCTATGCGCAACCGTGAGCTGCACGACTCCCTCCGAGCCTTCGCGCTCGAGGCGGCAGCCATGTTGCGCGACGAGCAGTCGGCCGGCGCCGAGATCGAGTTCGACCTCGAGGACGGCGGCTCGCGGGGCGGTCCCAGCCTCTACCACTACCGCCCGCTCACCCAGCGCTTCATCGCCGAGCGGTGGACGCAGCTGCGCTTCCTGCCCTCCGCGGCCCGCGCCGCCGACGCGCTCGACGATGGAGCGAGCGCCTATCTGCGCCTCAACGGGCTCCGCGGCGCCGAGCCCGAGCCGGCGCTCAAGGCCATGCTCGAGCGCCTGTACGAGGACTCCACCGACTTCGCCTTTCCCGAGGAGCGCTTCGAGCGCGTCTACTCCGAGGTCGAGGGCACGCTCTACGAGAAGAGCCAGCCGGCCACCGTGCTGGTGCCGGTGCACGGCCTGGAGATGGACGCCGACCGGGTCGAGCTGGGCGACGGGCTGTGCCTGGCCCGCGGCGACCGCAGCGACGCCCCCGACGAAGCGGTGTGGGGCGACCCGGCCGACCCCGGCGGCGCCGAGCAACCCGACCGCGCGCCCAACGCGCTGCTGGTGCTCGAGCGCGACGTGGCGCCGGACGACCCGCTCCCCCTGGCCGAGGCCCGCGAGAGCTTCGGCCGCCTGCTCCGGGGCCTGCGCCTGTTCAAGGCCGGCGGCGTGGCCCTCGGCGCGGTGGCCTGGCGGCGTACGGGTGACGGGCGCTGGCAGCCCTTCGCGCTCGAGTCGACCGGCGACGCCCGCGGCGCCCCCTGGGTGCTCGTGGAGGGCGAGGAGGCCGAGTTGTGCCAGTTCCTGGAGGCGGTGGGCCGGCCCCCGCGCAGCGGCCCGGTGGCCTGGGCGCTGTCGCGCTTTGCGATGGGCTGTGGCCGGCGGCTGGAGGCCGAGGCGCTGACCGACTACCTGCTCGCGCTGCGCGCGCTGATCGACGACAGCGAGTCGAGCATGGCCATGCGCGTGGCCGTGCTGTGCGCCGAGGAGTCCGAGCGCCGCCGTGTGCAGCGGCGGCTGGAGCTGGCCCAGGCGCTCGAGCGCTTCGTGATCGGCGACGGCGCCGACGACGCCTACCTGGATGCCGTGGGGCCCGACTCGCCGCGGACGCTCGTGGCCGAGGCCGAGCGCCATCTGCGCGCGCTGCTGCGCGACGTCCTCTGCGGCTACCTGGACCAGGACCTGCGCCGGAAGGCCGACGAGCTGCTGCTCGACCAGCCCGAGCCGTTCGAGATCCGCGCCGCCGCCCTGACACCGAGGTTCGAGCCCGAGCCCGAGCCCGAGCCGGCGCCTCGGTTCCAGCACGAGGAGCCGGAGGGGCAGTCCGAGGGACAGCTGGACCTCGAGAGCCCGGAGTACTGGTCCGCGCCAGTTTGAGCCCGGCTGCCTAAAGCCCGGACGGGGGCCGCCGATATGGAGTAGATGCGCACCGCCCGCTCAGCAGACCATGCTGAGCTGAACCCCTTCGGCGCAAAAGAGATGGCCCGCACCCTGGCGGGGCTGTTCGTGGCCGGTGGCTTGCTGGCCGTGGTCTCGGTGCTGATCTCCCACGGCTCCCACACCTCCGTGTCCGGGGTGGTGGTCACGGGGAGCTTGGCGGTGGTCGCCGGCGCGGTGCTGACCGGGGTGGGAAGTCGCCTGCGTGTGGGCGCGGTGGGCGCCTTCCTGGCGCTCGGGACCGCAGCCATCACCTCGGCGATCTACTTTGACGGGACGGCCAGCAGCGTCTACGCGTGCTACTACCTCTGGGTCGGCGCGGAGGCGTTCCTCTTCCTCGACCGGCGCGGCACCGCTCTGCAGATTGGCCTGGCGGGGGTGGCCTACGCCTGGGTCCTGGAGGCCACTGTCGATACCGGGGCCCTACCCCAGCGCTGGATCATGGTGATGGGCACCACTGTGGTGATCGGCCTGCTCGTGGCCTACCTGCGAGCACGTCTGGTGCTGCTGCTGGGGCGCCTGAGCGCCGTGGCCCGCACCGACGAGCTGACCGGCATCCCCAACCGCCGCGCCTTCGAGGAGCGTTTCGAGCAGGAGCTCGCTCGTGGGGCCCGCGACGCCCAGCCCCTGAGCGTCGTGGTCGGAGACCTGGACTGCTTCAAGCTGATCAACGACAGCCGCGGCCACCAGGAGGGCGATGAGGTGCTGCGGCGGGTAGCCGCCGAGCTGGAGCACCACAAGCGCCTGACCGACGTGGCCGCCCGCGTGGGGGGCGAGGAGTTCGCGCTGTTGCTGCCGGCCACCGCCCAAGACGAAGCCGAGCGGGTGGCCGAGCGCCTGCGCCTGGCGATTCGCGAGGCCTTTGCCGGCGGCGACGTCCCGCTCTCCATCTCCTTCGGCGTGGCCGCCTTCCCCGTCCACGCCACCGGCGGCGAGGGCGTGCTCCGCTGCGCAGACCAAGCCCTCTACAGCGCCAAGGAGGGCGGCCGCGACCGCACGGTCGTCTTCGACGAGCGGACCGCCGCTCCGCTGGAGTCCGCCCGCCAGCGGCTTGTCGAATCCAGCGAGATGCAGCTGGCCACGGTGGTGGGACTGGCGGAGGCGCTGGACATCCGCGACACGGGCACGGGCGAGCACTCGCGCATGGTGGCCGCCTACGCGGCCACCATGGCACGCCGGCTCGGACTGGACGCGACCCGGGTCGAGCGGGTGGAGCTGGCCGGCCTGCTGCACGACGTGGGCAAGATCGGCATCTCCGACCGGGTGCTGACCAAGCCCGGACCGCTCGACGACGAGGAGTGGAGGCAGATGCGAACCCACCCCCAGATCGGCGCCCGGCTGCTGTCACGTCCCGAGCTGGCCGACCTTCGCGCATGGGTGATCTCCCACCACGAGCGCCCCGACGGGCGCGGCTACCCCTTCGGCGTCACCGGCGATGAGATCCCGCTCGAGGCGCGCATCTTGGCCGTGGCCGACGCCTACGAGGCCATGACCGCAGGCCGCGTCTACAAGCGCGCGATGGCCCATGCGGCCGCGCGCGCCGAGCTGCAGGCCTGCGCCGGCACGCAGTTCGACGGCGAGGTGGTGGAAGTCTTCCTCCAGGCGCTGGACGAAGAGGAAGGCTCAGAACAGGTGCTCATTCAGGGCGCGTAGCCCCGCGAGGTCGTGCACGTCGTCGCGCAGCTCGGGCACCTGGATCATCGGGCGCCGGCGTAGCGCCCGCCGTAGCTCCTCGATGTTCGACGCGTCGCGCTCGGCCAGCGCCCCCTGCTCTCCCAGGGTCTGGGCCACCTTCGCCGCCAGCTCGGGGTCGAGCATGTTCTCCAGCTCGGTGCGCAGCTGGGGCGAGGGCTTGGTGTGCACGGGCTCTCGCACCCGGTTGACCACCACACCGCCGAAGGGCAGGTCCTCCTCGCGCAGCTTGCGGGCGAACCAGCCCGCCTCCTGGATCGAGGCCTCGCGCGGCGAGGTGACCAGCAGGAAGGTCGTGGCGCTGTCGCCCAGCAGCGCCTCCACGCGCCGGGCGCGCTCGGCGAAGCCGTCGGCCATCTCGCCGAAGGAGTTGAAGAAGTCGGACAGGTCGCGCAGCAGGTCCACGCCCGTGGCGCGCTTCATCACGCTGAACAGCAGCCCGGTGCCGCGGCCCATGATCCCCAGGCTCATCCGCCCCGAGGTGCGGAAGAAGGACAGCGACTTCGAGTCGATGAAGCGCGACAGCCGCCGCGGCGCCTCCAGGAACTCGAGCGCGTTGCGGCTCGGCGGGGTGTCCAGCACCAGCAGGTCGTAGCGCCCCTCCTGGTCCAGCTCGTGGAGCTTCTCCATGGCCATGTACTCCTGCGATCCGGCCACCGCGTTGGAGAGCTGCTTGTAGATCGGGTTGGCCAGCACCGCGTCGCGCGTCTGCTCGTCGGGGGCGTAGGTGTCCACGAGGTCGTCGAAGGTGCGCTTGGCGTCGAGCATCATCGCCCACAGCTCGCCTGTGCCGCTCTGCGGCGCGCCCAGGTCCACGCGCGCCTCCTCGTTGCCCAGCTCGCTCAGCCCGAGCGAGTTGGCCAGGCGCTTGGCGGGGTCGATGGTGAGCACGGCGGTCTTCAGGCCGCGGTCGGCCATGCCGGCGGCGATGGCGGCCGAGGTGGTGGTCTTGCCCACTCCACCCGAGCCGGCGCAGATGACCACGCGCTTTCGGCGGATCAGCTCCTCGACGCCGTCCGCGCTCACAGCTTGCGCCCGATTTCGGTGGCCAGCAGCTCCAGGCCCTCGCGGCCCAGCTCGGGATCGGTGACGAAGGGCAGCGTGAGCACGGGAGCGTCCACGCCGCGGCGCAGGCGTGCGACCTGGGCGCGCTGGCGCCGGGCGCGGTCGTGGGCGTCGAGCGCCGTGGCCACGGCCTCGCGCGTGGCCGGGCCACCGTCGCCGTCCAGGCTCGCCAGCCGCTTGGCCTGCTCGGCGTCGAAGCGCTCGGGCAGCACGGCGTTGACCAGCACGGCCGCCAGCTCCACGTTCAGCTCCTCGGCGAGCCGGTCCTGGAGCTCGATCGTCTCGTTCACCGGCATCTCCTCCGCGTGGGCCACGGCCACGACCGCCGTCGAGGCCGGATCGGTCACGAACGCCCCGATCTGGGTGGCGTGGTTGCGGATCGGGCCGACCTTGGCGATGTCGGCGTAGGTGCGCGGCGCGCGGAGCATGGCCAGGCCGTGCCCCGTTGCCGGCGCGTCGACGATCGTGGTGTCGTAGGGCCGGTCCTGGCGCTTGCGGCGCTGGAGCTGGGACAGCTCCCAGATCTTGCCGAGGGTGACCAGCTCGTCGAGGCCGGGAGCGGCCGCGGTGAGGTACTGGAAGATGCGCGAGTTGTTGAGCAGCCCGGCGAGCCGGGCGGAGCGCAGCTGATCGCGCAGCCACTCCTCCTTGGCGTCCTCGGGGTTGATCGAGAAGGCGGACAGGTTCTCGGCAACCTGCGTCTCGGCAAAGCCCGCGGGGGCGTGGCCGAAGGTCTGGGTGATCCGCTCCTGCTCGGCCACCTCGCACACCAGCGTGCGCCGCCCGGCGCGCGCGACGGCCAGGCCCATGGCCGCCGCCACCGTGGTCTTTCCCACGCCGCCCTTGCCGGTCACGTAGACCAGTCGTCGATCGAGTACGCCGCTCACCGTGGAGACCCTACGCGCGCTCCGGGCGTCCGGACTACCCGGTAACCGTGAAGGACTTGACCGCGCTTATGCGAATAGGCAAGGCGTAATGCTCATGCTGCCCACACGCCGGAGGCACCAGTGACGTCAGAGGCCAAGGTCATCGCCTTCACCAACCAGAAGGGTGGAGTCGCAAAGACCACCACGACCCTGAACCTGGC
>JBBREO010000015.1:0-44017 GCA_038202855.1 Solirubrobacterales bacterium
GCGCAGCTGGGCGAGCGCGTCCTCCTCGTCGGCCGCCACGTTGTCCACCGCGCCCGCCCCGGCCTGGGCGCGGGCCCCGCCCAGCTCCTCCTTGTCGGGCGACTCGCCCATGGCCGCCGCCACGACCGGCGGGCCGGCCACGAACAGCTGGGCCGTCCCCTTGACGATCACCGAGAAGTGCGAGGCCACCACGCGGGCGGCGCCCAGGCCGGCAACGGGGCCCAGTGCGGCCGCGACCACCGGCACTCGCGAGAGGTTGGCCGCCGTGAGCTCGAAGCCCGGGACGAACGGCACGTAGGTGAAGCCCATGTCCTCGAGTGACTTGACGCTGCCGCCGCCGCCCGTGCCGTCGACCAGGCGCACCAGCGGCAGCCGGAGGTCGTGGGCCATCCGCTCGGCGTAGACCATCTTTTGCCATATGGCGGCGTCGGCGGCGCCGCCGCGGACGGTGAAGTCGTCGCCCTGGACGACGGCCCGGCGGCCGGCTATCCGGCCCTGGCCGATCACCATGTTGGCCGGCAGGAAGTCCTCGAGCTCGCCGTCGGCGCCGTAGTCACCGCGCCCGGCCAGCTTGCCCGTCTCGTGGAAGCTGCCCTCGTCGAACAGCCGCTCGATGCGTTCACGCACGGTCAGCCGCCCGCTCGCGTGCTGGCGCTCGACCCGCTCCGCTCCCCCCATCCGCTCGGCGAGCTCCTGGCGCCGGCGCAGGTCGTCCAGCTCGGGCTGCCAGCTCATGCGCGCTGACGCTATTACTTCGCCCATGGCGACCGACGCGAGCACGGCAAGGGCGTGGCAGGCCCAGCCCGACGAAGCCGAGGCCGTGGCCCGCCTGATCGTCGGGTTTCGCGACCACATGGGCAAGGACTGGCCCTCGGACAACGCGATGCTCGCGGGGGTCGAGCGCCTGATGGAGGACCCCGGCACGGTCTACCTGCTCGCGGCCGCCGACCAGGACTGGCCCCCCGGCGGCGTGGTGCAGCTGCGCTTTCGCCACTCCTTGTGGACGGCGGCGCCTGACTGCTGGCTGGAGGACCTGTACGTCGATCCGGGCTCACGCCGGCGGGGCGTGGGCGAGGCTCTGGTGCGCGTGGCCCTCGAGGTGGCGGCCGCGCGGGGCGCGCGCCGGGTGGAGCTCGACACCAGCGAGGACAACGAGGCAGCCCGGGCGCTGTACGCCCGCCACGGATTCTCCGAGAGCTCGAAGGGCGGGGCGCGAGACCTGTTCCTGGGCGTGAAAGTTGTTGCTACTGAACCCAGCGCTTGAAGACGAGCACGTGCCCGTCCTTCTCGCGATGCAGATTGGCGTCGAGGAACACCGTGGCCAGCTCCCACCCGTCCGCGCCCAGCTCGTTGAGCGCGGCCTGGAGCTCCTCGCGGTTCAGCTCCTCGGCCTGACGCCCCATGAAGCCATGGGTCACTACGGAGGTGGTGTATTCCCAGTGGGCCACTGCTGCCGAGTATCGCCCATCGGCGCGGCCAGCGCCGCGGCGAGGCGGGCGACGGTGCCCAGGGTGTCCTGGGTGAGCTGACGCCAGGTGATCGGAACGGTTCGCCACCCGTGGGCGGCCAGCTCGGCTTCGCGCAGCTTGTCGGCCTCGAAGGCCGGGCGGCCGGAGTGGAACTCCCAGCTGTCCACCTCCACGACCACCCGCTGCCGCCGCCACACGGCATCGCGCTCTCGGCCGAAGAGCACCACGTTGGTCTCGGGCGGCGGGAGGTGAGCGGCGCGCACCAGCTCAAGCAGCTTACGCTCGGCCTTGGAGCGGGTGAAGCCCTCAGCGTGCGCCTGGGTGACCACGGCCTTGAGCGCCAGGGCGCCGTGACGGCCGGTGGCCGCCCTCGCGTAGTCGAGGAGCGAGGCGGGGGTGACCCAGCGGGCCACCCGGGCCTGACCCAGCGCCTCGGCCAGCTCGTCCGGGCCGGCGACCTCGGCGAGATCGAGCAGCGTGCGCTGGGGGGCGGTGACGGGCAGGCCCTGGCGGCGGCTTCGGTCGGCAGCCGGGAGGACGCGCGTCTCGTGAGCGCGGATGCCGGGGCGCTGGGTGAGGCGGGCACCGACGACGGTCACATCGATGACTCCGCTCCTGGCCATGAAGCCCCACAGCCACGCCGCGGTCCGGTGGCTCAGAAGCGCGGTGGGGCCACAGGCCAGGAGGGCGGCCTCGAGGTCAGCCAGCGGCGCAAGGTGAACGTGACCGATCGCGTAGACACCGCGGTGGATCCGGTGAAGACGCCGCTGGCGCAGGCGGCGGTCGATCACGTCCGGGCCGAAGCCCAGACGGCTCATCTGCGCCCGCGACACCACGCCGCGCTGCGCCGCGACCAGGTCGGCGAGGGCGAGCTCCCGGTCGACAACCGAGGGAACGCCCTCGACTAGCCACGGTGCACGCGATTGGCCGCGACTATCGCGGTCGGCCGAGGGCACCCCAGACCGAGTGGCACGTTCCCGCGGTTCTCGACGTCCCACACAGTGGAGAGGCGCCGGGCAGGGAAGACTCGCCCCCTACCCAGCCGCCGCAAGGGCTAGGACCTCAACCGAGCCAAATTCTCCGCGTGGACCTCGCGCTGGCGGAAAGAGTCGCGGCCGGAGGGCAGCGCGGGCCGTTCGTCTCCCCGCTCCAACGCGTCCAGGTACTCCACGTCCTCCTCCAGCACGCGCAGCGCGTCCTCGCGCGCAAGCGGTGCGCCGTGGCCGGCCACCACGGTCTCCGCGCGCTCCACCACGGGCGCCAGCGCGGCCAGCGTCCCGCGGTAGTCGGCCACCGAGCCGCCCGGCGAGATGGCCGGGATCTCCACGCCGGACAGGTAGTCCCCGCAGACCAGCACCCCCATCCACGGGGAGAACACCGCCATCCCGTCGGGGGTGTGGCCGCCCGTGGCGTGCAGCTCCAGCTCGCCAGAGTCGCCGAGGTCGAGCTTGCCGGGCACCGGCAGCGACTGCACCTGGCCCAGCGACAGCGGTCGTGCGCGCTCCACGTAGTGCTCGGAGTCGGCGCTGCGCAGCTCCCGCTGGGCGGCGCCCGGCTCGGCCCGGATCCGCATCATCGTCGACTCCGCCACCCCCAGCGCCAGCTCCGGAAAAGCCAGCCGCCCCAGCAGGTGGTCGAAGTCGGCGTGGGTGGCCAGCAGCGCCGCGGGCTCGAAGCCCGCCTGGCCGAGCACGGTGGGCAGCAGCTCCAGCTCATCGGGAAAGTAGGGCGAGTCGATCAGCATCGCCTCCTCGCCCGAGCGCAGCGCGGTGGCGGTGGTCTGCCAGAGCAGGCTGGTGACCACGATCGCGTCCTCGTGGACTGAGATCGCGCGCACCCGCGCAGGCCCCAGGCGCTACGCCGCGTTGAGCAGCTTGCCGGCGTCGCGGAAGGAGCGGACCTCCGCGGTGGGCTTCTTCTGGCCCGCCTCGAGCTCCTCGCCGTGGCGATTCACCCAGATCACCGGGATCTTCTCGCGGATGCACTCGGCCACGTCGGTGGGATAGCCGCTGGCGATGTGCACCCAGTTCTTCCTGCGCTTCTCGATCCGGCGCGCGCACTCCTTGAAGTGGGCCGGATCCGGCTTGTAGGAGCGCACCTGCTGGGCGGTGACCACCAGCTCGAAGTCCGTGCGCAGATGCCGGCGCGTAGCGCCGAGCAGCTTGTCGTCGATGTTGGCGAGAATGCCGGTCTCGTACTTCTTGGCGAAGCGCTCGAGCTGGGCGTTGGACTCCCGGAAGGGCATCCACCGGGGCACGGAGTCGGGCAGGAACTGGGCCCGCGAGGACTCCAGCTCCCACTCCAGCTCGGCGGCCACGCGTACGGCCGTGCGCCGGAGCACCTCGGCGTACAGCTCGTAGGAGCCGCTCTGGATCTCACGTTGGATCTCGATGAAGCGGGGCACCAGCACGTCGCGGTCGAGCGTGAAGCCGTCGCGGTCGGCCTCCTTCTGGAAGGCCTCGTACACCCCCGTCTCCCAGTCGATCAGGGTGCCGTAGCAGTCGAACGTGACGAACTGGATGTCCTTGGGGAGTGCCATGCGGCGCAGCAGTTTATGCGCCGAGGCCCTCCGACCGCCGCCCGGGCCCCGGTTCGGTGCTTCCTATAGCCTGCCCGGCCGCGATGGACCTCCTCGAATACCAGGGCAAGCAGCTGTTCGCCAAGCACGGCGTGCCCGTCCCCCAGGGCCGGCCTGCGAAGACCGTCGAGGAGGCCGTGGCCGCGGCGGACGAGCTGGGATACCCGTGCGTGATCAAGGCACAGGTGCTGGTGGGCGGCCGCGGCAAGGCCGGCGGCATCAAGGTGGCCAATGATCGCCAGGAGGCCGAGGAGCACGCCCGCGCCATCATCGGCATGGACATCAAGGGCTTGACCGTTCACGAGCTCTACGTCGAGCAGGCCTCGGACATCGACGAGGAGTACTACGCCGCCTTCGTCTTCGATCGCAGCGCCAAGATGCCGATGGCCATGCTCTCGAAGATGGGCGGCATGGACGTGGAGGCGATAGTCGAGGAGGACCCCCACGCCATGGTCCACGTGCACGTGGATCCCCTGATCGGCTTCCAGGCCTTCCACGGACGCCGGCTCGCCTTCGAGGCGGGCATCGCCCCGGACACCATCCGCCCGGTCGGCGCGCTGCTCGAGAAGCTCTACGAGGCGTTCGTGGCCGAGGACGCGATGCTGGTCGAGGTCAACCCGCTGCTGGTGACCGGAGGCTCATCCGTCGCCGCCACAGGCGGCTCCGGCAACCGCGATGTGGTGGCCCTGGACGCAAAGGTGACCATCGACGCCAACGCGCTCTACCGCCACCCGGACATCTCCGAGTTCCAGACCGAGGTCGACGCCGACCCGCAGGAGTCCATGGCGCGCGAGCGCGGCCTGACCTACGTGAAGCTGGACGGCAACGTGGGCATCCTGGGCAACGGCGCCGGGCTGGTCATGTCCACCCTCGACGTGGTGGCCCAGGCCGGCGGCCAGCCGGCGAACTTCCTGGACGCCGGCGGGGGATCGAAGGCCGACGCCATCACCAGCGCGGTCGAGGTGATCCTCTCCGACCCCAAGGTCACCGCCGTACTGTTCAACATCTTCGGCGGGATCACGCGCTGCGACGAGGTGGCCAAGGGCCTGATCGAGGCCTTCGCCCAGATCGAGCCCGAGGTGCCGTTCGTGGTGCGCCTCGACGGCACCAACGACAAGGAGGGCCGTGAGCTGCTGGCCCAGGCCGACCTGCCCAACGTGCACGCCGAATCGACCATGCTGGGTGCTGCCCAGCGGGTCGTAGAGCTGGCTGGCCAGGGGGCGGGCGCCTAGCCATGGCCGTCCTGGTCGACGAGAGCACCAAGCTCTGCGTGTCGGGCATCACCGGCCGCGAGGGCACCTTCCACGCGCTGAACAACAAGCGCTACGGCACCCAGGTCGTCTCCGGCGTGACGCCCGGCAAGGGGGGCCAGGACGTGGAGGGCATCCCCGTGTTCGACACCTTCCACGCCGCCGTCGAGGAGACCGGGGCCAACACCGCCATGGTGTTCGTGCCGCCCCGCTTCGCGGCCGACTCGATCCTCGAGGCCGAGGACGCGGGCATAGAGCTGATCATCGCCATCACCGAGGGCATCCCCGCCCACGATGAGATGCGCGTCTACAACCACATGGCCCGCGGCGACTCGCGTCTGGTGGGCCCCAACTGCCCGGGCATCCTGTCGCCGGGCAAGGCCAGCGTGGGCATCATCCCCGCCTCCTTCTTCAAGGAGGGCAACGTGGGCGTGGTCTCGCGCTCGGGCACGCTGACCTACCAGATCGGCAACGAGCTGGCCCAGCGCGGCTTCGGCAACTCCTCGATCGTCGGGATCGGCGGCGACCCCGTGCCGGGCTCGTCGTTCATCGACATCATCGAGCTGTTCGAGGCCGATCCCCAGACCGAGCTGATCGTGCTCTCCGGCGAGATCGGCGGCGACGCCGAGGAGCAGGCCGCCGAGTACATCGCCGAGCACGTGACCAAGCCGGTGGTGGCCTACATCGCCGGCTTCACCGCCCCTCCTGGCAAGACGATGGGCCACGCCGGGGCGATCGTCTCCGGCTCGGCCGGCACAGCGGCAGCCAAGGCCGACGCCCTCGAAGCCAAGGGCGTGCGCGTCGGCCGGACCCCGACGGAGGTCTCCGAGATCGCCGTCGAGGTGCTCGGCGCCTAAGCGCGCAGGGCCTAGCGCAGCGGCGTTCTGAGCACGCTCTCGCCGCTGTGGTTGCGGTTGCCGTCGGCCGGCTCGCGTGAGATATCGACGAACCGGTAGCGCTTGTAGTCGGCGGGGAGCGGGGCGTCGAGGCTGAAGGTCCCCCGCAGCTGACCGCCGAGCGGTCGCGCGTCGCTCACCGAGTTGTAGAGCCAGGCCACGTAGCCGCCCGTCCGAGGCGAGGGCAGTCCCAGCACTCTCAGGCGCAGACGCGAGCCCTGGCCGTGCCGGACGACCCGGATCGTTCCCGTCGCGGGTCCGCCGGCCAGGGGCGCGAGGCGGCGTGCGCCCGGCTCGCCGGCGGTGCCGGAGGCGGGGGCCGGGCGGGAGCCGGGTCCGGGCTCGACGTCGTCCTTGCCCGACAGCTTCACCATCAGCGCGGCGAGCGCCGCGATGACCAGCGCCGCCACGAACACGGGCCGGACGGCCCGGCTCGGACCGCCGGGCCCATCGTCGGCGGCGGGCGGCGGCACGGGAGCGGCCGGGGGCGCAGGGTGGGTGCGCGTGTCGTCGGGTGAGCGCCAGCGCGCGTCCGCCAGGCCGCGCAACGTCTCGCGGACGTCGTCGGGGCCGCCCTCCCCGATTTGTCCCACCACCCGTTCGAGCGCCTCTTCGCGCCGGTCCTGGACCCGGGCCGCATCCACGCCGAGCAGCGATGCGATGTCATCGTCGCTCACCTCACGGACCACCGAGAGCTCGAGCAGCGCCCGGTCCTCGGGCCCGAGCTCCAGCAGTGCCACCTCGACCCAGTCCGTCCGCATGGTTACCCTTCCCGCTTCATGTGCGAGAGACGACGAGCGTTGGGCTGGGCAGGCATCCTCGTCGCCACCGGCACGATCCTACTTTCGTCGCCGGTCGCGGGCGAAGCATCGGCGGCCACGCAGGTCCGTTTGCTGCACGCTCTGCCCGGGGGGCCGGCCGCCGACCTGGCTGTGACGGGAGGACACGGGCACCCCGTCACGCTCCGCGGCGTGGGCTTCGCGCAGGCCTCCCCGATCGCCTCCGGCCCGGACGGCGCGGTGACACTGGCCCTCTCGGCCGGCGGCAAGACGCTCGTCTCGTCCCGGCAGACGCTCGCCAGCGGGGGGAGGTACACCGTCGTGGCCGAGAAGGGAAACGGCGACAAGGCGCGACTGCGCGTCTACCGCTCCGGCAAGGCCGTGACCGGCAGGGCGCTGGTCCGTGCCGTGAACGCCGCCCCTGAATCCGGCAGGGTCGCCTTGACCCTCGGCTCGCGCAAGTGGGGTACCGCGTCCTACGGCCAGGACAGCGGCTACAAGGCCGCGGCCCCGGGAACCTACGCCCTGGCCGCCCGCATGCCCCGAACCAGGTCCGTGCTGGTGGAGCAGAAGGGCGTGAACGTGGCCGCCGGGACCGCCTCTACGGCCTACACGGTGGGCAGCGCCGGAGCGCGGATGCGCTTCGTGGTGGTCCAGGACTCAGTTGCCGCCCCGGCGCGCGGGCCCGCCACCGGCCTGGGCGGCATGGCCGACTCCGGCGGCCGCCCGTGGCTTGCCGCGCTGCTCGCTGCGCTCGCCGCCGGCGCCCTGGGTGGCGCGCTCTTCGGGCGCGCTCCACTCGGCCGCGGCCGTGCCCGCGGCTGACCGTCCCCGCCGGCGCCTGGGCCTTGCCCTAGCGATAGGCCTCCCGGCGCTCGCCGCCGCGACCGCCGTGCTGGCCTTCGCGCCGGGCCCCGGCCCGCGAGAGGGGCCGTCGGTGACCAGCACATCCCGGACGAGGGCCCCCCGCGACCTGGGCCCGCGGACCACCCGCGCCCTGCGCCCGATCGTGGCGGAGCCCGGCCGCGGCGGCGTGCGCTCCAACCCCCTCGAGCCGGTGGACGGCGGGGTGCGCCCGGCGCCGCCCGACCGCATAGCCATTCCCGCCGCCCACGTGGACACGGTGGTCGACTCCGTGGGTACGAGCCGCGACAACGCCATCCGCGTCCCGAGCATCGGTCGGGCCGGCTGGTACGACGGCGGGCCCCGACCGGGCGAGCGGGGACGGGCGGTGATCATCGGCCACCTGGACACCAACCGCGGGCCGGGCCTGTTCGCCCACGTGCCCGCGCTCGAGCGGGGCGACCCCGTCGACGTGACCGACCGCCGCGGCGACGTCTTCCACTACCGCGTGACCACCCGGGCCCAGGTCCGAAAGGACCGCTTCCCCACCGCGCAGGTCTACGGGGGCGACCGCGACCGCGTGCTCGTGCTGGTCACCTGCGGTGGGCCGTTCGACCCCGCGAGCGGCTATCGCGACAACATCGTTGTCTTCGCCCGCGCGGTCTGAGCGCCCCGGCGCCCGCGATAAGGTCCGGCTGTGAGCCCAACGGACAGCATCTCCTTCGCCCGCGGCGCCCCCTCGCTCGACATCGTGGCCGTCGACGACCTCCGTGCCGCCGCCGATGCCGCCTTCTCCAAGGACCCGGCCGGCGCCTTCTCCTACGGCACCTCGGCCGGCTACAAGCCGCTCGTCGACTGGATCGCCCAGCGCCAGAACGTCGCCCCCGAGCAGATCATCGCCACCAACGGCTCCATGCAGGCCGACGCCTTCCTCTTCCAGACGCTGGTCCAGCCCGGAGACGTGGTGGTGGTCGAGGCGCCCAGCTACGACCGCACGCTGCTCTCGCTGCGCGGCCTGGGGGCGGAGCTGCTGGCGATCCCCCTGGAGGACGACGGCATCGACGTCGACGCGCTGGAGAGCGCGCTGGACGGCGGCGCGCGCCCCGTGCTGGCGCACATCATCCCCAACTTCCACAACCCGGCCGGCTGCACGCTGTCGCGCGAGAAGCGCGAGCGGCTGGTGGCCCTGGCCGAGCGCCACGACTTCGTGCTGTTCGAGGACGACCCCTACGTGGAGCTCCGCTTCGGCGGCGAGCCGATGCCCACTATGCTTTCGCTGGACCGCTCGGACCGCGTGGTCTACGCCTCGTCGTTCTCCAAGACGGTCTGCCCGGGCATCCGCGTGGGCTACCTGGCCGGGCCCACGCCGCTGATCGCCGAGATCCGCAAGCTGGCCACCGGTACCTACATCTCGCCGAACATGGTGGCCCAGGCGATCGTGGCCGAATTCTGCACCTCCGGTGCCGTCGACCGCTCGATCGAAACCGTCAAGCAGGCCCTCCACGATCGCCGCGACGTGCTCTGCGTCGCGCTGGAGCGCGAGCTCCCCGAGGCCCGCTTCGTGGTCCCCGAGGGCGGCTACTTCCTGTGGGTCGAGTTGCCCGAGGGCACCGACGTCGCGGCCATGGAGGAGCTGGCCCGGGCCAAGGGCCTCATCTTCGTCAAGGGCACCGACTTCCTGCTCGAGGGCGGCGAGAACGCGCTGCGCCTGGCCTACTCCGGGGTGCCCGCCGACCAGATCGACGAGGCGGTCGGGCGCCTGGCCGAGGCCTACCGCGAAGTGGCCGGCGCGCCGGCCTGATGACGTCTACGAGATCGGCACGATGCCGATCTCGTCTGGGGCATCTAGCGGCCCCAGTGCTCCTTGGACATCACGAGGTGCTCGGGGAGCGCCGTGCGCTTGGGCGGTGACGGATCGGCGATCACCGACACGGTCTCGGCCACGCTGCGGGTGACCGAGTGCCGGTTGCCGCCGACCTCGATCGTCACCTGCTCGTCGTCGTTCTCGGCCAGCTTGCCGTTCAGGCCCGGCCTCAGGCCCGCGTCCATCAGGTAGTGCAACAGGTCCTCGGCCTCGTTCTCGAAGCGCAGGATCCGCACCTGCGCGCCCAGCTCCACGTCGGCCAGCGGCACGCCCTGCTCGCGCTGCCTGGTGAAGATCGGATGGCCGTGGGGGCACGTCGTGGAGTCGCCGATCGCCTTCAGCATGCGCTCCTCAACCGTCGGTGACATCCAATGCTCCAGCCGCTCGGCCTCCTCGTGCACCTGATCCCAGGGGATGTCGAAGACGTCGGTGAGGAAGCGCTCGATCAGCCGGTGGCGGCGCACGATGCCCTCGGCGTGCTCGCGACCGCTCTCGGTGAACGACAGCGACTTGTCCGAGGCGCGGGTCACGTAGCCGTCGGACTCCAGCCGGCCGATCATCTCGTGCACGGTGGGAGCGGACACCTGCATCGCGCGGGCCACGTTGGCGCCGGTCATCGGGAGGCCCGCCTCCTGGAGCCAGAAGATGACCTGGAGGTACTCCTCCTCGGCGACGGTGGCTTGATCGGTGCTCATTGGGACACCTTAGACCGAGGCGGCATCCCTGCCGGCTCGGTAAACGGCACCTTAGACCGAACCGGCATCCCCGCCGGTTCGGTAAACGACGCCGCTTCGGGGCACCTCCCGCACTAGGATCGCGGCTCCGTGGCCCTGCCCCTCTCGCCGCCGATCAAGCCACAGCTGGCCAAGTCCTCGCGCGAGCTGCCCGAGGGGGAGGACTGGCGCTACGAGCCCAAGTGGGACGGCTTTCGCACCATCGCGTTCAAGGACGGTGGAGAGGTCCACCTGCAGAGCCGCGGGGGCAAGCCGATGAACCGCTACTTCCCCGAGGTGGTGGCCCAGCTCGAGGCCGTCGGCGAGGACCGAGTGGTGCTCGACGGGGAGATGCTGATCGAGGTCGACGGGGTCCAGGAGTTCGACCTCCTCTCCCAGCGCATCCACCCGGCCGCCTCGCGGGTGGAGCGCCTCGCGGTCGAGACGCCCGCCCGCTACGTGGCCTTCGACGTCCTGTCGGCGGGCGACGACACGCTGGTGGACGCTTCGTATGACGACCGCCGCGAGCGGCTGGGCGAGCTGGACCTGGGCTCGGTGGAGGTCTCCCCCAGCGTGACCACGACCGCCGACGCCGGCCAGTGGCTGACCGGCAGCTCGGAGGGGGTGGTGGCCAAGCAGGGCTCAGCGGCCTACCTGCCCGGCCAGCGCAAGGGCATGGTCAAGATCAAGCGCGTGCGCACCGCCGACACGGTGGTGGTGGCCTTCCGTATGGGCAAGGAGGAGGGCACCGTCGGCTCCCTGATCCTCGGCCTCTACGACGAGGGCGGCGACCTGCGCGTGGTCGGGCACACCTCCGGCTTCAAGGCCAAGGAGAAGCGCGAGCTGCTGGCCTTCCTCGAGCCCTATCGCACCCACGAGCGTGGCTCGGGTGAGCCCTCGCGCTGGAAGCCCGAGGAGGAGCTGATGTGGGAGGGCCTGCGCCCCGAGCTCGTGTGCGAGATCGCCTTCGACCACACCACCGGCGACCGGATCCGCCACGGCACGAAGTTCCTGCGCTGGCGCGGGGACAAGGCGCCGGGTGAGTGCGCGATGGAGCAGCTGCGCAACTGATGGCGGCCAAGGCCGACGCCGCGACGGTGCAGGCGGGCGGTCGCGAGGTGCGTGTGTCCAGCCCCGACCGGGTGATCTTCCCCGCTACGGAGCGAACCGCGGAGGTCACCAAGCTCCAGATCGTGGAGTACTACCTGGCGGTGGACGATGGGATCCTGCGCGCGCTGTGGGAGCGCCCGACCACCCTGGAGCGCTGGCCCAAGGGCGTCCACGAGGGCATGACCCTGTCCACGCGGGAGGGCCATAAGGGCGAGGCCTTCTACCAGAAGCGGGTGCCCAAGGGCGCGCCCGACTACCTCGAGACCGCGCGCATCGAGTTCCCCTCCGGACGCCACGCCGACGAGATCTGCCCGACCGAGATCGCCGTGGTGGCCTGGTGCGGGCACATGGGGACGCTCACCTTCCACCCCTGGCCAGTGCGCCGGTCCGACGTGGACCACCCCGACGAGCTGCGCATCGACCTGGATCCCCAGGAGGGCACGGACTTCGCCGACGCCCAGCGGGTGGCCGCGGAGGCGCGCGTGCTGCTGGGAGAGCTGGGCTACCGCGGCTTCCCGAAGACCTCGGGCGGGCGGGGCATCCACATCTACGTGCGGATCGAGCCGCGCTGGACCTTCACCGACGTGCGCCACGCGGCGATCGCCTTCGGGCGCGAGCTCTCACACCGGATGCCCGAGAAGGTGACGACCAAATGGTGGAAGGAGGAGCGCGGCGAGAAGGTCTTCGTGGACTACAACCAGAACGCCCGCGACCGCACGATCGCATCCCCCTACAGCGTGCGCGCCAAGCCGGGAGCGCCCGTGTCGGCGCCCCTGACCTGGGACGAGGTGCCCGACGTGGCGCCGGAGGACTTCACGGTGGCCACCATGCCGGGCCGGTTCGCCGAGGTGGGCGATCGCTTCGCCGATATCGACGAGGTGGCCCACTCGCTGCAGCCGCTGCTGGACATGTACGCGCGCGACGAGGAGGGCGACATGCCCTACCCGCCCGACTACCCGAAGATGCCGGGCGAGCCCAAGCGCGTGCAGCCCTCGCGCGACCGCGAGCGCGAGGAGGCCTGAGGTCCCATGGAGATCGAGGTGCTCCAGGCCGACGTGACCCAGCTCGAGGTGGACGCCATCGCCAACGCGGCAAACACCGACCTGCTGCACGGCGGTGGGGTGGCCGCCGCCATCTCGCGGGCCGGCGGCCCGGCGGTGCAACACGAGTCCGACGAGCGCGCCCCCGTCGGCCTGGGCGAGGCGGTGGAGACCACGGCCGGGGCCATGCCCGCGCGCTGGGTCATCCACGCCGCCACGATGGAGCTGGGCGGCCCGACCTCGGCCGACGTCATCGCCCGCGCCACGCAGGCGACGCTCGCGAAGGCAGACGAGCTGGGCGCGCGCTCGCTGGCCCTGGTCGCGTTCGGGACCGGCGTGGGCCACTTCCCGCTCGATGAGGCGGCCGACCTCATGGTCGGCGCGGTGCGCGCGCATCGGTCCTCCTCGCTCAAGCGGGTGGTCTTCGCCGTCCACGGGAACGCGGCCGAGCGGGCGTTCCGCGCCGCGCTCGAGCGGTGACCCTGCCCGCCCTCGTCGCGCCCGACTCCTTCAAGGGCACGTTCGCCGCCGCCGAGGTCGCCGACGCCATCGCCGCCGGGGTGGAGTCCGGCGGCCTGGAGGCCGTGCGGCTGCCGGTGGCAGATGGCGGGGAGGGGACGATGGACGCGCTGCTCAACGCGCTCGAGGGCGAGGTGCGCACGGCCACGGTCTCGGGGCCGCTGGGCGACCCGGTGGAGGCCTCCTTCGCGCTCCTGGAGGGCGGCGAGACGGCGGTGGTGGAGTGCGCACAGGCCAGCGGCCTGGGTCTGGTGCCCGAGGCCGACCGTGATCCGGTGGCCGCCTCCACCTATGGCACCGGCGAGCTGATCGCGGCCGCGTGTGAGGCCGGCGCCGGCACGGTGCTGGTGGCGGTGGGCGGCTCGGCCACGACCGACGGCGGCGAGGGCGCCGTGCGCGCCCTGGCCGACGCCGGTCTGCGCCCACGCCTCGAGGTGATCTGCGATGTGCGCACGCCGTTCGAGGAAGCGGCGCGCGTGTTCGCCCCCCAGAAGGGCGCGGACGCCAAGCAGGTTCGTGAGCTCGAACGGCGCCTGGACCGCGTGGCCGGCGAGGCCCCGAAGGACCCGCGCGGTCGACCGATGACCGGCGCGGCCGGCGGCCTGTCCGGCGGGCTGTGGGCCCACCTCGGGGCCACGCTCGCACCCGGCGCCCCCTACGTGCTGGACCGGATCGGCTTCGACTCCGCCATGCGGGCGGCGGCGTTCGTCGTCACCGGCGAGGGCAAGCTCGACCGCCAGACCCTGCAGGGCAAGCTGGTGGGCGAGGTGGCCACCCGCTCCCGTCAGGCGGGCGTTCGCTCCTACGCGGTGGTGGGGCGCCGGGAGCTGGAGCTGTTCGAGGCGCGGATCCTGGACCTGGAGCGGGTGATCGAGGCCACCACGCTGGAGGAGATCGAGGCCGCCGGCGCGCAGCTGGCGGCATTGGTCGCACGATGAGCACGCGCGTCCTGTCCGCTCCGGCGACGGCGGCGGCAATCGCCGTGCTGGGCCTGGCTGTGGGACTGGCGGGCGACGCCTGCCACGTGGCCTCGGACACGACCCGCTACGAGTGGTCAGGCGTGCCGACCCTGTGGCGAAGCGCAATCTGGTTTCCCCCGCTGCTTTCCGGCGCAGTGGTGGCAGCAGCGTGGCTCTCCGAGCGATCGGGAACGCGTCCGGCGAGGCGCCGCACGCGGGCCGATGCCCTCCTGGGCGCGACGCTGGTGCTGGCGCTGTACGGGCTCACCGCTGTCCTCCGCCACCAGCCCACGACGGTCGGCGTAGTGCTGACCGGCTCCGTCGCCGTCGCCGTCTGGGCCTGGTGGGACCCGTCCCCCGGAGCTTTCGCCGTGGGCGCGGCGGCGGCCGTCCTGGGGCCGCTGGGCGAGATCGCGATCGTGGCCGCGGGGGCGGCGAGCTACTCCGATGGCGTGGACGGGCTGGCGGGCGTCGCGCCCTGGCTGCCCTGCCTGTACTTCGCGGCGGGCGCCGTGGCCTCGCGCCTGTGGTCGGCGATCGCCCGGGACGGCGCGCCCGCTTATCCCATCAGCGAGGCCACCACCGCTTCGTAGAAGCCATCGCCGTGCCCCGCCTCGGTGCGCTCGACGTTTGCCGCGGCCGGCGGCGCGTCGGAGTTGGCCACCAGGTAGAAGCGCGCGACCGCCGGGGCGACGGTCATGTCCTCGGCCGAGTCGCCCACCGCGATGCACTCGTGGCCGGCGTAGCCGCGCGCCCCCATGTGCCAGCGCACCGCCGCCAGCTTGGACGTCTCGCGCGGGATCAGGTGGTAGACGCGTCCGCCGGCGTGCGACGCGCCGTTGTCCACCAGGCGCAGCCCGCCGTGCCCCTCGCGCTCGAGCAGCGCGTTGGCCTCGACGGGGTCCAGGGTGCCGCGGAACAGATGGGAGACGAAGCGGTCGCGGTGCCACGGGCTGTGGTGATCGAGCCGGTCGCCGTAGGCCTCGAACAGCAGCGCCGGCGCACCCGAGGCCTCGATCAGCTCGTGCGGGGAGCGATCGTCGACCGGGGCGAACTCGCCGCACAGGAGGTGCTCGTCGCCGCCCACGACCACGCCCCCGCCGATCTCGTAGATGTAGGAGTCCTGGCCCAGCAGCCGGGCATCCTCCATCACCTGCGCCTTGCGCCGCCCCGACATGCATACGACCTCCACGCCGGCGCGATGGCAGGCCTCCAGCGCGCGGGCCGGCAGCAGCGTGAAGCGGCCCTCGCCGTCACGGAACAGCGAGGCGCCGGCGCCCAACAGGGTGCCGTCGAGGTCCGTGTAGACGCAGCGCAGCCCCATCAGGCGGGCGTGCCGCGCAGCGAGGCGAACGGCGGGCGCTGTATGACGTGCGAGGCCGCCGGGGCGTCCACGAGCCGACCCTCGCGGCGCAGCCGCTCGACCACCGTCGCGAGCACGGCGTCGGCCATGGGCCGCAGCGCGGGGAGCGGCTGGTGGACATTGTGACGCTCGCCCAGGTCGACCTGGACCATCGCCGCGGCGCCGATCAACTCGCGCATGTCCAGGAGCATGGCCGCCTCCACGGCGTAGCCCGTGGAGAACGGGACGCGCTCGAACAGGGAACGCGCGCCGGCCACCTCCCCCGCCAGCGGCTGCGTGAGGGGAGACAGATCGGGATAGAAGGCGTCGAGCAGCGGACGCGCGGTGAGCTGGCTCACGCGTCCCCCGCCCCCGGGCAGCTCCGAGGTACCGGTCCGGAACGGGCGCTCGTAGGTGGCCTTGACGAACCGGGCCCCGGGGTCGGTGAGCAGGGGCCCGAGCAGTCCCGTCACGAACGCGGGCGAGAAGTCGGCCGTATCCGCATCGAGGTAGACCACCAGGTCACCGCGGGCCTTCGACAGCGCTCGCCACATCGCGTCGCCCTTGCCCAGCGCCGGACCCAGCTCGGGCACCAGCTCGTCCTCCTGGGCCACCTCCGCGCCGGCCTCGGCGGCCACCCGCGCCGTGCCGTCGGCCGAGCCGGCGTCGACCACCAGCACCTGGTCCACGAGGCCGTCCAGGCCCCGGATGCGCTCCACCACCGGGCCCACGGTGGCCGCGCACTCGCGCGCGGGCAGCACCGCCGTGACCGTCCCGATCTTGCGCTCCAGCAGCAGCTCGAGCGGGAAGTCGGCGTGGCGGGCAGAGCGGATCATGCGCGCGCCTACTATGGCTGACCGTGCCCGTGGCCCCGCAAACCCCACCCTGGGAGGCGATCCTGGAGCGAGGGGAGGGGGCGCAGCTCGTGGCCCGCTCCCGAGAGCGGCCCCAGGACGCGCTGGTGGAGCCGATTCCGCCCGAGCTTCATCCCGAGCTGCTGGCGGCGCTCGCCGGCGCGGGGATCGAGGGGCTCTACGCCCACCAGACCGATGCGCTGGCCTCGGCCTATGAGGGCCACACCGTCATCACCACGGGCACCGCCAGCGGCAAGTCGCTGGCCTTCAACCTGCCCGTGCTCGACACCCTCTGCCGCGATCGCTCGGCCCGCGCGCTGTACCTCTACCCGACCAAGGCGCTGGCCCAGGACCAGGCCCGCGCCCTGCACGCCCTGCGCCTGCCCCACCTGCGCCCGGCCATCTACGACGGGGACACCCCGCGCGAGGAGCGGCGCGCGATCCGCCAGAAGTCGAACCTGGTCCTGACCAACCCCGACATGCTCCACGTGGGGCTCCTGCCAAACCACCGCCAGTGGGGCGACCTGTTGGCCAACCTGGCCTGGATCGTGGTGGACGAGGCCCACACCTACCGCGGCGTGTTCGGCTCCCACGTGGCCAACGTGCTGCGCCGGCTGCGCCGGCTCGCGCTCGCCTACGGCACCGAGCCGCGATTCCTGCTGGCCAGCGCGACGATCGCCAACCCGGTGGAGCTGGCCGAGCGGCTCGTGGGCGACGAGGTGAGGCTGGTGGCCCGCGACGGAGCACCCCGGGCCGAGCGCCGGATCGCCATGTGGAACCCGCCGCTGGTGGACGAGCGCACCGGCGCCCGAGCGTCGCCGCTGGCCGAGGCCGCCGACCTGCTGGCCGACCTGGTCGAGTCGGGCACGCGCACGATCTGCTTCCTGCGCTCGCGGCGCGGCATCGAGCTGATCCAGCGCTTCACCCACCACCGGCTGGAGGAGCGCGGGCGGACCGACCTGGCCGAGCTGGTGGCCCCCTACCGCGCGGGCTACACGCCCTCCCAGCGACGCGAGATCGAGCAGCGGCTGATGTCCGGCGAGCTGCTCGCGGTGGTCACCACCGATGCGCTCGAGCTGGGCATCGACGTGGGCGAGCTGGACGCCGCCATCTGCGTGACCTTTCCCGGCACCGTGGCGAGCCTGCGCCAGATGTGGGGCCGCGCGGGGCGGCGCAAGACCGGCCTGGCGCTGTACGTGGCCGGCGCCGATGCCCTGGACCAGTTCTTCTGCCGTCACCCCGATGAGTTCCTCGACCGCGCCATCGAGTCGGCCATCCTCGACCACGAGTCCGAGGAGATCTTCCTCGCCCACCTGGGCGCCGCGGCGTACGAGATGCCGCTCTCGCCCGGCGACGAGCAGTTCCTGGGCGACCGCTGGGAGCCGGCCGCGCGACGGCTGGTGGCGCTGGGCCTGCTGCGTGAGCGGGGCGGGCGCTACCTGCCCCGCGGCGAGGGCTACCCGGCCGCGGGAATAGCCCTGCGCTCATCCTCGCCGGACTCGGTGGCGGTGGTGGAGACCGAGGGCGGCGAGGTGATCGGCTCGGTGGAGACCGCCCGCGCGCACGGCGCGGTGCACGAGGGCGCGGTGTACCTGCACATGGGCCGCTCCTACCTGGTCGAGCACCTGGACCTCGACAACCGCCGGGCGGCGGTCACGCCGTTTGACGGTGACTTCTACACCCAGGCCAAGAAGGAGATCGACACCTACATCGAGCAGGTGTACGAGACTCGCGAGGTCGCGGGAGCGATGCTCTCCTTCGGCACCGTGAACGTGATGGAGCAGGTGACGGGCTACCAGCGAAAGCGGGTGTCAGACCACGAGGTGCTCGACCTGGTGGGCCTCGACATGCCCGAGCAGCACTTCGCCACCCAGGCGCTGTGGTACGAGCTGCCCGAGCAAGCGCTGGCCGAGGACTTTCCGCTCGACGTGCTCCAGGGCTCGCTGCACGCCGCCGAGCACGCCCAGATCGCCGTGTTGCCGCTGATCGCCATGTGCGACCGCTGGGACATCGGCGGCATGTCCACCGCCTTCCACTCCCAGACCGGCCGGCCGACCGTCTTCATCTACGACGGCCACCCGGGCGGCGTGGGCATCACCCGAATGGGGTTCGAGCGCTTCGAGCGCCTGGTGGGGGATGCGTTACGGCTCGTGAGCGAGTGTCCGTGTCGCAGCGGCTGTCCCTCCTGCGTGCAGTCGCCCAAGTGCGGCAACCTGAACGACCCGCTGAACAAGAACGGCGCAATCGAGCTGCTCAAGCGCCTCTACTAGCCCCTCCGCGCGCAGCGCGCGTTGCAGCCCCTTCAGGCGGCGGGCCCGCAGCCCGACACGCCTCCTTGATGTCCTTCAAGCCGATCACCGCGGTGGCCCTGGGCGTGACGCTGGCGCTGACGGCGGCCGCGCCGGCCAGCGCCACGTTCGGTCCCTCCGGCGGCACGGCTGTCCCCCAGCAGGGTGGGGCGCACTACGGCGAGACGCCGAACGTGCACGGCGTCGCGGCGCTGCCCCGTCTGTCGCTGTTCAAGCTCTCCTCGCGCACCCTCAGCGCCACGGTGTCCTTTCGCCTGTCGGCTCCTCGCGCGGTGCGCGACGTACGGATCCAGCTGTTGGCCGCGCGCGGCTCCCGCGTCGTCAAGACACTCAAGCTGGGCGACCGCCGCCCCGGCCGCGTGCAGCAGGTCCGGGTCAGCCGAACCGGCCTGGCCGCCGGCGGCTACCGGCTGCGGATAACCGCCCGCGGGCTGCGGCAGGCGAACGTGGCCTCGATCGCCTCGGTCACCGTGCCGCGTCCTTCCGCCCCCAAGCCCCCGCCACGCGCGCCCGTCGGCGACGGCCACGTCTTCCCCGTGCGCGGGCCCTACGACTTCGGCGGCCCAGACGGGCGCTTCGGCGCGGGTCGCACGGGCCACATCCACCAGGGCCAGGACATGGCGGCCGCAGAGGGCACGCCGGTGGTGGCGCCCTTCGCCGGCACGGTCAAGGCCGTGCGCTACCAGGCCGAGGGGGCCGGCCACTACGTGGTGCTGCACGGGGCAGGCGAGGATCGCGACTACGTGTTCATGCACCTGGTGGCCGGATCGACGCTGGTGCAGGTGGGACAGACCGTCGGCGCCGGCCAGGCCCTCGCGCAGGTGGGCAACACCGGCCGGTCGTTCGGCGCGCACCTGCACTTCGAGGTCTGGGTCGGCGGTGGGTGGTACACCGGCGGGCACCCGATCGACCCGCTGCCGCTGCTGCACGCCTGGGCCGGTCGCTGACCCGCCCGGTCAGTTGAAGCTCAGCGACACCTTGCCGGTCACCCCGTCGGTGTCCGCCTTCGCGGAGCCGGTCAGGTCACCCAGCGGGCCGGCGAACAACGATCCTCCCAGCGCGGCGCCCAGGCCGTTGCCCCCGAGCCGCGAGCCCCCGAACCGGCCCAGCGCCCGGACGAGCAGCTTCCCGGCGTCGGCCTGCATCGTCACGGAGCCCTTTGCGCCGGGAACCGAGGAGGTCGGCGCCCGCGCGATCGCGCGGGCAGCCGGTGCGGTGTCGGAGAACACGAACGACCTTCCGACGAGCCCGTAGGCGATCTTGCGCTTTGTCGTCGTGGCCGTGTAGAGGCCGCCCGACCGCTGGATCTTGGGCGCCCGGCCCGAAGAGTTGCGGATGATCGCGGGAAGCGCCTTGGTCACCTTGGCGAGCGTGGCCTTGAAGGCGGTCGGGTCCTTGACCTCCGCCTTGATGGACGTGTTGCGGCCGGTCGCGGAATCGCTGACGGCCACATCGCCGTTGAGCTGATCGACCAGGTCCTTCTGGACGTCGATGTGCAGCTGACGCTCGATCGTCCGCTTCGCGCTCTCGTAGGAGCCGAACTGGGCCGGGTCCACGGCCTGGGCGGCGCTCTCGCCGAAGGCGAAGAGCTGGCTCGGGTCGCGGAGCCCGAAGCCGATCTCTCCGGCGCGCTCGACAACGGCGGGGCTGGCGTCGCCCGAGGCGATCGGCAGATCCTTGTCGGTGAGGCCGTTCGAGTCGGTGGCCAGGCGGAAGTCGACGTCGATCTTGTCGTTGACCACCGATGCGCTCAACCCGAAGTCGCGCAGCGCCGCGACCCACTTGATCTTGCGCGCGTTGACCGTGCTCGGATCGGCGCGCAGCAGCGCCTGCAGATCGGTGGAGAGGCGGAAGGTCGAGTCCTTGGGCAGGCCCTCGGTGCCCTTGTCGAAGTCGTCCTCGGTGAAGCGCTTGTCGCTCTCGCGATCGGCGAGCGCCTTCTCCAGCAGCGTCCGGCTGCCCGCCACCACCAGCACGTCGTCCTTGATCGCGAAGGGGGAGCCGTCCTTGCCTTTGTAGATCTTCGCGCCGCTCTTCTCGCCGTCCTGCTTGGCCTTCTCCTTCTTGATGGCGTCCTCGAGCTTCTTGCCGTCCTTGGCCTGGATCGCGCCCACGAAGTCCTTGTCGTTCTTCGAGTTGTTCGCGATCGACTTGACGGTGGTCGCCCCGACCACGAACTGGTTACCCAGCAGCGGCTTGAGGTCGTGGGCGTAGTTCACCGACTGGGAGCGCAGCTGGGTCTGGAACTGCTGCTCGATCTGGCCCGCAAAGGGAAACTTCTCCACGATCTTCTTCGCCGCCCGGAACTGCTTGCCGTTGGGATCGGTCTGGAACGACACCACCAGCGGCGCGTTCGCCGGCACATAGCCGAGGGCGTTGTCCAGTGGGCTGGCGGCCTTGTCCTTCGTGTCGCCGCCACAGCCCGAGACG
The DNA here is from genome assembly GCA_038202855.1 of Solirubrobacterales bacterium. Lineage (GTDB taxonomy): Bacteria > Actinomycetota > Thermoleophilia > Solirubrobacterales > Thermoleophilaceae > JAAYBF01. The sequence continues at coordinate 20,956 of JBBREO010000015.1, forward strand.
GGTACTGCGAGGGCGAGGACGGCCAGGGCGAAGACGAGGGCGCGAGCGGCGAGTCGGTTCATTGGCGCGCCAGTGTAACGAGCGTCAAGGCCCCGCTAGCCCAGCGCGTGGGAGGCCAGCACGACGGTCCCGAAGACCCCCAGCACCCCCGCCACGGCGGCCACCAGGGCGGTCGGAGGACCCCCGTGGGCACCCTGCTCGTGCATGACCGCGTGGCCGCGTCCGCGGGCGATCAGCCAGCGGTTGACGGGGAAGGCCGCCGTCCCGGCGAGCACCAGGCTGAAGGACAGGCTGCCCCAGAACAGCACGTCGCCGAGACCGGCGTCCATGGCGCCGGGAACGCCCACCATTATCGCGTTGTCGATCACCTCCATGGTGGTGATGCTGAGCGTGTCGACCGCGAGCGCGATGGGCACCACGACGGCGAGCGCCATCCCGGCCCGCAGCAGCGGGAGGCTCGTGAGCGCGTAGCCGAAGAGGAAGGCCAGCGCGATCGACAGCGCCACTGTGGCGGCGTTGTGCAGCCCAAGCGCCGTGCCCACGATCATCCCGGTGACCTCCCCCAGGGCGCAGCCGGTCAGGCAGTGAAGGGTGGCGGCGAAGGCCATCGAGCTGAGGGCGCTGCCCGAGGTGGTGAGGTCGTGGCTGTGGTCGTGCTCGGCGGTGGCCATAGCTCTCACTTTATACCACCGGGGGGTATATGTGGCAAGCTCGACGGCCCTCCGAGCAGGCCGGCCAGCTACTAGGATGGCCGCCCGCGGCGAGGTAGCTCAGTTGGTAGAGCACACGACTGAAAATCGTGGTGTCGCCGGTTCGATTCCGGCCCTCGCCATCTCGCGCCGAGGCGTCGGCTCCCGGGACGAGCTAGCGGCCGATGTCGACGAGCCCCGATCCGGAGCCAACGCGAACGGATAGACAAAGACGATGGCCGCCCCGACCCGCACCCCTCGCACCAGCTGGATCCAAGAGGGCCTCCGGCTCCTTGGCGTCGGCGGACCGGACGCCGTCCGGATCGAGAAGCTCGCGCAGGCGCTCGGCGTCACCAAGGGGGGCTTCTACTGGCACTTCCAGGACCGGCCCGCGCTGCTGGAGGAGATGCTCGACGCGTGGGAGCGGCTGGTCGTCGACGAGGTGATCGATCGCGTCGAGAGCGAGGGTGGGGACGCGAGGGCCAAGCTGCGGCGGCTGTCCGCGCTCGCCTCATCCAGCCGCGACCTGATGAAGATCGAGCTTGCGGTCCGCGACTGGGCTCGGCGCGACAAGGCGGTTGCCAAGCGCCTCAAGCGCATCGACAACCGGCGGATGGACTACATGCGCTCGCTGTTCGGAGCCTTTTGCCCAGACGAGGACGAGGTCGAGGTCCGCTGCATGCTCGTCATGTCGCTCTTCATCGGAAACCACTTCGTGGCCGCCGATCACGGCACGCGCAGCCGCGCGGACGTGCTGAAGCTGGCCCTCAGCCGCCTCCTGGCCTAGCCGACTATCTTGCCTCGAGTGGCCGAGCCGACCGAGATCGAAGAGGTCGGCGCGCTGCCCGACCCCCTCTGGCGCCGCATAGTCGCCAACCCCGACCGGGCGCCGGAGCTGATCGCGCTGGCCGCCTCGGGCCGCTTCGCCGGCCCGGCGGCGAGGTGGGCGGGGAGTGCGAGCCACGCGGAAAGACCGGCCAGCCTGGCCAAGAAGGCCTACCGCAGGCACGTGCATCTCTCGCGCGCGGAGGGGCTTGCGCTCGGCGTGGGAGGGGCGCTGACCAGCGCGGGCAACGTGGTCGGCCTCGGCTGGATCCAGGCCCGGATGGTGTTCTTCATCGCCGCGGCCCACGGCTACGACCCCCACGATCCGATGCGCCCGGCCGAGCTGCTGGCGCTGTGGGGGGTCTACGAGACGCCGGCACAGGCGCGCGAGTCACTCGACGGAGTGGGCGACTCCATGACCGCCACCGTGGTCCGCTCCCAGCTGTCCAGGTCGGGCGAGCGCACACTGACCAACCGGATGCTGCGCTTCGTGGGCAAGCGCGCGGCCAGCCGCTACGGCGGCCGTCTGATCCCGCTGCTGGGTGCGCCGATCAGCGCCGTCCAGAACGGCGGCTCGACCAAGGACCTCGGCCGCCGCGCGCTCGACTACTACGGCGGACGCTAGCCCTTCGCCTCAGCGGCGCAGGGCGACGGTCTCGACCGGGGCGTCCCAGAGGCGGAGCAGCTCGTCGTCGAGGGCCACCACCGATAGCACCGCGCCGGGCTGGCCGAGCGAGGTGATGAAGTCACCGACCAGCACCCGGTCCACTCTCAACCCGCGCTCCTCCAGCCCGCGCGACACATGCTCGAACAGCACATGCAGCTCTAACGACGGGGTGCCGCCGAGGCCGCTGAGCAGCACCAGCAGGGGCGTGTCGGCGTCCAGGTCCAGCTCGTCAAGCACCGGGTCGAGCATCGCTGTGGCGATCTTCCCTGCAGGCTCGAGCGAGGTCGGCTCGCGGCCCGGCTCGCCGTGGATCCCCACGCCAAGCTCCATCTCGCTTCCGTGCAGCGCGATGCCGAAGGAGCGGCCCCGCTGCACCACGCGCGTCGCGGCCGCGGCCACATCGGCCAGGGCGGCGCCCTCGGCGGCCAGCGCGCCCGCCACCTTCTCGGCCACGATCGTCACGCCGGTGCCGCGGCGCTCGGTGGAGGAGTCGGAGTCGATGGCCACGTCGTCGTCGATCACCACCGTCTCGGTCTCGATCCCCTCGGCCCGGGCGAACTCGCCCGCCAGCCGGAAGTTGAGCACGTCGCCCGTGTAGCTCTTGACCAGGAACAGCACGCCCGCGCCAGCGGCCACCGCCCTGACCGCGCTGAAGACCTCCTTCGGCGAGGGCGAGGTGAACACGGCCCCGGGCACGGCGGCATCGAGCATCCCCTCGCCCACGAAGCCGGCGTGCAGCGGCTCGTGGCCCGCTCCGCCGCCGGAGACCACGGCCACCCGGCCGGAGTCGGTGTCGCGATCGGCGCGCACGATCACCTGCGAGTCGGACAACCGCTCCACCAGCTCGCGATTGGCCCGCACGAAGCCCTCGAGCGCCTCGTGCACGAAGGCCGCCGGATCGTCGACGAACCCCTCGCCGCCGGTGGGCTCCTCCTCCTCGCCGGTCGCGCCACCGCCGCCCTTTGCCGCCAGGTCCTCCCAGCTCGGCGGCTCCCCGTCGCCCTCCAGCGCCTCGAGCACGTCGGCCACCACCACGGCGCCGGGGTCGGCGCTGCCCGCGGAGCGCTCGCCGGCGTACGCCGCGCGGCCCCGGCGCGCCTGGTTCGAGGCGGTCGCCTCCGCCGCCTCGCGGGCTACCGGTCCAAGGGCTGACCCGTTGTCGTCCTCCATGGCCTCGGCCACGGGGAAGAGCGCGTCGAGGACCGTCTTGTCGCCCCGCTCGGCGCCACCGAAGTCCTGAATCCCCTCGATCGCGGCTCGCAGCAGCCGCGCCGCGGCGGCCCGATCGAGCTCGCCCTCGACGCCGTCCACCGCCTCCGCCGCGCGCAGCAGGGCGATCCCGCAGAGGGGACCGGAGCTGCCGCCCATGGCGTCGGTCACCTTCTCGGAGGCGCCGCGCAGCATCTCCTCGGGATCTCCCGACGGGGGGCTGCCTGCCAACGCCGCCGCGCCGCGGCTCAGGGTGGAGCCGAAGTCGCCGTCGGCGGCTACCGCGTCGAGGCGATCGAGCTCGGCCCGGTTGGCGATCGCCGTCGCGGCGATCGTGCGCAGCAGGGCGTCGAGCTGGCGAGCCGCGGGATGGGAGGACGTGGTCTGTTGCGAAGAAGTGGCGATCCTCGAACTCTTCCCGCACACGCGAGGGTTCAAGCGTTACGCGCTCGCCAATTTCCCGTCCGCCGCCCGGTCTACCTTCGCCTTCCCGATGGACCAGCCCACGCTCACGCCACAGCACCTCCCCGTGCGGGAGCTCGAGGACGGCCAGCTGGTCGACTCGGTCTACGAGGTCCGTGGGGTCACCCGGCGCGAGAAGAAGAACGGCGAGCCGTTCCTCAAGCTCCAGCTCGGCGACGCCTCGGGCGCTGTCGAGGGAGTGGCCTGGGAAGGGGTGGACGAGATCGCCGCGGAGGCCAAGCCCGGCGTCCCCCTGAGGGTGGCCGGCCGCTTTTCGTGCGACGCGCGATACGGCGCCTGCATCACGCTCAAGCGGGCGCGGGCGGCGCTGCCGGAGGAGTTCGACCCCGACCAGCTGGTCGAGGGTCCGCCGATCCCCTACGAGCAGATGGCCGGCGACCTCGAGGCCCTGATCGCCACCGTCCAGCATCCGCACCTGCGCGAGCTGCTGCACCGCCTGCTGTCGATCGACTGCGAGTCGGGTGCCCGCTGGCGCGCCGCGCCCGCGGCCAAGGTCTACCACCAGGCCTACCGGCACGGGCTGCTCGAGCACTCGCTCTCGGTGGCCCAGGGCGTGAGCGCGATGGCGTCCACCTTCCCGGGCATCGACCGCGACGTGGCGGTCACCGGGGCGCTGCTGCACGACATCGGCAAGATCGAGGCCTACGAGCAGACCGGCGGCGCGATCGACCTCTCCGACGCCGGCCGGCTCCAGGGAGAGATCCCGCTGGGCTACTACCGCGTCCGAAGCCAGATGGAGGCCATCGACGGCTTCCCGGCCGACCTCGCCCAGGCCGTGGGCCACATCATCCTCTCCCACCACGGGAAGCTCGAGCACGGCAGCCCGGTCACCCCGTGCACGCGCGAGGCGACCCTCGTGCACATGATCGACAACCTGGGCGGCACGCTGGGCACCTTCGACCGGATCGAGAAGAACCTGGCCGACGGCGAGCGCTGGTCGGGCTATGACCGCGCACTGGCCGGCGCGGCCTACTTCGGCGGCAGCGCCGAGGCCCAGCAGACGCGCGCCGCGTAGTTGCGAAGCAGCCGGCTCGGCCGGCTACGCATGACCGCCGGGTAACGGAGCGGCTTCAACCCCGCAAAATGCGGGCGCGAGCCCCCGGCCCGGGCTGCCGGCCCGCGTATCCTGGCCCCGTGGCCAAGGACACCGAAAAGCTGATCCGCCAGCTGTCGCTGATCTCGTTCCTGATGGCCGAGCGCCGGCCGGTCTCGGCGCTCGAGATCCGCCAGGACGTGGAGGGCTACGCGCAGATGACCAGCGACGAGGCGTTCAACCGGCGCTTCTACGCCGACCGCGCGGAACTGTCGTCGCTGGGCATCGAGCTGAAGATCGACAAGCAGAGCGAGGGCTCCTACGAGGCGGAGACCTACACGCTGCCGCCGGAGAACTTCTACCTGCCCTCGATCGAGTTCACCGACCAGGAGCTGGGCGGCCTGCGGACCGCGCTGACGCTGCTCGACGGCGAGTTCGCATACGCCGAGCCGCTGCGGCTGGCCCTGCAGCAGCTCTCCTGGGGCAAGCCCTCGCCGCTGGCCGCCCCCGAGCAGCAATCGGTGAAGCTGGCCATGACGGCCGGCGCGGGCGGGCGCGAGCTCTCCCAGCGACTCTCAAAGGTCGAGACGGCGATCTTCCGGCGCAAGACGATCCTGTTCGACTACTACACGCTCGGCCGCGACGACGAGGGCAAGCGAAAGGTCGATCCCTACCACCTGCTCTTCCGCGGCGGCCAGTTCTATCTGGTGGGCTACGCGCACGAGCGCGAGGACATCCGCGTCTTCCGGCTCTCTCGGATGCGCGGCAAGGTGGGCTACTCCTCCAAGGCCGAGCACGACTTCCAGCGCCCCGAGGACTTCGACCCGCGCACCTACGCCACCCGTGCCGACTGGCAGCTGGGCGAGACGCGCGGCACCGCTCGGATCTGGCTTTCCGACCGGATCGACTGGCTCGTCCGCCGCCACCTCGGCCCCGACGTGGGCACGGTGGAGGAGGCCGACGACGGCGACGGCGTCGTCTTCGCCACCGACTACGGCGACTCGCGCCAGCTGATCTCGTGGGTGCTCGGCCTGGGCGAGCGCGCGCGCATCCTCGATCCGCCCGAGCTGGTCCAGGAGGCCCAGGAGCGGGTGGAGCTGGTTGTCGAGCGCCACGCCCAGCCAATCGAGCTGGCCGACCCCGCCCCCCGCCGCGCCCGGGTGACCGACGACGAAGACCCCCGCCGCGAGAGCACCATCCGGCCCGAGCGCTTCGCGCGGCTGGTCACCCTCGCCGGCATCCTCATCGACGCCGCCCGCCGCGGGGCCAAGCTCGAGTTGCGCGAGCTACGCGAGTCGCTCCAGGTCTCCGAGGCCGAGTTGCGCCAGGACATCGACGTGCTCAACGTCGTCAACTTCGGGGGCGGGTCCTATGTGCTCTACGCCGAGGTCCAGGGCGACGTGATCGAGGTCGACCCCGAGCCCTACGGCGACAACTTCGCCCGCCCGGCGCGACTGCTCCCGCTGGAGGCGAAGGCGCTGGTGGCGGCCATCGACCTGGTCGGCGAGCACCTGCCCGAGGGCTCCCTGACCTCCTCGCGCGAGAAGATCGTGGACGCCCTGGGGCGCGACCCCGCCACCGACGGCCTGCAGATCACCACGGCCAAGGGCGACGACTCCGACATCGCCCGGGTGATCTCCTCAGCGGTCGCCGGGCGGCGGCTGGTGGAGATCGAGCACTACAAGGAGGACGAGGACGAGTTCACCCGCCGCACGATCGAGCCCTACCAGCTGATGAACGGCTCCGAGGGCTGGTACGTGCACGCCTTCGAGCCGGCCAAGGACGCCACGCGCTCGTTCCGCCTGGACCGGATCCGCTCCGCCGACGTTCTCGAGGAGACCTACGAGCCGCGCGAGGGCGTCGAGCCCGACGTGACGGGCTGGCCCACCACCGGCGAGGTGCCCACCTCCGAGCGCGCCCGCGTGTGGATCTCCCCCGACCGCGCCCGCTGGGCGCGTGAGGACCGCTCCGTGGTCCAGGAGCTCAAGGACGGCGCCGTGATCGTGGAGCTGCCCTTCGGCGGACACGAGTACCTCACGCGCGAGGTCCTCAAGGAGGCGGGCGACGCCGCCGTGCTCGAGCCCGAGGACGCGCGCGAGGCCGTGCTGGCCGCCGCCGAGTCGCTCTCCGGCGCCGCCCGCCGCTAGCGGCGGGGAGCCACCGCGGTTACGATCGCGGCGTGAGGGGAGTGCGGCGTCGTCTGATCTTGCTGTTCGGCCTGGGCGCCGCGTTCGTCGCGGCGCCGGACGCCACCGTCGAGGCACAGGGGGTCAAGGGCCAGAAGGGCACCGAGGAGACCCTGCTGGTGGGCAACAACTGGGACGGAACGGCCGACGTGATCGACCCCGTCCGCTTCAAGCGCATCACCCGCATCAACATCGTCCCGGACCTGGCCATCCGCCAGGCCGAGATCATGAGCAACCCCGTCGACTCCGGCTTCTACCTGGGCATCCGCCAGCTGATCGGAGAGGGAAACGACCAGCTCGTCGACGACATGTTCACCTCGCACGACGGGCGCTTCATGTACGTGTCGCGGCCCAGCCTCAAGGACGTCGTGGCCTTCAACCTGCGCACGAAGCAGATCCACTGGCGCCGGCCGGTCGAGGGCAACCGCTCCGACCACATGGCCATCTCGCCCGACGGGAAGCGGCTGCTGGTGTCGGCGTCGACCGCGAGCAAGGTGCACGTGATCGACACGGCGACGGGCAACATCGTAGGAAACATCGAGTCCGGCGACCAGCCGCACGAGAGCAACTACTCGCGTGACGGCAAGCGGATCTACCACGCCAGCATCGGCACCGTCTACACGCCCACCGACGACCCGTCGCAGGACGCGTCGAAGGGCAAGCGCTACTTCCAGGTGGTCGACGCCCAGACCAACCGGGTCACCAAGCGGGTGGAGATGGGCAAGAAGCTCGCCGAGGCCGGCTACCCCAACATGAGCTCGGCGGTCCGGCCGATGGCGATCACGCCCGACGAGCACTTCGCCTACCTGCAGGTCTCGTTCTTCCACGGGTTCGTGGAGTACGACCTCCAGAACGACCGGGTCACCCGGCTGGCCCACCTGCCGCTGAGTGAGGAGGCCAAGCGCCTGCGCCGCGACGAGTACGTGCTCGACTCGGCCCATCATGGCCTGTCGATCAACCCGTCCGCCACCAAGCTGTGCGCTGCCGGCACGATGTCCGACTACGCGGCGATCGTGAACCGCAGCGACTTCTCCTACAACATCGTGCCGGTGGGCGACAAGCCCTACTGGTCCACCAACAGCGGCGACGGCAAGAACTGCTTCGTGTCGGTAAGCGGCGAGGACCGCGTGGCGGTGATTTCCTACGCCTCGGCCCGCCAGATAGCCAGCATCCCCGTCGGCGACCACCCGCAGCGGATGCGCCTGGGGCCGATCCGGTCGGAGTTCCTGCCCGGCGACCGGGTGGCTCCCGAGCTCCTGAACCGCCCCCGCGTGGTCCGCAACCGCCGTGGTCACCGCCGCGCCGGTCGCTCGCTGCGGGTACGGCTGTCCGAGCCGGCGCGGCTGACGATCGACGTGCGCCGGGTGCGCAAGGGCAAGTTGCGAAGGGTGCGGGTGCTGCGCCCGAGGGTGCGCCAGGGCACGAGCCGCGTGCGGCTTCGAAGGCTGAAGAAGGGCCGCTACCGGATCATCGTGCGCGCCCGGGACGCGGCCGACAACGCCTCGCCGCGCAGGCGCGTGAAGTACCGCTCCCGCTACGCGGGCTAGCTGGCTCGCACCGGGAGCGCGACCACGAAGGCGCTCCCACCGCCCTCGCGAGCGGTCACGTAGATGCGGCCGTCGTGCGAGCGCACGATCTCGCGGGCGATTGCGAGTCCAAGGCCAGCGCCTGCTCCCCGCCCGCGGGCCGGATCCTCGCGTGAGAAGCGCTCGAACACGCGCTCGCGCGCCTCCTCTGGCACCCCGGGGCCGTCGTCGGAGACGGTCACGCCCGCCTCGCTCCCGTTGTGCCACATCGAAATCTCCACCTCACCCCCCGGGGGTGCGAAGCGGATCGCGTTGTCGATCAGATTGCCCAGTACCTGCCCGATGCGCTCATCGTCGACGTCCAATTCCACGGGCTCGCCCCCCACCGTCACCGTGACGCCTGCGGAGGCCGCGGCGGCCCGGTGCGCTCGCGCGGAAGCGTCGACCAGTTGCCGGAGGTCGTGGCGGGCCACGAGCAGCTCCAGCCGCCCCCCGTCGAGGCGGGCGAGCGTGAGCAGGTTGTCCACCACCCGGCCCATGCGCACGACCTCGTCCCGCGCGCTGGCCAGGACCCGGCGGAAGCTGTCCGGCAGCTCGTCCTGACGCAGGCTGACCTCCAGCTCCGAGCGCATGGCCGCCAGAGGGGCGCGCAGCTCGTGGGAAGCATCCGCCACCAACCGCTCGCGCGTCTGGACCCCTGCCTCGAGCCGGTCGAGCATCGCGTTCAACGTGCCGGCGAGGTGTCCCACCTCGTCCTGCACTCGCGGCTCGGCGATCCGCTGGGATAGGTCGTCGATCCCGATCTGATCGGCGCGCGTGGTCATCTGGTCCACCGGCCGCAGCGCTTGGCGGGCGATCCACCACCCGCCCAGCCCGAGCAGGCCCAGAGACGCGAGTCCGCCGATCAGGAGCAGCACCAGCACGGTGTGCACGGAGGCGTCCACGTCCTGGAGCGACTCGGCGACCACAAGCACCTGTCTGCGCCCCGCGCGCCGCGTGGGGATCGCGAGGGTGCGCAGGTGCTCCGGCGGGGCCCCAGCCCGCAGAGAGTCACGGGGGGCGTTGTCATCCAGCACCCTGCCCGCGGTGGCGCGATCGATCAACGGTCGGTGCGTGACGACGTCGCCTACGGCGAGCACCACCCGCCCCGAGGCATCCAGCACCTGCGCCCCCGAGCCGCGGTCTCGGGGCCCCGGCAGCACTGTGCGAGAGACATCCCTGAACTCCGGCGGACCCTCGACCGTGTACCCCCGCGCGATCTGAGCCGCGGCCGAGGACAGGGACCGGTCGATCTCGGAGATCAGATCAGAGCGCAGCCGCGTGACGACGAACGTCCCCAGGGCGAGGAGCACGAGCGCCAGCACCAGCACGTACCAGGCGGTCAGCCGGACACGAATCGGCGCCCGCCTCACGACGCGTCGATCACGTAGCCCGTACCGCGGATGGTCCGGATGAGGGGCCGCCCGATGGGCTCCTCGAGCTTTCGTCGCAGGTAGCCCACGTACACGTCGACCACGTTCCCGGACCCTCCGTAGTTCTGGTCCCACACGTGGTCCAGCAGCTCGGAGCGGGTGACCACTGCCCCCGCCCGACGGGCCAGGAACTCGAGCACGGCGAATTCTCGTGCGGTGAGTCGAACGAGCCTGCCCTGGCGTACGACCGTCCGCGCCGCCGGGTCCACCTCGAGGTCTCCGACGGTGATCACGGCCGGGCGCTCGGGCGCACCCCGCCGCAACAGTGCACGCACGCGGGCCACCAGCTCGCCGAAATCGAACGGCTTGACGAGGTAGTCGTCGGCCCCTGCGTCGAGTCCCCGAATCCGGTCGCCGACGCCGTCGCGCGCCGTGAGCATGAGCACGGGTGACCAGCGTCCCTCGGCGCGCAGCGCACGGCAGACCTCCATGCCGTCGGGGCCGGGCAGCATCACATCGAGGACGACGGCGTCGTAGTCGTAGACGCGGGCGCACAGCAGCGCCTCGTCACCCGACGCGGCCACGTCGACGGCGTAGCCCTCCGCTCGCAGTCCCCGCGCCAGCGAGGTCGCGAGCTTGGTGTCGTCTTCGGCGATCAGCAGGCGCATGGATATGGCTCCGCACGCCTATGACAGCACGGCCGCCGTGGCCCCGCGCGCAGGGCACGGCGGCCGCGCGGGCTCTCAGTCATCTGCGTCGACTGACACGACCTCTCCGGAGCTTGCGTCCACCTTCACGTCGCGGGATCCGACGTCGACGTTGTAGACCAGCTTTCCGCCCGCCTTCTCCAGGTCGATCTCGTCGAGGCCACCCGACGCCCTGGTCTGGGCGGCCTTGATGGCTCCCGCCTCGCTGACCTTGGCCTGGGAGGCGAACTGCTTCCCGTCGTCCATGCGCGAGGGGCCGCCGTTGCCGCCCCCTGCCGCGGCGGCGATGCCGCCGCCCGCCAATCCGAGCGCAACTATCGCGGCGCCCGCCACTGCGATCTTCTTCCTCATGTCGACCCTCCGGTGGTTGGGCATTTACGGGGCCCGACCGTAGGAACCGTGGTCTGAGAGGAGCTTGAGAACGACACTCAAGCTCGCCACAGCGCGCCGCTGCCACGTTGCCGCCATGCGAATCAAGACCAGACTTCTCACCACCGTCCCCCTGCTGTCGCTGGCCCTGGTGGCGTGTGGCTCGAACCCCTCAGGAGCAGCGGGACAGGACCCGCCGACGACTCATGGGTTCTCAGCCCACGTCGACAACCCCTGGTTCCCCCTCGAGCCCGGCACGACCTACCGCTACCGCGGCACGAAGGACGGAAAGCGGGCCAGGGAGGTGCTGCGGGTCACCCACGCGATCAAGACCATCCAAGGCGCCCCGAACGTGGTGCTGCGGGACAAGCTGTACCTCGACGGCAAGCTGGCGGAGAGCACGACCGACTGGTACTCGCAGGATCGGGCCGGCAACGTCTGGTACTTCGGCGAGCGGACCGCCACGATCAACGGCAGCGGCCGCGTGCTCAGTCGCGAAGGGTCCTTCCAGGCCGGCGTGGACGGCGCCCGCGCGGGCATCTACATGCCCGCCCACCCCAAGGTGGGCCAGCGCTTCGACCAGGAGCACTATGCCGGTCACGCCGAGGACCGCTTCCGGATCGCCGACCTTGCCGCCCGCGTGAAGACGCCGCTGCTCTCCACGCGCCACGCGCTGTACACCATCGAGTCGACGCGGCTGGAGCCCGGTGTCCGCGACGCGAAGTACTACGTGCGCGGTATCGGCACCGTGGCCGAGCTGCAGCTGCGGGGGCCGGGGCCCAAGGAGCAGCTCGAGCTCGTCTCGGTGAGTCGCCCGCGCCGGCACTAACCCATAGGCTCCGCGGCGATGCCCTCGCGCCGGGACCAGATCCGCATGACCGACGAGGAGATGGCCGGCTTCCTCGACGAGCAACGGGTCGTGCAGGTGTGCACGACGGGGCCCTCCGGCCGCCCCCACCTGATGCCCCTCTGGTACATCGTCGAGCAGGCTCCGATCCTGCGCGGCTGGACGTTTGCCAAGTCGCAGAAGGCCAAGAATCTGGAGCGCGATCCGCGCGCCACGCTGGGCATCGACGACGGGGTCCAGTACGAGAAGCTGCGCGGAGTGATGTTCGAGTGCGACGTGGAGCTCGAGCGCGATGCCGAGGAGCTGGCCGAGCTGGGCGTCTCGATCTTCAAGCGCTACGGCGACGGCAGCGACCTCTCCGACGACGCGCGCGAGATGGTTCGCAAGCAGGCCGAGAAGCGCGTCGGGCTGCGCTTCGTGCCCACGCGGATCGTGTCCTGGGACCACCGCAAGCTGGGCGGGGCCTATTAAGGGGCTCATCCTCAGCGGCGGGAAGGGCACCCGCCTGCGGCCGCTCACGCACACGTCGGCCAAGCAGCTCGTGCCGGTGGCCAACCGACCGGTGCTCTTCTACGGGATCGAGGCGATGGCCGCGGCCGGCATCTCGGACGTCGGGATCATCGTCGCCCCCGAGACGGGCGACGAGATCCGCGCCGCCGCCGGCGACGGGTCGGACTTCGGCGTGGCCATCACCTACATCGACCAGGCCGAGCCGCTGGGCCTCGCCCACGCCTTGCTCACGGCGGAGGACTTCATCGCGGGCGATTCGTTCGTGATGTACCTGGGCGACAACCTGCTGCGAAACGGCATCAGCGCGCTGGTCGACACCTTCCGGGCCGATGCTCCGGACGCGCTGATCCTGCTGACCCCGGTGTCCGATCCCGAGAACTACGGTGTGGCCGAGCTCACCGACGGGCGCGTGTCGCGGCTGGTGGAGAAGCCCCCCTCGCCGGCCACCGACCTCGCGCTGGTGGGCGTCTACATGTTCACCGGCGCGATCTTCGACGCGGCCAAGGCGATCGAGCCCTCGGCGCGCGGCGAGCTGGAGATCACCGACGCGATCCAGCACCTGGTCGACTCGGGCGCCCGCGTGGACCCGCACATCGTGCACGGGTGGTGGAAGGACACCGGACAGGTGGCCGACATGCTCGAGGCCAACCGGCTCATCCTCGACGACATCGAGGCGCGCGCCGACGGGGAGGTGGTGGACTCGCGTATCGAGGGGCGCGTGGTGGTCGAGGCCGGGGCGCGGCTCGAGCGCGCGACGGTGCGCGGTCCGGCCATCATCGGCGCACGCAGCACGATCACCGACGCCTACATCGGCCCGTACACCGCCATCGCCGAGGACGTGACCATCGAGCACGCCGAGCTCGAGCACTCGATCGTGCTGTCGGGCGCGACGATCCGCGACCTCGACGCCCGGATCGAGGCCTCGCTGATCGGCAAGAACGCCACTATCGCGCGCTCGCCGGCGGTGCCCCGCGCGCACCGGTTCGTGATCGGCGACAACTCGGAGATCTCGATTCTCTAACCGCCGCCGACCGCGAGACGGGCGCTCGGCGCTCCGCCCGGGGGTAGGGTGAGCCCGTGATCGAGCACCCGCCAGCGCGTCGTTGCCCTTCGGTCCTGCGACACCTGGCGATAGGCCTCGTCGTTGGCACCGCGGCGACCTTCGCCGCGGCACCGGCACACGCCGCGCCGAAGGCCCCGCGCCTGAAGGCGGGCGTGGGCAAGGCCGACATCACCCCCCAGACCGGCTACGTGCTGGGCGGCTGGACCCGCGCGGACCGGCTCGGCCGTGGCGTCCAGACGCGACTGGGCTCGCGCGCGCTTGTGCTCGAGCGCGCGGGGCGCAAGGTCGCACTGGTGCAGGTCGACCTGTTCATGATCCCCGGCGGGATGGTCCAGCAGATCGGCCAGATCCTGGCCTCCCGCGGGTTCTCCGAGCGCAACATCCTGATCTCGGCCACCCACACGCATTCGGGGCCGGGCGGCTTCGCGAACTTCAAGACCCTGAACACCACGGCGCCGAGCACGGAGACGATCGGCGACCCGTTCTCCTTCGCCCGGCTGCTGAACCCGAGTGCCGCCGACCCCATGCTGTACACGTTCCTCGTTCGCCAGATCAGCACAGCCATCCGGCGCGCCGACGACGACCGCGGCCAGGCCACCGCCGGCTGGGGCTCGTCACGGATCGTGGGCCTCACGCAGAACCGAAGCCTCGAGGCGCACCTGGCCGACCACGGGATCATCAAGGCCCGCGGCGACGGCAAGGAGTCCGACGACCCGGGTGGCTACGTGCACACCATCGACCCCGAGATGAACGTGCTGCGGGTGGACAAGCTCAAGCGCGTGCGGGGCAAGGCACGCAAGGGAGCCAAGCGCCGCAAGGGCGCGAAGCGGCGCACCAAGCTCGTCCGGGTCCCGCTCGGGGCGTGGACGACCTTCGCCAACCACGGCACGGTGAACAAGTCCGACTTCCAGTACTACACCGAGGACCACCAGGCCTCGGCCATGCGCGTGTTCGAGGCGCGGGTGCGCAAGGAGGGCAAGGTGCCCGCCCGCCAGGAGGTGCTCAACGTCTTCGCCAACTCGAACGAGGGCGACCAGTCCGCCGGCCTGACCCGCAGCGGCCCGGCCGCCTCGGACTACGTAGGCCGCGTCGAGGCGGGAGCGATGCTCGACGCGTGGCGCGCGGCCCGCCGACACACCTCGCGCACGCCGGCGCTGACCACCCGCTGGACGCGCATGTGCTTCTGCGGGCAGACCGTGGAGGACAACCAGCAGGTGGCGTCGGAGTCGCAGGTCGGACTGCCCTTCCTCACTGGCTCCGAGGAGGGGCGCGGACCGCTCTACGACAACACGGGTCAGGTGTTCGAGGACCGCCGCGGCCCGGACAAGGGCTCACCCCACGGCGACAAGATCTCGGTGCCGGGCGTCGGAGCGGGGGTGCCCAACGGGGTGCCGCTGCTGGCCATCCGGCTCGGCACCCGGATGATCGTCTCGCTCCCCGGCGAGGGCACGAAGGAAGTGGGCGCGAGGATCAAGTCCGCCGTGCGCTCGTCGATCGCCGGCTCGGGCATCAAGGACGTGGTGCTGGCCGGCCTGTCCAACGAGTTCATCCTGTACCTGACCACGCCCGAGGAGTACGACCGCCAGCACTACGAGGGCGGCAACACCCAGTTCGGGCGCCAGTCGTCCAACCTGCTCAAGCGCGAGATAGCCAACCTGGCGGGCAGGCTGGCGCGCGGGGAGGCCGCCCCCGACCCCTATGCCTTCGACCCCACCAACGGGGTCGTGCCCGACGGGCCGGACTACGGCCCGGGGGCGGACTCGGCCACCGCGACGGCCGAGCCGGCCGGCAGCTACGCGCGCTTCGACCGTGCCACCTTCTCCTGGATGGGCGGCCCCAAGGGACTGGACCGGCCCGTGGACCGCCCCTTCGTGACGGCGCAGCGGCGCAAGGGGAGGAAATGGGTCACCCGCCCCCAGGACAACGACCTGGGCCTGGCCATGGCCTGGACCGGGGACGAGGAAGGGCGCTACACCGTGCGCTGGGAGATTCCGCGCGGGGCGCCGCGGGCCACCTACCGCCTACTGGTCACCGGCAAGCGCTACTCGCTGGCCAGCCGCCCCTTCCGGGTCTTCGGCTCCAGCGCACTGCGGGTCGACCCGATTCCCGCTCCGGCCGGTCGCCTGACGGTGCGCCTGGCCTACCCCACGGCCGTGACCAACCGGGACCTGACCTACCGCCCGCGTTACGCGCAGGGTGGCACGGTGCGCTTCAGCGTGGGCCGCCGGACGGTCACCGTCAAGCGCAAGAGCAGCACGTACTTCACCATCCGCGCCCCGCGGGCGGGGGTGCCGGTCACGATCGCTGCGCTCGCGGCCCGGGACAGGCACAAGAACGCCAACGGGGCCGGCGCCCGGGTGCGCTAGCGGACTAGTTGTCGGCCACCGCGGCGGAGGTGAAGCGCGCCACGCCGTAGCGCTGGCCCCCGGCCGTTAGCGCCATCCGCGCCGACTCGTCGATCGGCCCGTGGTAGCGCGACCTGCCGACGTTCTTGAAGGTCTTGCCGTCGCCGCTGGCCTGGAAGACGAAGTTGTCGCCCCGGGCCACCATCCGCAACGCGACCAGCTTGGAGGTCGGGGCCTTGGCCCGTCCCAGCACGCGGTACTTGCCGAAGCGGCGCTGCCAGACGGTGAGCTGGGTCTTGCTGGTGGACACGCCGATGGCCTCGAACTCGTTGCGGTAGGCGGCCAGGCCGCCCTGGGCCTTGCCGCGCAGCGACCCGCGGTCCACGCGCGCCGTGGCCGTGTACCTCTCCGTCGTGGTGCGGCGCGCGATCACGCCCGCGTCGAGGCGCGTCTTGCCCTGCTTCGACCCCCGGAGCACGAGCCCGTTGCCGGTCTTCCGCCCGGGCACGCGCATGAACGGCCACTCCCAGTTGGGGTTGAGCTTGCCCTTGAAGTTGTCGCTGAAGGCCAGCGACGCGGCACCCGGCGAGCGGGGCGGGGGCAGGGCGTCGTCGCCGACCTTGAGCCAGTTGTCGGCCGAGATCGAGGCCGGCTCGGTGAGCAGCTGGCGTCCGGCGATCTTGCCTGCCCCGGCTGGGTAGGCGTGGTAGATCGTGATGAGCTGACCACCCGGGCCGGGGTAGACCGTGCCGTGACCGGGGCACTGCCAGCCGTTGCCGCTCTTGACGATGGGGTTACCGGGGTACTTCTCCCACGGGCCCAGCAGCGACTTGGCGCGCGCAACGCCCATGGCGTAGTTGCACCCCTTGGTGCCGCCGAACAGCCCGCCGGAATAGAGCATGTGGAAGTACTGGCCCGAGCGCACGATGCTGGGTCCCTCCACCACCTTGCCCTCCCAGGGCGAGTTGTCGCGGATCAGCTCCTGCGACGGCCCGGAGACCTGCTTGCCGTCCTCGGACAGAGCCTGAGCGAAGATGTGGGTCGGCCGCTTGAACTGGTTGCCGTCGTCCTTGAACAACAGGTAGAGCTTGCCGTTGCCGTCGCGCGTGGGGTAGGGGTCGATCGACCCGTACTTGCCGCAGCGGATCGGCTTGCCCAGGTCGCGGTACGGGCCGGTGGCCGAGTTGGCGAACGCCACCCCGATGCAGAACCACCGGTCGCCCTTGCGCCGCGACCGCGCGCTATAGAAGGCCGCCCAGCGCCCGCTCTGGAGCTTGAACAGCTCGGGCGCCCAGATGTTGACCTTCGTCCACGCCGGCGTGCGGTTGAAGACCGCGCCGCGCAGGCTCCAGGTGCGCAGATCGGGCGAGGTGTAGATGCGCATGGCGGGGGCCCAGCCGTTGGCCGTGGCGGCCACCACGTGCTGGTGGCCGTCGAAGATCCCGGACGGGTCCGGGAGGTCCCCGGCGACGATCGGGGCGGGGAAGACGGCGACCGCGCCGACGAGGGCGCGAGAGAGGTGGCGGCGGAGCATGCGCGGCACTGTACCCACGAACCGGACGAGGTCGCGGCAGTTTCGCCATCCTCTGGGTTGTGAAGCTGCTCGTCTGCGGAGCCGGGGGCATGCTCGGCCGCGACGTGGTCGATGCCGGGCTGTTCGCCAACCACGAAGTCGCAGCGCTCGACCGCGAGGGCCTGGACGTGACCAACCCCCGCGCGGTGAAGCGGGTGATGGAGCGCGAGCGCCCGGGCGCGGTGGTCAATTGCGCCGCCTACACGGACGTCGACGGCGCCGAGAGCGATCGCGCCGGCGCCATGCGCCTGAACGCCGAGGCGGCCGAGATCGTCGCGGCGGGGGCGGCCGCGGTCGACGCGGCCGTGGTCTACCCCTCCACCGACTACGTGTTCGCGGGCACCGCTGACCGGGCCTACGTGGAGTCCGACGAGCCCGCTCCCGCCTCCGTCTACGGGGAGAGCAAGCTGACCGGCGAGGTCGACACCGCGGCGGCCAATCCGCGCCACTTCATCGTGCGCACCTCGTGGCTGTTCGGCCTGGCCGGGCGCAACTTCGTGGAGACCATGCTGGAGATAGGGCAGCGCGACTCGCAGGTGGTGGTGGTCCGCGACCAGGTCGGCTCGCCCACCTACACCGGCCATCTGGCCGCGGGGCTGGTGCGGATGCTCGACACCGACGCCTACGGGCTGCACCACATGTCCGCGGGCGGCGAGTGCTCCTGGTACGACTTCGCCGTGGCCATCTTCGCCGACGCCGACGTGGACTGCCGCGTTCTGTCCACCACCACCGCTGAGTTGGGCCGCCCCGCCCCCCGGCCCCACTACTCCGTGCTGGCCACCCAGTGGGAGAACGCCATCCACCTGCCCGACTGGCGCACCGGCCTGCGCTCCTACCTGGAGGACCGCGCGTGAGGCTGCTGGTGACCGGCGCGGCCGGCTTCATCGGCTCGACCTTCGTGCGCCTGGTGGGCGAGGAGCACGACGTGGTGGTGCTGGACAAGCTCACCTACGCCGGCCGGCGGGAGAACCTCGAGGGCGTGGCCCACACCTTGATCGAGGGCGCGATCGAGGATCCGGCGGTGGTCAGGGAGGTGATGGAGGGCGCCGACGCGGTGGTCAACTTCGCGGCCGAGTCGCACGTGGACCGCTCCATCGAGGGCCAGGACCCGTTCGCGGTCACCCACGTGATCGGGACGGGCACGCTGCTCGAAGCCGCCCGCGAGCTCGGCGTATCGCGCTACCTGCAGGTTTCGACCGACGAGGTGTACGGGTCGATCGACTCGGGCTCGTTCATCGAGACCTCGCCGCTCGACCCCTCCTCCCCCTACAGCGCCACCAAGGCCGGCGGCGACCTGCTGGTCTCCGCCCACGCGCACACGCACGGGATCGAGGCGGTGATCTGTCGCGGCTCGAACAACTACGGCCCGCGCCAGTACCCCGAGAAGCTGATCCCGCTCTGCGTGCTCAACGCCCTGCACGGCGACCGGCTGCCCGTATACGGAGACGGGCTCCAGGTGCGCAACTGGCTCTACGTCGAGGACTTCGCGCGCGCGATCGCGCTCGTGCTGGAGAAGGGCCGCCCGGGCGAGGCCTACAACGTAGGCGGCCCCGACGAATGCGAGAACATCGAGGTCGTTCGCCGCATACTCGAGCTGACCGGCCGCGACGAGTCGCTGATCGAGTACGTGACCGACCGCAAGGGCCACGACCGCCGCTACTCGCTGTCCTCGGACAAGCTGCGCGAGGAGCTGGGCTGGGAGGCGCGGACCCACTTCGGCGAGGGTCTCGAGCAGACCGTGAAGTGGTACCGCGACAACGAATGGTGGTGGGCGCCCATCCGCTCGGGCGAGTACCGCGCCTACTACGAGCAGCAGTACGGCCGCGCGCTGGGCTAGCCCCGGGAGGCCAGCCGGGCCTCGAGTCCGTCGAGGATCCGGTCGAGTCCGTAGTCGAAGGCCTCCTCCCCGCCCATCGCCTCCGCCGCTTCGGCCGCCGCCGCGGTGAGCGCGGGGTATTCGGCCGGCGGCAGGGCCGCTATGGCCACCCGGGCCGCCACGCGATCCTGCTCGAGCGCGTCCGCCGGGCTGAAGGCGGCGAAGCCGAAGGTGTAGGTGAACAGGAGGCGGAAGGCGTAGGTGGCCTCCCGCGTCGAGAAGCCTGCGTCGACCAGGGCCCGCACACCGTGCTCCGCCAGCGCCAGCGCGTCGGGCTGGAGGACCGGCTCGCGCACGCGGATCTCCACGAGCGCCGGGTGGCGGAGCATGTTGCGGCGCGCGAGGTGGGCCAGCGCCGAGAGCTGCCCGCGCCACCCCTCCTCCGGCCGCGGCGCCCCGGTGCGGTCGGCCACGGCGGCGTCGAGCACGGCGTGGAGCAGCTCACGCTTGTTGGCGAAGTAGCCGTAGAGGGTCATGGTGCCGACGCCCAGCTGGTCGGCCAGGCGCCGCATGGTCAGGGCGTCGATGCCCTCGGCGTCGGCCAGCTCCAGGGCGGCGCCGGCCACCTGCTCCCGCGAGAGCCGGGCGCGCTTGTCCGGCTCCCCGCCACCACGGCGAACGGTTGTCCCTTGACCTGAGCGTGGCATTCCGTACTGTGTACGGTACAACGTACGGAGGATGGAGCGAATGCAACGGCGTAACGGATGGATGCAAACGATCACCCTGGCGACGCTGGGACTGGCGGCACTGGCCACCCCCGCGCAGGCAAGCGACCGGGCGGACCTGAGCGTCGCCCTGGGCACGCGCACGCCCGGAGCCCCCACGAGCCTCGACTTCCACGTCCTCTACAAGCGGCCGGGCGATCCGAACGCAAAGCCCCCGCCGCTCACACGGGCGGCCTTCGTGCTGCCGGCCGGTACCCGCATCGACACCGGGGTCGCGCCCGTATGCCACGCGACCGACGAGGAGCTGCAGGCCCGCGGCCGCGACGCCTGCCCCGCCGACAGCACCGTGGGCAGCGGCTCGCTCACCGCGATCACCGGCTTCGGCCCGCCGGCCGATCCGTTCGTGGGCGACACCACAGTCTTCAACGGCGGCAGGGAGCTGATCGAGCTCGTGACCGTCAAGGGCACCAACGCCAGCGCCGGCCTCGACCGGCTGGCCATCCAGGGCAACACCCTGCGCGCGAACCCACCAGCCACGCCGGGCGGACCGCCCGATGGCCAGACCACCATCCGCGAGATCCGGCTGTTCATTCCGGCCCGCGGCCGGCTGGTGACCGCGCCGCCGAGCTGTCCCGCCACCGGCGTCTGGACCAGCAGGGGCGAGTTCAAATTCGCCGACGGCGGCGCTACCGCGGTGACCGCCACCAGCCCCTGCGTCGGCACGGCGGCCGGGGGCGCCCGTACCCGCTTCCGCGTGACGCCGCGGCGCGCGCGGGTGGGTCGGCGCGTCCGGCTGCGCGTGCGCGCCCGCTCGAGCGTGGCCGCCTGCGCCCGGAGGGCGACGGTCCGCGTCGGCTCCCGGCGCGGACGCACGGATGCCCACGGGCGGGCCACGCTGCGCTTTCACTTCGGGGCGGCCGGCCGGCGACGGGTCACGCTCTCCAAGCGCGGCTGCCCGCGGGCGCACGCCTTCGTGAGGGTGGTGCGTCGCTAGCCTCGACGCGGTGTTCAAGCCCGACCCTCCCGGCGGGCCGCCCGCGCTCGAGCTCTGCGGCCTGACCAAGCGCTACGACGACGGCACCCTGGCCCTCGAGGACTTCGACCTCGTGGTGCCCGACGGTGCCTTCTTCGGCCTGCTGGGCCCCAACGGCGCGGGCAAGACCACGGCCATCAGCGCCGTGTGCAACCTGATCCGGATCACCGGCGGCGAGGTGCTCGTGTTCGGCGAGTCGATCACCTCCCTGCGCGCGCGCTCCTGGATCGGGCTGGCCGAGCAGGACATCAACCTCGATCGCTTCCTCCCCGTGCGCGAGACGCTGGCCTACCACGGCGGCTACTTCGGCATGGGCCGCGAGGAGGCCGGGGAGCGGGCGGAGGAGATGATCGAGGCGTTCGCGCTCGGCACCAAGAGCGACGTCCGTGCGCCCAAGCTGTCGGGCGGCCAGCGCCGGCGGCTGCTGCTGGCCCGCGCGCTGATGCACCGGCCGCGGCTGGTCATCCTGGACGAGCCCACCGCCGGCGTGGACGTGGAGCTGCGCCGCGAGCTGTGGCGCTACATCCGCCAGCTGCACTCCGAGGGCACCACTATCCTGCTCACCACCCACTACCTCGAAGAGGCCGAGGCCCTGTGCGAGGAGATCGCCCTGATCCGCGAAGGCAAGCTGATCGCCCGCGACAGCGCCGACGGCCTGCGCGCACACTACGGCGCCGACACGCTGGCCGATGTGTACACCAAGGCGATGGAGGTCGCGTAGTGGGCGAGGAGCGCAGCCGGGGCGGTGGCCTGGCGAGCACCGGAGCAGGCTCTCCGCAGGCGCCCATGACGGGCACCCAGGGCATGTACTGGCTGGCCAGGCGCGAGACCCTGCGCGTGTCCAAGCTGTGGACCCAGACCATCCTCGCCCCGGTCATCTCCTCGCTGCTGTTCATCCTCGTGTTCGGCCTGTCGCTGAGCGGGCGGGTGCGCAACGTCAGCGGCATCCCCTACGACCAGTTCATCGTGCCCGGCCTGATCGCCATGGCGATGGTGCAGGCGGCGTTCGCCAACAACGCCTCCACGCTCTTCCAGGCCCGCTTCGACCGCTACATCAACGACATCCTGTCCTCGCCCATGCATCCGTGGCAGATGACGATCGGCTTCGTGATCGGCGGCATCTACCGCGGCCTGCTGATCGGGCTCGGGCTGCTCGTGATGGCCGTGATCCTGACCGGCATCTCGATCGCGCATCCGGCCGCGCTGATCGCCGTCGTGGCGCTGTGCCTGCTGCTGTTCGCCTCCTTCGGCACGGTGGTCGGCGTGTACGCCCAGAGCTGGGACTCCACCTCTTTCATCGCCAACATCGTGATCCTGCCGCTGGCCTTCGTGGGCGGCACCTTCTACTCGGTCAGCCTGCTGCCCACCCCGTGGGAGCAGCTCACCCACGTGAACCCGATCTTCTACATGGTGCAGGCCATGCGCTTCGGCCTGCTGGGCGAGAGCGACGTGAGCGTCTGGCTCTCGCTGGGCGTGACCGCGGCGCTGGCCGTCCCCGCCTACATGTGGGCCCAATGGCTGTTCACCACCGGTCGCAAGCTGAAGGCCTAGACCTCCTCCGGGAGGAAATCGAGTCCTGTCGCGCGTGCCCGCGGCTGGTCGACTGGCGCGAGCAGGTGGCGCGCGAGAAGCGAGCCGCCTTCGCCGGCGAGGAGTACTGGGGCCGGCCGGTCAGCGGCTTCGGCGACCCCGGCGCGAGGATCTACGTGCTGGGCCTGGCCCCCGCCGCCCACGGCGCCAACCGCACCGGGCGCGTGTTCACCGGCGACCGCTCGGGCGACTGGCTGTTCGCCTCCATGCACCGCGCCGGGCTGGCCAACCAGCCCGAGTCCGTGCACTCAGACGACGGCCTGCGCCTCGACGGCGCGTGGGTGGCGGCCGCCGTGCGCTGCGCCCCGCCCGCCAACAAGCCACTGCCCGCCGAGCGCGACAACTGCCTGCCCTACGCGCGGCGTGAGCTCGAACTCATGGAGGGCGTGCGCGTGATCGTGTGCCTGGGCGCCTTCGCGT
This sequence comes from Solirubrobacterales bacterium, assembly GCA_038202855.1. GTDB lineage: Bacteria > Actinomycetota > Thermoleophilia > Solirubrobacterales > Thermoleophilaceae > JAAYBF01. Next base: position 43,984 of record JBBREO010000015.1, read on the forward strand.
GGGACGCCGCGCTGCGCCTGCTCGGGCCGGTCAC
>JBBREO010000016.1:0-38752 GCA_038202855.1 Solirubrobacterales bacterium
CGAGGAAGTTCCACGACAACGCCGTGAGGTCCCTCCCGGAAGGAGCGCGCGGCCGAGCTCGCGGCCCGAACGCTCGCCCTTCCTGACGCTCAGAGCGTCGAGGATCTCACCGCGCTGCTGACCTCGGCGGGGAGCGCTGAGGTCGAGACAGTTACCGCTCCCGGACTGCGTAGGTCAGGTGGGTCACCCGCTGCAGGATCGTTGCGCCGCCGCCCGCGATGCGGACGTCCCGGTCGCCGGCGGCCTCGCGGGCCTGGTCGAGCGCGGGCTCGATGCCGTCGTTGACGAAGTGGAAGGTGGTCCCGCCCGGCCGCTCCCAGGGGTCACGCTTCTCGTGCGTCACGACGAACACCGGCGTGTGGAACGGCGGCTCCTCCGGCCACGCCTGCTCGCCGAGGTCGAACATGCGCATGTTCGAGCCCTTTCGCCGAGACGGCAGCGCTCGTGGCGTTGGCTCGGCTTGACCGTTGCCCGGGGCTTCGTCGAGGCCATGGGCGGTGTCCTGATCGCCGACCGATCCTCCGGCGAAGGGCTGACATTGCGCCTGCGGTTGCCGCTGGCATGACACGGGGTCTTGATCGTCGAGGACGAGCCCGGGCTGCGCCAAGCCTTGATCATCAACCTGCGCGCGCGCGACTACGAGGTCACCGGGGCGGCTGACGGGAAGGCAGCGCTGGCCGCTGCTGCCAAGTCACCGCCAGCTGCGGTGGTGCTGGACCTCGGTCTTCCCGACATGGATGGCACCGAGGTCATCGTGCGTGGCTGGAGTCAGTCGCCGATTATCGTTCTCTCAGCCCGCCAGGGACAGGACGACAAGGTGTCGGCGCTGGACGCCGGTTGCCGACGACTACATGACCAAGCCGTTCGGGATGGACGACTGCTCGCTCGGCTGCGCGCGGCGCTACGACGAAACGGGACCGATCCCGATGCCCCCGTGATAGAGACGCCTAGCTTCACCATCGACCTGGCGACCAAGCGGGCGAATGCCAATGGCGAGCCGGTTCACCTGACCCCGACCGAATGGCACCTGCTCGAAGTTCTGACCCGCAACGACGGGAAGCTCATCTCGCGCAAAGATCTTCTACAAGAGGTGTGGGGGCCGGCCTACGAGACCGAGACCAACTACCTACGGGTCTAAATGGCGCAGCTACGCCGTAAGCTGGAACCCGACCCGGCCCACCCGCGACATCTGATCACCGAGCCCGGCATGGGTTACCGATTTGTGGGCCAGCCATGACTTCCCTTCTCTGAGAAGCTTTCCCGGTGGCTGACCGCTCTTCGCTGCCGGGGGTCGAGCATCTTGAGCCGACGCGCTTTAGGCCGCGGTTTCACTACGAGCTGCTCGTCTGTGGTCTCAGTGGGCACGAGCTGATCGGTGTCGACGCTCGAGCGCTTCACGACGAGGACACGCTCGTGGCTCGCGAGATGGATGGTGTGCGCTGGCACCGCTGCCTGCGCTGCGACTCGTGGCTGCCGGTCCCGCCCCCGGAGTCGCCGTCCAGGGAGGTTCCTCCCGCTCGCGATGAGGTCGAGCTCCCGCTTCGCGGAAAGCCGCTTCGCGACAAGATCGTCCTGAGGCTGATCGCCATCAACCGGGCGATCCATTTCCTGGTGCTCGGCGCGATCGCGGTGCTGATCTTCGTGTTCGCCTCCCACCGCGATGCCCTGCGCCACAAGGCGTTCAGGATCCTCGCCGACCTCCAGACCGGAGCGAGCAGCGGACCGCCCTCGCGACACGGCCTCGTACACGAGGTCGAGCGCGCCTTCTCGCTGCAGTCGGACACTCTGAAGCTGGTTGGCGTGGTATTCGCCGTCTACGCGCTCGTTGAGGGGCTCGAGGCGGTTGGCCTCTGGTACCAGCGCCGCTGGGCCGAGTATCTGACGTTCCTGGTCACCGCCTCGCTGCTGCCCCTGGAGGTCTACGAGCTGACGAACCGGCTATCGCCCCTGAAGCTCCTGACCTTCGTCATCAACGTGGCGGTCGTCGCCTACCTCCTGTTCGCGAAGCGGCTCTTCGGCATCCGCGGCGGAGTCGCCGCGGAGGAGCGCGAGCGCGAGCGCGATGTTGGCTGGGAAGCGCTCGATCGAAACGCACCGAAACCGGTCGCCGGCATCAACTAAGCGTCGCCTTGCTGTCCCCGCGTGCCGCCGGGGAGCCGGTCGGCGATCCGCCCGAGCGGCTGGATGGACTGCTGCAGCGAGTCCACGTCGCCATCGAGCCGGTCCATGGACGTGAGGAGGCCCTCCATCAGCTTGCTGAGCCGGTCGATGCCCGCCTGCAGCCCCTCGATCGTCTCCGGCAGCCGCGCCAGGTGCTGCTGCACCTCGAGCAGGGCCGGCATCGCCTCCTCGATCGTGGCCATGCGCCCGTCCATCTTGGGCATCACCTTGGTCGCCTCGGCGACCACGGCCATCTGTTCCTTCAGATCGGTCAGGGCGGCCAGGTCGCTCGACAGCGAGTCGATCTTCCTGTCGATCTCGGGGATGCCGTCGGTAGCGGTGGCGATCCGGTCGAGCTTCGCGGACACATCGGGCAGGACCGAGGTGTCCTGCTTGACGCCCTCGATCGCCTCGCGGACCGGCGGGAGGTCGTCGGTGTTCGTGGCGATCGCGTCTAGACGCTCCGCCACGAGCGGCAGAAGCCGCAGGGCGTTCAGGACGTCGGCGGGGAGGGAGGCGAGCCCGAGGGGGTTCACGCACGCGGCACCGTACCTTGTTAGCCACTACCCCCGTGAACACGGAGTAGGCAAGCGGCGTCTGGGCGCGACCGAGCCCAGCACGTCCCACGCTCCGCTCCGAGCCACGCGGCGAGCCGGAGCGACCGCTCTCAGGTCGCGCAGGTGGATGCGGCCGCCGTAGCTGGTGAAGGCCCGTCGCCGGCTGCGGAACACCAGCGTGGCCCGCCCCGTCTCGGTGAGCAGCGTGGCGGGCACGCCGAGGCGCCATGCGAGGGCGGTCCGGAAGGGGCCGTCGACGGCCACGGGGGGGCAGCCCATCACCCTCGCGGGGCCGCCCAGACGCCGTATCACCGCGCCGAGCTGGTCCTCGACGCGGTCCTGCGCACCGGCTCCCTTCACCCCTTTCGCGAGCTCGTGGCCCCGCGAGGCGGCGAACGGTGCGGCCACCAGTACCAGCGCGCAGACCGCCAGCCCGCGGAGGCGGCCCGGGGGCACGCGATCGAGGACACGGGCCACGCCCACGCCCGCGAGGACGCACACCACGGCCGCGGCCGGCAGCGCGAAGCGGGGCAGGCCCGGATAGCCCAGCGCGGTCATCGTCGCGACAAGGGCCATCCACCCGATCGCTCCCGCCGCCAAGGCCAGCGGCAGCCGCTGGCGCCGGCGCGCGGCTTGGACCACCGCCAGGACCGCGGCGAGCGTCAGGGGAGCGAGGACGAGCGCCGCTCCGCGACGGACCGCCTCGAGCGTGGGGTGTGCGAGATCGTGCGTGTGGCGGGCCTCGGTGCTCGTCTTCGCCAGCACCGATCCGTGGAGTGGATCGCCCGCGCCGATCCACTCGGGGACGAACCACAACAGCGGGATCAGGCCGAGGAGGGCGGCGGCCGCCAGCGCCGGGCGCAGCCCGCGGCGTCCGTACCACGCGGCGTAGATCAGCAGGAACGGCCACACCTCGGGACGCAGCAGCGACGCGGCGAACACCAGGCCGAGCGCCTGCCCCCGCCGACCACCCAGGTGGCGGTCGATCGCGAACAGCACCAGCGCGACCAGCAGCGGCTCCGACGCGCCGCTCGCGAAGTAGCGCAGGCCGCCCGAGAGGGTCGCGACGCCGAGGGTTGCAATCAGTCCCGCGACCCGCCCGCCCAGCCGCGCTCCGAGGCGGTACGCGAGCGCGATGGCCACCAGGGAGCCCGTGCGGGCGACCACCAGCCACAGCGCCGGCGCCGCTCCCCCGAAGAGCGAGAAGACGATCGTGAACGCGACCGGCAGCGGCTTCCAGGACGGGTAGTCGACGGTGTCGAGCGCGAGATGCCGATCCGTGATCTCGCGGCCCCAGAGCAGCCAGCCGAAGGGGTCGACGTTCAGGTCCCAGGGCAGCGTCAGCGACAGCGCCGCGAGTGCGATGCACGCGGCAAGAACGACTCGACCGCGCGCCATGCCCCTTCATGGTCTTCGGGCGACATGAGCCCTGTCTGAGCGCGCCAGCCGCGATTAAGCGCGCGCGAGGTGGGCAGGTGAACGACGATCGCCCCACCACCCAGGAGGAGCCGTGCCCGAGGAGACCACAGACAAGCCCGTGACCGCCGGAGGCACCTTCGATCTGGCCGGCAAGACCATCCACCGTCTCGGCTACGGGACCATGCAGCTCACCGGCGACGGCGTGTGGGGGGAGCCCGAGGACCGCGACGAGTCGATCCGCGTCCTGCGGCGCGCGGTCGAGCTCGGTGTGGACTTCTTCGACACCGCCGACTCCTACGGCCCCTACGTGGCCGAGGACCTGCTGCGCGAGGCGCTGCACCCCTACGACGATCAGATCCTGATCGCCACCAAGGCCGGCCTGCTGCGCACCGGCCCGAGCGAGTGGCACCCGTGCGGGCGCCCGGAGTACCTGCGCCAGGAGTGCGAGATGAGCCTGCGCCGCCTGGGGCTGGAGCGGATCGACCTGTTCCAGCTGCACCGCATCGATCCGGCGGTCGACCGCGCGGAGCAGTTCGGCCTCCTGAAGGAGCTGCAGGACGAGGGCAAGGTCGCGGCCATCGGCCTGTCCGAGGTCTCGGTGGACGACATCCGGGCGGCGGCCGAGGTCTTCGACGTCGCCTCGGTCCAGAACCTCTACAACCTCACCACCCGCCAGTCCCAGGACGTGCTCGAGCACTGCGAGAGCGAGGGGATCGGCTTCATCCCGTGGTTCCCGATCGCCAGCGGCCAGCTGGCCCAGGAGGGAGGGCCGGTCGACGACGTGGTCAAGGCCACCGGCGCCGAGCCCTCACAGGTGGCGCTGGCCTGGCTGCTGCGCCGCTCGCCGGTGATGCTGCCCATCCCGGGCACGTCGTCGGTCGACCACCTCGAGGCCAACTGCGCCGCGGCGACGATCGAGCTGAGCGACGACCAGATGGAGGAGCTGACCGCCGCCGCGGACTAGGCCGCCGACCCTCGCGCCATCCGCCGCAGGTCCAGCGCCTCGTCCAGAGTCGCCTCGTCCACGCCCTTCTCCAGCGCCACCTCTCGGATCGTGCGCTGGGAGGCCACGGCCTCCTTCACGATCTCGGTCGCCCGGTCGTAGCCGATGTGGGGGTTCAGCGCGGTTGCGATCGCCGGGGTGGACTCCGCGTGCCGGGTCAGGTTCTCCAAGTTTGCCTCCAGCCCGGCCACGCACTTCTCGTCGAGCAGCCGGGCGGCGCTGGCGAGGATGGTGATCGAGTCGAGCACGTTGCGGGCGATAACCGGCACGCGCACGTTGAGCTCGAAGGCGCCCTGGGTGCCGGCGATGGTCACGGCGGCGTCGTTGCCGATCACCTGCGCGGCCACCTGGAGCACCACCTCGGGGATGACGGGGTTGACCTTGCCGGGCATGATCGAGGAGCCCTTCTGCAGCTCGGGGAGGGCGATCTCCACCAGGCCGGTGCGCGGGCCCGACCCCATCAACACCAGGTCGTTGGCGATCTTGGTCAGCGACACCGCCACCACCTTCAGGGCGCCGGACAGCTCCACCAGCGCGTCGCGGTTGCCCTGGGCCTCGAACGGGTCGGCGGGCCCCTCGGCGGCCACGCCCGTGCTCTCGCGCAGCTTGGCGCGCACGCCCGCGGCGAAGTCCGGGTGCGTGTTCAGGCCGGTGCCGGTGGCGGTCCCGCCCAGCGGGATCTGGGACGCGCGCGGAAGGGTGTCGGCCACGCGCTCGCGGCCGAGGAGGATCTGGGCCGCGTAGCCGCCGAACTCCTGGCCCAGGGTCACGGGCACGGCGTCCATCATGTGGGTGCGCCCGGCCTTGACCACGTCGGCGAAGTCCTCGGCGCGAGCCCCGAATGTCGAGCTCAGTCCCTCCAGGGCGGGAAGCAGCTTCTCCTGCGCCTCGGCCACCGCCGCCAGGTGCACCGCCGAGGGGAACACGTCGTTGGACGACTGGCCCATGTTCACGTGGTCGTTGGGGTGGGCGTCGTCACCGGCCAGGTTGGCGATCACCTCGTTGGCGTTCATGTTCGACGAGGTGCCCGAGCCGGTCTGGAACACGTCGATCGGGAACTGGTCGTCGTGCTCGCCGGCGGCCACCTCGTCGCCTGCGGCGGCGATCTTCTCGGCGATGGCGGAGTCCAGCAGGCCCAACTCGGCGTTGGTGCGCGCGGCGGCGGCCTTCACGTGGCCGAGCATGCGCACCACCGGCGTGGGCACGCGCTCGCCCGAGACGGGGAAGTTGTCCACTGCCTTGCTCGTCTCCGAGCCCCACAACTGCTGCGAAACCGCCATGAACGCCTTTCCGATCGCTGAGGATCCCAGGCTATCGCTGCGGCTAGCCCGCCCGGCGCCCCGCCCGCTCCCCGCGCCGATAGGCGGGGGAGCCCCTGTCCGCCCGGGTGGCCTCGGTGTCTAGGCGTCGGACTAGCTCGGAGGCGGGCCCCTGGTCGCTGGAGGCGCCGCGGTGGGCGGCGCCCACCAGGTAGCCGAGTCGCAGCGCCTCGGGGCCGTCCGGCTCGCGCTCCGCCGCGGTGGCGAGCGCAGCCGCCGCGTCCAGGTAGCCGATCCCCACGTCGCGCAGGTCGCCGCCGTCTCCGGCGTCGCGCAGGCAGGTCGACAGCGGCTTGCCGGCGACGGTCACGGGGGCGGGCGCGCGGCGCAGCGCCCGCAGCATCGTGCCCGACCCCTCGCGGCACGCCGGGTCGACTGCCGTGGGCTCCTGCCGGCCGCACCCCGCGAGGGAGGCCGCCGAGGCACACAGCACGAGGAGGGCGCGCAGCCGCACGCGCAGATCGTAAGCGGCCGGGCCGCGGGGGGTTCGCACCCGGGTCGGGGGGCAATCCGGTGCAATTGCCGTGCTCCCCGGGCGCATTTGCCGGGTCCGTGTTCAGATCGGCGCAGGAATGGATCCATGGCGCCTCTGATCAAGATCGGCCACCGCGCCCCCTCGGTCGCGGACGCCATCCGTTTTTGCTCGCGCTGTGGCGAGCCGGCCGAGGAACCGCCGCGCGCGGATAGCCCCATGGCGCGCACCCGCGTATGCCAGGTCTGCGGGATGGGCGTCCTGCTCTCCTGTGCCCGCGCCGCGCTCCCGGGTGCCCGGGCGGCGTTTCTGATCGCGACGGTCGACGGAAGGGTGAGCGCGATCAGCGAGGCGGCCGAGGTGATCTTCGGCGCCGAGCAGCTCGTGCTCGGCACGCGCCTCACGGCTCTGGTGACCAGCCCGATGGGCGACGATCGCCTGACCCGGCTGGTCACGCGGGCGGCAACGCGCCCCGCGCAGCCGGAGGTGATACCCGTGCGCGGACTGACCACCAACGCGGGCGCGGTGGGCACGATGGCGGCGCGCATCTCCACCTGCGGCCGACCGCGAGCGGCGTTGATCACCGTGGAGCCCTCGGGCTTCGGACGCCGCTGACCGGCTTCGGCGCCGGCGGCGGCTCCGATGCAAAAACCCCTGCACTCCTTGCTCGACGGCGCCCGATGCGACAGAAACCTCTCAAGTCGGAAGTGCTTTGGGCCGAGAAGCTGTGCAGGAGCTGGATTCCGGCAAAGCAAGCCGGGTGTCCGTGTAGACCGTCGCCACCGAACGCGGTGGAAAGAGGAGACTGGATGAGCGGGATCAGGACGAATGCTGCAGCCGAGTTGCTCGGGGTGAGCCCGAACACGCTGCGCTCATGGGAGCGCCGGTTCGGCTACCCCCAGCCCCGCCGTACGTCCGGTGGCCACCGCCAGTACGAGCTGATCGAGCTCGAGGCCCTACGCCGGGCCCTGCTCGAGACCCACAACATCTCCTCGGCGATCGAGGTCGCCCGCCAGCGCGGCGAGGGCCCCAGCTCGCCCAGCCGCCTGCTCGACGCCTTCGACCACTTCGACGAGTCCGCCGCCGACCGCGTGATGGAGGAGAGCCTGGCCGTCCGCTCCGTCGACAGGACGGTGGAGGAGGTGCTGCTGCCCGCGATCGAGCTGGCCGAAGGCCGTGAGTCGCGCGAGGCCGAGTGGGAGCTGGCCTGTCGCTGGGCCACGGGCTGGCTGCACGCCGCCCGTCGGGTGGTGCCCGCGGCGTCTCGTTCGCAAGGCGTGCTCTTCTTCGACTCCTCCGAGCGGCTCGACCACGAGTCGCTGCACGTGCAGGCGCTCGAGCTCGCCGTGCGCCGGGCGGGCTTCCGTTCGCTGCTGCTGTCCTTCGACCTCCCGCCCGAGCGGGTCTCGCGCGCCATGCGCGCGGTCGACCCCACCGCCTTCGTCTTCTGCGGCGGCGAGGCCACGCTCGAGGTACTCGGCCGGCTGGTCTACACGGTCCGCCAGGTCGGTTCCGCGGCGCCGGTGTTCGAGTACCGCGCGTCGATGCCCGTGACTGGCGACCACGCGATCCCCTCCCTGGGCTCCACGCCCACCGAGGCGGCCGAGCGGCTCAAGCAGTACGTCGACACGGGGCGGCTCGAGCCCCAGGTCGTGGTGGCCGACGCGCCCCACGAGCAGGCGCCCCAGGCGCTCCCGGGCGTCCGCCTGGCCGCACGCTGAGGGTCGCTCTTCGCGCAGATCGATCCGGCCGCCGCCGTAGCATCGCGGCGCGATGAGCCCCCTGGAGGTCGGCGACCCCCTCGCCCACCGCGCGCTGCAGGCCCTGGTGCGCGCCGAGACCTCGGTGCGGCGCGTGCTGGCCACCGATCTGGAACGCGAGGGTGTGTCGGCCGCCGGCTTCTCGGCGCTGGTGGTGCTCACCACGGCCGGCGGCTCGCTGGAGCTGCGCACGATGCGCCGGCGGCTGGACTGGTCCAAGGCCAACGCGACCGAGGTCACGCTCACCCTGGAGGCCCGCGGGCTGGTGCGTCGGCGGCGGCTGGAGCACGACCGGCGTAGCAGCGCGGTCGACCTCACGCCGGCGGGGCGGGATCTCGTCGACCGGGTCTTCCCGGGTCACGCGGACCGCGTGAGCACGGCGTTCTCGTCGCTGGACGAGGAGGAGAAGCGCTCCCTGGCCACGATCTGCCGCAAGCTGGCAGCGTAGACGCCGTCCATAGACTCAGCGGGCGATGCCCCGCTACGCCCCTGTCGACTCCCAGCAGTCCTTTCCCGCTCTCGAGCAGGAGATCCTCGAACGCTGGCGCGAGCGCGATGTGTTCCACGAATCGGTTCGCCGGCGCGAGGGAGCGAAGCCCTACGTCTTCTACGAGGGACCGCCCACGGCCAACGGGCGGCCGGGCTCCCATCACGTGCTCTCGCGCGTGTTCAAGGACGTGTTCCCGCGCTACCGGACCATGCGCGGCCAGCTCGTGCACCGCAAGGGCGGCTGGGACTGCCACGGCCTGCCGGTGGAGCTGGAGATCGAGAAGCAGTTGGGCTTCACGAGCAAGGAGGACATCGAGCGCTACGGCGTGGCCGAGTTCAACGCGAAGTGCCGCGAGTCGGTGCTGCGCTACATCGACGAGTGGCACGAGCTGACCGAGCGGATCGGCTTCTGGATCGACACCGACGACGCCTACTACACGCTCGACGACGACTACATCGAGTCGGTGTGGTGGTCGCTCAAGCAGGTGTGGGACCAGGGCCTGCTCTACGAGGGCCACAAGGTCGTGCCCTACTGCCCGCGCTGCGGCACGGCGCTGTCCTCGCACGAGGTGGCGCTTGGCTACAAGGACGTCGTCGACCCCAGTGCGTACGTGCGCTTCCCCGTCCGGGGTGAGCCGGGGGTCTCCTTCGTGGGCTGGACCACGACTCCGTGGACGCTGCTGTCCAACGCCGCGCTGGCCGTCAACCCCGATGTCACCTACGTGCGCGCACACGTCGACGGCACTGGCAGTGACGGGGCCAGCACAAGTGAGCAGCTGATCGTGGCCGAGGCCCTGGTCCAGAAGGTGCTGGGCGAGGGGATACGGACCAGCGACCCCGTCAAGGGCTCCGAGCTGGTCGGCATCGGCTACGAGCCCCCCTTCGACTACGTGACCGACTTCGGCCCCAAGAGCCAGACCGTCCTGGCCGCCGACTTCGTGACCACCGATGACGGCACCGGCGTGGTGCACACCGCGCTGGCCTTCGGCGAGGACGACTTCCGCCTCGGCGAGGAGCAGGGGTTGACGCTGCAGAACCCGGTCAAGCCCGACGGCACTTTCGACGAGCGCATGGGCCCCTTCGCCGGGCGCAAGGCCAAGGAGGCCGATCCCGACATCCTGGAGGCGCTTCTCCAGTCGGGACGGCTGCTTCGCGAGGAGGCTTACGAGCACTCCTACCCGCACTGCTGGCGCTGCGACACGCCGCTGCTCTACTACGCCAAGTCCTCCTGGTACGTGCGGACCACCGCCGTGAAGGAGCAGCTGCTGGCGGCCAACGAGCAGGTCACCTGGTATCCGGAGCACATCAAGCACGGGCGCTTCGGCAAGTGGCTGGAGAACAACGTGGACTGGGCGCTGTCGCGCGAGCGCTACTGGGGCACGCCGCTGCCCATCTGGCGCTCCGAGGACGGCTCGGAGACGGTCTGCGTGGGCTCGCGCGAGGAGCTGCGCGAGCTGGGGGCCGAGGTGCCCGGCGACCTCCACCGCCCCTACGTGGACGACGCCACCTTCGAGCGCGACGGAAAGGTCTTTCGTCGCGTGCCCGACCTGATCGACGTCTGGTGGGACTCCGGCTCCATGCCCTTCGCCCAGTGGCACGCTCCGTTCGAGAACGAGGACACGTTCGAGGGGCGCTTCCCGGCCGACTACATCTGCGAGGCCCTGGACCAGACCCGCGGCTGGTTCTACTCGTTGCTTGCCGTGTCCACCCTGCTCTACGGCCGCGCATCGTTTAAGACGGTGCTCTGCCTCGGCCTGATCCTCGACCCCGAGGGCCAGAAGATGTCGAAGTCCAAGGGCAACGTGGTCGCCCCGTGGGAGGTGCTCGACACCCACGGCGCGGACGCCTTCCGCTGGTACTACTTCACCTCGAAGCAGCCCTGGGACGGATACCGCTTCTCGGTGGAGACCGTTGGCGAGTCCGTGCGGCAGTTCCTCAAGACGCTGTGGAACGTCTACGGCTTCTTCGTGCTCTACGCCAACGTGAACGACGTCGAGCCGGTGCCGATCGAGGGCGTCGAGCCGACGGACCTCGATTCGTGGGCGCTGTCGCGCCTGCAGTCGCTCAACGAGGTGGTGATCGATCGCCTGGACGACTACGACACCACGACCGCGGGGCGGGCGATCTCGGCGTACGTGGACGAGTTGTCCAACTGGTATGTCCGCCGCTCGCGACGGCGGTTCTGGGACGGCGATCCGGCCGCCTTCGCGACCCTGCGCGAGTGCCTGCTGGGCGTGGCCAAGCTGGTCGCGCCCCTCACGCCGTTCGTGGCCGACGCGATCTACGCCAACCTGGACGGCTCCGAGCCCTCCGTGCACCTGTGCGACTTCCCCGAGCCCTCGTCCGCGCTGCGCGACGAGGGGCTGGAGTTCGACATGGGCGTGGCCCGCGAGGCCGTGGGCCTGGGCCGCGAGGCCCGCGCGCACGGACGGTTGAAGGGGCGCCAGCCGCTACGCGAGGCCGTGGTGGTGGCCGCGGGGGAGGAGCGCGCGGCGATCGAGCGCTTCGAGGACGTGGTCCGGGAGGAGCTCAACGTGAAGCGGGTGCGCTACGCCAGCGACGCCGACGAGCTCGGGCGCTTCGAGCTCAAGCCCAACTACCGGACGCTGGGACCCCGCTTTGGCAAGCACATGCCGTCGGTCGCCGCGGCGGTCGGGGGTCTGGACGCGCCGCGCGCCGCGCGCACGCTGCGCGAGGGCGGGGAGGTGCACGTGAACGTGGACGGCGCCGAGCACGCATTGAGCGCCCAGGACCTCCAGATGGCGCTGCAGCCGCTGGAGGGCTATCAGGTGGAGCGCTCGGGCACGCACGCCGTGGCGCTGGACAGCGTGCTCGACGACGAGCTGCGCACGGAGGGGCTCGCGCGCGAGGTGGTGCACGCGGTGCAGAACGCGCGCAAGGAGGCGGGGCTCGAGGTCGAGGACCGGATCGAGCTGACGCTCGACGGCGACGACGGACTGCTGGACGCCGTCCGCGCCCACGAGGCGTACGTGACCGGCGAGACCCTGGCCACGTCGCTCGGCTTCGGCCCGGACGGCGGCGACGCCGCGCGGACCGACATCGAGGGCCGCGAGCTGCGGATAGCGGTGGCCCGGGCCGCCTAGGACGCAAACGGCCCGGCCCACACGGTGGACCGGGCCGCGAAGGCTTCGCTCTAGCGGGTGCTAGGCCGCCAAGGCCGGCTCGATCTCCTGGACCAGCCGGTTCTTGGGCAGCGCGCCCACGATCTGGTGGGCCACCTCGCCGTTCTTGAACAGCAGCAGGGTGGGGATCGACATGACGTTGTAGCTGGCCGCCGTCTGGGGGTTGTCGTCCACGTTGAGCTTCACGACCTTGAGGTCGTCACGCTCGCCGGCGAGCTCCTCGAGATGGGGGGCCACCACGCGACACGGTCCACACCACGGCGCCCAGAAGTCGACGAGTACCGGCTCGCCGCTCTCGATCACCTCAGCCTGGAAGCTGTTGTCGGAAACTTCGCTGATCGATCCTGCCACGGGGGCTCCTTCGTCGATGGTGGCGGCTAATGCTTCAAAAAGTATAGCGTCGTCACAATGAGGCCACACGGCCCCGACCGATGCCCCGTAAGCGCAGTGCGGGCACCTTCCAGAACGCCTCGACGGCTATCCGGGTGGACATCTTCGAGGCCCCCACACGCCGGTCCCGGAACACGATCGGTACCTCGACGACGCGGAACCCGGCCCCCACCGCGCGGTAGGTCACCTCGATCTGGAAGCCGTAGCCGTCCGTGCCCACCTCGGACAGGTCCAGGTGCTCGAGCACCGAGCGGCGGAAGCACTTGAACCCGCCGGTCAGGTCGTGGATCGGGATTCCGAGGATCAGTTGGGCATAGAGGGAGCCTCCGCGGCTGATCAACCGCCGCCCCAAGCCCCAATCGGTCACGCCGCCCCCGGGCACGTAGCGCGAGCCGAGCACCAGGTCGGCGTCCTCGGCGGCGGCGATCAGGCGGGGCAGGTCGGCCGGATCGTGGGAGAAATCGGAGTCCATCTCCATCAGCAACTCGGCCCCGAGGCCCAGGGCGTGGCGAAAGCCGGCCACGTAGGCCGGGCCGATGCCCTGCTTGCCCGGCCGGTGCAGCACGTCCACCTCGGGGTTCTCCTCGGCGAGTCGGTCGGCGATCTGCCCCGTTCCATCGGGCGAGTTGTCGTCCACGACCAGGACGTGGTGCTCCACGCCGGCCTTCGCCAGCTCGGGCAGGGCGGCGCGCACCACCCCCTCGATGTTCTCCGCCTCGTTGTAGGTGGGTAGGACCAGCCACGCTCCCGACATCGGCGCGTACCCTATTCCGGGTCCCGTGACGATGAAGAACGCCGAGATCGCCTCCGCCTTCGACGAGCTGGCGAACCTCTACGAGCTGGACGGGGCCGTGGTCTACCGCGTGCTGGCCTATCGCAACGCGGCGAAGGCGATCCGCGAGTCCGGCGCCTCGGTCGCCGAGATGGCGGCCCAGGGACGGGCTGCCGAGCTGCCGGGGGTGGGCAAGACGATCGCCGAGAAGATCGACGCCCTCCTCGGTGAGGGAGCGATCCCATCGGCGGTGAAGCTGCGGGCGCGCATCCCGGCCGGCCTCGTGCAGGTCACGCGCGTCCCCGGCCTCGGCCCCAAGCGCGCGCGGCTGCTGCACAAGGAGCTCGGCGTGGAATCGCTCGATGACCTGCGGCGCGCGGCGGAGGAGGAGCGGCTGCGCACCGTGGCGGGATTCGGCCCCAAGGCCGAGGAGAACGTGCTGGCCGCGCTCGCGGCGGGGGCCGACGGCGAAGAGCGTCCGCGCACGCTGCTTTCCAGGGCGCTGGCGATCGGCGAGGAGATGGTGGAGGGCCTGCGCGAGCATCCCGCCTCCATCCGGGTCGAGCTGGCTGGGAGCGCCCGCCGCTTCACCGAGACCTGCAAGGACCTGGACATCGTGGCCTGCGCCGGCGACGCGGATGCGCTGCTGGAGGCCTTCGCCGGCCTCCCCGCCATCGACGAGGTCAGCCGCTCGGGCGCGGCCGGCGCCAAGGCCATCACCCACCAGGGGATTCCCGTCGACCTCCGGATCGTGCCCGAGGCCTCGTTCGGCAACCTGCTCCAGCACTTCACGGGCTCGGGGCGCCACAACGAGGCGCTTCGCACCGCCGCCGTGAAGCAGGGCATCCACGTGAGCGAGTACGGCGTGGCGGTGGACGAGACCGCCGCCACGCACGCCTGCGCCACCGAGAAGGAGGTCTACGAGCTGCTCGGAATGGCCTACATCGAACCCGAGTTGCGCGAGGACCGCGGCGAGCTCGCCGCGGCTCGTGCCGGCGAGCTTCCCGAGCTGGTGCGACTCGAGGACATCCGCGGCGACCTGCACTCCCACAGCGTCGCCTCCGACGGCCGGGCCACGATCACCGAGATGGCCGAGGCCGCCCGGGCGCGCGGCTACGCGTACTTCGCGGTCACCGACCACTCGGCCACGCACGGGTTCGGGAACCACGTGACTCCGGAGGAGCTCGAGCGCCAGATCGAGCGCGTGGCCCGGGCCAACGAGCAGGTCGAGGGCATCACCGTGCTGGCCGGCACGGAGACCAACGTCCTGCCCGACGGCTCCGTGGACTACGACGACGAGATCCTGCAGCGGCTCGACTGGGTGGTGGCCAGCGTGCACACCTCCTTCCGGATGCCGGACAAGGAGATGACCGCCCGGATCGTCGCTGCGCTGGAGAACCCACGGGTCGACGTCCTGGGGCACCCGACGGGCCGGCTGATCGGCCGCCGTGAGGGCTACTCGGTGGACATCGACCGGGTGATCGAGGCCGCGGCGCGGACGGGCACCTTCCTGGAGATCAACGCCAACCCCAACCGCCGCGACCTAGACGAGGTCTACGCGCGCGAGGCGGCCCGGGCCGGCGTGAAGCTGGTGATCGACTCCGACGCCCACGGTCCCGAGACGCTGTCCAACATGCGCTACGGGGTGGCTACGGCCCGCCGCGCGTGGCTGACCGCCGCGGACGTGGCCAACACCCGTGAGTGGGATGAGCTGAAGAAGCTGCGCGGCCGCTAGTGGTCACGCGGGTGTGACGCCCGCCGGCTCGATCTTGCGCGCCCACGGCGTGCGGATCAGCTTGGGCGGGCCGAAGGGCGAGGTCTTGTCCATGTGGAAGCGTACGCCGTCGCGGTCCTCGATGGCCTGCACGGCGGAGGCCTGCCGGCGCCAGGTGAGCGCTGCGCCCAGCGCGTAGCCGGCGGCGATCGCGGCGGGCTGGGGGAGCAGGAAGGCGATCCCGCCGGCCACCACCGTGCCCACCCCCAGCGGCCACAGGCGGGTGAAGATCACCGACCCGGGCTCGACCTCGGGCAGCGTGTTGGTGGCGCGCGCCGAGGCCAGCAGCCGCTCGATCCCCGGGCTGGGCGCCATTCGGCTGCCGAGCCACAGGCCGCCCACCGTGGCGATGGACCACCAGCAGACCGCGAACACGAGAGCGGCGGTGTCGTCGTTGGCGTTGGCGCCCGCCACGGCGACCATCCCCAGTGCCGTCGCCGCGCCGGCGAACAGCAGCACGGACGTACGAAGGAAGTCGACGAACCTCACTCGGCCAGCGCGGACAGGACCGCGGTGAAGCCGGCGACGCCATCGACCACGAGATCGGCCCGCTTGACGATCGCCTCCGGACCCTCGTCCGAGCGCACGCCCACGCGCACGGCGGCGTCGAGCTGGCCGGCTTCGAGCAGTGAGTCGAGCGCGTCGAAGGCGTCGAGGTCGGTCACGTCGTCGCCGCCATAGAGGGCGCTGTGCAGCGCCCGCCCCTCGACCAGCGACCTGATGCCGGCCCCCTTGTCCACGTGCACGGGCGGGCGGATCTCGAGCACCTTGCGGCCCCAGTGGATGTCCAGGCCGTCGTCCTCGGCCTGCCGGGCCACGCCGGTGAGCCAGGTCTCGGCGGCTCCCTCGTCGGGCGCGCCGCGCCAGTGCAGCGCCTTGATCGGGCCCTTGTCCTCGACTCGCACCCGCAGGCGCTTGAGGTCCCTGTCCTCCTGGCGTTCGGTCACGAAGGCGCCCACCCGCTCCTGCCAGGAGGCGAAGGCGTCGATCACGCGCGGGCGCTTCTCGCCCGGCCCCGCCACCTCGGCCCCGTGGGAGCCGACGTAGGCGATCGCCCCGACGCCCACCAGCCGCCGCGCCTCGGCCACCGACCGCCCCGACACGCAGGCCACGAGCCCGTAGCGGCGGCCCAGCTGGCTCAGCAGCCGCGGCACCTCGTCGCGCACGTGGGAGTCCTCGGGCCGGTCGACTATCGGCGCGATCGTGCCGTCGATGTCGCAGAACACGGCGGCCCGTGCGGGGTCGTCGGTCAGCGGCCTGAGCGAGTCGGCCAGCGTCTCGGCGGTGGGTGCGGACACCCGACGTAGTATGCCCGCCGATGCCCAAGCTCCTGCGCCTGGCGTTGATAGCGACGGCGGCGGGCGCCTTCAGCGCGCTGTTCGGCGTCGGCGGGGGAACGATCATGGTCCCCGCCCTGGTGCTGTGGATGGGCTACGGCGAGCGCGAGGCCACCGGCACCTCGCTGGCGGCGATCGTGGGGATCGCCGCGCTGGGCGCCGCGGCGCACGGGGCCTACGGCAGCGTCCACTTGCTCGACGGGGTCCTGATCGGGGTGCCGGCGGTGGGCGGCGTGGTGGCCGGCACGGCGCTGCAGCAGCGCATCCCCGAGCGCACGGTGGCCGCGGCGTTCGCCGTGCTGCTGGTGATCTCGGCCGCGGTGCTGGTGCTCTGATGGAGCTGACGGACGTGATCGGCGCGGTGTCCATCGGGGTGGCCGGCGGGATCCTGGCCGGCCTGGTGGGCGTGGGGGGCGGGGTGCTCTTCGTCCCCGGTCTCGTGTTCTTCCTCGGCCTGGCCCAGATCGACGCCGAGGCCACCTCGCTGCTGGCGGTGGTGATGGTGGGCGGCGCGGGCGCATGGCGCCAGAGCCGCTACGGCAACCTGCGTCTCCGCGACGGAGTGACCCTGGCGCTGCTGTCGCCGCTCGGAGTCGTGGGCGGGGTGCTGGTGGCGCACGCCGTCGGGGAGCGCGCGCTCGAGCTCTCGTTCGCCGCGGTGCAGGTGCTGATGGCGGCGCAGCTCATCCGCCGGGTCGTCACCCCCGATCCGCGTGCCGCCGCTCCGAACGGGTAGCCTCGGGCGCCTTGACCATCTTGGAGGTGGACACGCAGGATCGCGAGGGCGGAGTCCAGCTGGCGCTGAAGGGCGAGCTGGACCTGTCGACGATCGAGAAGGTCGAGCAGGAGCTCGCCCGCGTGGAGGCGGACGGCCACGACCTGATCGTGCTCGACCTCAGTGGGCTCACCTTCCTGGACTCGACGGGCCTCAGGACGATCGTGACCGCCGACCAACGCGCCCGCCGCGCCGGCCGGCGCATGGTGGTCCGCCGGGGGCCTGACACCGTGCACCGCGTCTTCACCATCACGCGTCTGGACGAGCGGCTCGAGATGGTCGACGACACCGACTCGATCTAGGTCCGCCCCCGCCCGCTCGGGCCACGATTAGGCGTAGTCTGCACCCATGGCCGCCGACCCGTCTCCGCGACCCGAGATCGCCCTGCTGCTGGCCCGCGGCGAGGAGGCCGGCTGCGTGAACCTTTCCGAGCTCGACGAGCGCGCCGCGGCGCTGGAGCTGACCGACGAGGAGCTCGAGTCGCTGCACGAGCAGATCGACGCGAAGGGCATCGTCCTCACCGATGACTGCGGCCGCCAGGGCGTGGCCGACACCCACTTCAAGCTCGAAGACCTCAACGGCACCACCACCGATGCGCTGCAGCTGTTCCTCAACGAGATCCGCCGCTACCCGCTGTTGAACAAGCTCGAGGAGATCGAGTTGGCCAAGCGGATCGAGCAGGGTGACCTCGAGGCCAAGGAGCGGATGATCAACTCCAACCTGCGCCTGGTGGTGTCGATCGCCAAGAAGTACCAGGGGCAGGAGCTGTCGCTGCTCGACCTGATCCAGGAGGGCATCTTCGGCCTGATCCGGGCCGCGGAGAAGTTCGACTACCGCAAGGGGTTCAAGTTCTCCACCTACGCGACGTTCTGGATCCGCCAGGCGATCCAGCGCGGCCTGGCCAACAAGGCCAGGACGATCCGCATCCCGGTGCACATCGGCCAGCGCGAGCGAAAGCTCGTGCGCGCCGAACGCGAGCTGAGCGCTCGGCTGGGGCGCGAGCCCACCGACTCGGAGATCGCCAAGGAGGCCGAGATCCCGGAGGAGCAGGTGGAGGAGGTGCGGGCAGCGGCCCGGACCGTGACCAGTCTCGACCGCGCGGTGGGCGAGGACGGCGACACGGCCTTCGGCGACCTGCTGCCCAGCGACGCGCCCGAGCTGGAGGAGGAGATCCAGGTCAACCTGGCCCAGGAGACGTTGCGGCGCACCGTGGAGGACCTGCCCGAGCCCGAGCGCAGCGTGATCCGGATGCGCTACGGCATCGACGGCGAGGAGCCCAAGGCGCTGCGCGAGACCGGCCGGCGCCTGGACCTGTCGGCCGAACGCGTGCGCCAGCTGGAGTCACGGGCGTTGGAGCGGCTGTCCTCGCACCGCGAGATCGACGCGCTGCGCGACGCCGCGTGAGAACCCGCCGCGACGGGTAAGCCGCCCGTCATGGGCAAGAAGATCATCGCGCTGGCGGCGGAGCCGATCTCGGCCGACGTGCTCCGTGCGGCCGTCGGCAAGCAGTACGCCGAGGACGCCAAGGTGCTGGTGGTGGCGCCAGCGCTGAACAGCAAGATGCGGTTCTTGATGTCCGATCCCGATCAGGCGATCGATCGCGCCCAAGAGGTGGCCGACGAGAGCGCCGAGCGGATGGTGGATGAGGGCATCGACGCGCTGGGGGACACCGGCGAGGGCGACCCGATCCAGGCCATAGAGGACGCCCTGGTGACCTTCGACGCCGACGCCATCGTGCTCTGCACCCATCGAGGCGGCGAGAAGAACTGGCAGGAAGAGGGCGTGGTCGATGAGGTCCGCGAGCGCTTCCCCGACCGCGAGGTCTCCCACTTCGAGATCGAGGCCTAGGCCGCCCGCTCGTCCACGCTCTCCGCCGGCTCGGACAGCGGGGGCATTGGCACGTCCGGGGTGCGTACGACACCGGCGGCGGCCACGAGCAGCTGCAGCCCGGGCGGGAAGCCGGCCGGCCGGCCGTCCTCGCCTCCGGCGGCCACGAACTCCTCGCGAATCTCGAGCAGGCGCAGGACGGTGGCGCAGACCTCCGCTTGGGGGGCGTCGGCGCCCACCTCGCACGCCAGCTTCACGAGGCTCAATGCCTCGTCCGGCTCCTGGCGGGCCAGCAGCTGCCCGAATGCCGAAACCGTGAAGGTGTGCACTCGGTCCAGCAGCGGGTCCAGAGTGAGCGGGGCGCGCGTGGGCCGACCGCCGTCGGCCAAGTCCTCGCCCGCCAGGATGCGCTCCATCTGGCCGCCGAAGGCCAGCTGGATCTGGTCGGGGGTCAGGCCGGCCTGGAGCGCGATCCGCAGGTTCAGCGCGGCGGCGAAGCCGGGGGTCCCGTAGGGGGCGTCGCTGGCGAACAGCACCTGCCCGGGCGGCACCATCGACCACAGCGTGAACAGGTCGCTGGTCGACCACCACGAGGTGTCGAAGAGGAGGTTGGGCAGCTCCTCGGCCGCGCGCCAGATCCAGGCCAGGTCGCAGATGCCGGCGTGGGCCAGGATCAGCCTCAGGCCCGGATGGCGCTCGCACAGCGCGACGGCGTGGCGGCCCAGGGCCGGGATGCCGCGCCCGGCGTGCACCAGCACGGGCAGCCGGCGCTCGTCGGCCAGGGCGAACACCGCGGCCAGCTCGGGCGTGTCGAGCGGGAAGCCCTCGGCCCGGGGGTGCAGCTTGATGCCCGCCGCGCCGTTGGCCAGGCTGCGCTCGGCCTCGGCGATGGGATCGGACGCCGGGTCCAGGCGCGCGAGCGCAACCAGCCGTCCGTCCGACTCCGCCGCCTCGGCGATCACCACGTCGTTGGCCTCGGGATAGCCCGCGGGCTCGTGCATCGGAAAGACCACTCCGCGCGCGTCGACGCTCGCCAATCCCTCGACCAGCTGCGCCCGGTCGCAGCGGAAGCCGTCGGGGTCGTTCTGGCCCAGGTGGGTGTGCGCGTCGACCAGGTGCAGGTCGGGCACCGACTCGCGCAGAGCGGCCACCCACGGGCCCGTCAGCTCGTCCAGGAACACCCGGGTGAGACTACTTCGGCGCCCAGCCCGGCCCGCGGAAGGCGTAGCCCAGGCGGTCGCGCCACGACGCGGCGCCGCGCACGTCGCGCCACACCGCGATGTACTCGTGGAAGGCCACCTTGGGCGGCGAGAACCAGCGGATGTTCTTGGTCAACCCGTAGCGCACCTGCTCCTCCTCGCCCTGGAAGGTCCCGAACATGCGGTCCCAGATGATCAGGATGCCGGCGTAGTTGCGGTCGAGGTAGAGGTCGTTCGAGCCGTGGTGGACGCGGTGGTGGGACGGCGTGTTGAACAGGAGCTCGATCGGCCGGGGCAGCTTGCCGATCCGCTCGGTGTGGATCCAGAACTGGTAGGCCAGGCTTACGGCCTGCTGCGCGAAGATCATCCACGGCTTGAAGCCGAGCAGCGCCAGCGGCATCCAGAACGGGAAGTAGGTCATCGGCACCCAGGTCTGGCGCAGCGCTGTGGAGAGGTTGAAGTACTGCGAGGAGTGGTGGACCACGTGGCTCGCCCAGAAGACGCGCACCTCGTGGGAGATGCGGTGGAACCAGTAGTAGGCCAGGTCGTCGAGGAAGAACAGCGCCATCCAGGCCCACCACGCGTTGGAGGGCACGCGCAGCGGCGTGAGCGCGTACAGGCCGGCGTAGATCACGAGCACGACGGCCTTCCAGCCGGCGTTGACCACCACGTTGCCCATCCCCATGCTCAGGCTGGTGCGGGTGTCCTTGGCCTCGTAGCCCTTGAGATCCTCGCGGGCGGCGACCTTGAACGACACCGCCTCCACCGCCAGGAGCAGGATGAAGGCGGGGACGGCGTACAGGATCAGATCGACCATCGGGTCCGATCCAAAAGCTCGTGTGCGGTGTCAGCGGCGGTCTCACCCTCGCCGGCGGCGATGGCCCCGACCAGTTCGGCCAGGGCCTCGAAATCGGTCGCCTCGGCCAGTGATGCGGCGCGCAGGTCAAAGCCGCCGCCGACCCCCACCAGGCTGTTCAGGGCCAGCCGGTAGGCCAGGTTGTCCGCGCCCTCCACGATCAGCGCCCACAGCCGCTCGTAGGCGTCGGCGGCCTGCTCGTCTCCGGCCGGCGGCTCGGCCACCAGAGCCTCGAGCTGCTCGATCACCGGCGCGGGTGCGCGCTCGGCGCAGCGGCGGGCGGCGTCTATGCCGATGCAGCTGCGCATCTCCAGGGCGGACCGGACCAGCTCGGGCCCCAGCCCGCCACCACGACCGAGCTGGACGAGCAGGTCCAGGCCCCCCGAGGCGCGCCAGTCAAGGACGCGCGTGGCGCCGCCGTGGGAGACGCGCACGAGTCCCGCCTGCTGGAGACGCTTCATCGCCTCGCGGATGGCGTGGCGGTTGACCTCGTAGTCCTCGGAGAGCGCTCGCTCGGAGGGCAGTGCGTCGCCCGGAGCGAAGTCGCCGGCGAGGATCTGCTCGCTCAGCGAGGCGTAGACCGAGTCGGGCAGGGGTCGAGTGCGGGCGAGCGGCGGCACTGGTCAGCTGACTGTACCAGTTGCTCTTGGTTGGTTGGTTGGTTGGTTGCTGGTTGCTGGTTGCTGGTCAGGCCAGAGGCTTTGAGAAGTAGTAGCCCTCGTTCTGCATTCCGAACGCCTCGTACATCACGTGGGCCTCCTTGCGCTGGTAGCCCGATTCGAGCGTGAGCTGCCAGCAGCCGCGCTCTCCCGCGAGGCGCTCCGCCTCCTCCAGCATCGCCCGGCCCGCGCCGCGGCGGCGTGCGCCGGCGGTCACCACCAGGTCCGGGATCCAGGCGTCGGGTTTAGGCCGGTTCAGCCGCGGGCGGAAGTGCAGCGAGCAGCAGGCCACGACGGCGCCGCCCTCGTCCTCGACCACCAGCGGCGCCGCCTCCGCTCCCTGGACCTGCGCCAGGTACACCTCACGACATGCCTCCTCGGTCTCGGGCCCGACCACGTCGCGGCCCAGCTCCTCGAGCAGCCGGGTCACGGCCTCGAAGTCCTCGGCGGCCGCCCTTCGCACCCTCACGGCAGACCATGCTCCAGGGCGCCCTTCACGGCGGCGTCGACCGCGTTCAGTCGCGCGAGCGCGATCGCCTCGGCCGAGGCGAAGCGCCGGCCGGGCAGCGGGTCGGGGCCGTGGTGGCCGAGCACGCAGTGGCACAGGGCCAGGAGGCGGGCGGGGGGGAAGCCGTCCAGCCGGGCGGCGCGTTCCATGACCATCTGCTGGCCGAGCTGGAGGTGTCCGAGCAGCGCGCCCTCCTGGCTCAGGGAGATCTCCGCGCCGTAGTCGAACTCGCGGGTCTTGCCGATGTCGTGAACGATCGCCGCGGTCAGCAGCAGGTCGGAGTCAAGACGGGCGTGCAGGATGCACGTCTCCTGGGCCAGGGTGGCCACGGCCACCGTGTGCTCGATCAGCCCGCCGAGGTAGGCGTGGTGGCCGGCGCGAGTGCAGGGGGCGCGGCGAAAGGACTCCCGGAAGGCGTTGTCGCCGAGGAAGGCGTCGAGTAGCCGCTGCAGATCGCGGTCGTGCACCTCGCGGGCAAGGTGCTCGAGAAAGCCATCCAGCTCCTCCAGGTCGCGGTAGGCGATCGGCAGGAAGGCGGCCGGGTCCAGGTCGGGCTCGTTGGCGCGCTCGATCGCTCGCACCTCCACCTGGAGCTCGTCGCGGAAGCGCTCCACGCGCCCCCGCACCCGGACCAGGTCGCCGCGGTCGAAGCGCCCGGCCAGGAAGTCGGCGTCCCGGAAGGCGCGGCCCGGAATCGCTCCGGTGCGGTCGCGCAGCTCCAGCGCCAGGTAGGCGCTGCCCGAGCGCGCGGTCAGGCGATCCTTGCGCGCACAGGCGAACACGCCGTCGACCTCTGCGCCGGGGCGCAGGGAGGCGACGGTAGGGCGGTCATCCGCGACGGTCGGCACGCGCTCGATTCTGCGCGGCGCGGCGGACGACCCCCGGCCGCCGCGGCCGTGCGGGCACGCCGAACGGCCGCTGTCCGATTCGCACTCGTCTACCGTGAACGTGATGTCCGATCTGATCTGGCGCGCCCGACCCGCACTGAGGCGTCCCGTGCTGGTGGCGGCCTTCCGCGGATGGAACGATGCGGGCGACGCGGCCACCGCCGCCACCGAGTTCATCCAGGACCGCTTCGATCACGTCGAGGTGGCCAGCATCGATCCCGACGAGTTCATCGACTTCACCAGCGTCCGGCCCGACGTGCGCCTGGTCGACGGCCACCTGCGTGAGATCGACTGGCCCGACACCAGCATCACCGCCGCCGAGGTACCAGGCTCCGAGCGCGACCTTGCCGTGCTCCAAGGCGTCGAGCCCTCGCTGCGCTGGCGGCGCTACTGCGACGCGGTGGTCGAGGCCGCCCACGACCTCGGCGCGGAGATGGTCATCACCCTCGGCTCGCTGCTGGCCGATGTGCCCCACTCGCGTGCCGTCTCGATCAGCGGCATCTGCTCCGACGAGGAGATGGTCGACCGGCTCGGCTTCGAGCACACGAGCTACGAGGGCCCCACGGGCATCGTCGGAGTGCTCCAGAGCGCCTGCGCCGAGGCCGGCCTGCAGTCGCTGAGCCTGTGGGCATCGGTCCCCCACTACGTGGCCGCCACGCCCAACCCCAAGGTCGCGCTCGCCCTGGTGCGCGCCTTCGAGGGCGCCACCGGCATGATCATCGACGCGAGCGAGCTGGAGGAGGCGGCGGAGGACTACGAGCGCCAGGTGACCGCCGCGGTGGCCTCCGACCCGGAGGTCAAGGCGTTCGTGGAGCGGCTGGAGACGGCCATGGACGAGGTGACCGAAGACGCCGAGGAGCCGACCAACCTGCCCTCGGCCGACGCGATCGCCAGCGACTTCCAGAAGTTCCTGCGCCAGAAGGGTCCCGAGAACCCGTAATCACCGTTCGGCTGCCGGGCAGATGATCCGGTAGTCGCAGAACGAGCAGATCTCGGCGCTCGGGGTGGGCTGGAACTCCTGGCGCAGGATGCCCGAGCCGATCTTCTCGATTGTCGCGCGGACGCGCTCGAGCTCCTCTTCGGAGTGGGCCACCGGCACCTTGTCGCCGGTCATCACGTACATGTAGCTCTGCGCGGAGGTCTCCACGCCCCACGACTCGCGCGCGCCCATCTGGTAGACCGACAGCTGGATGTCGGTGCGCAGGTCCTCCGCGCTCTTGGCCTTGCCCGTCTTGTAGTCGATCAGCTCATAGGTGCCGTCCGGCAGGCGGTCCACGCGGTCGACCCGCCCGCGCAGCAGGTGCGGCCCCAGCTGGAAGGAGAAGGAGCGCTCGAACCAGGCCGGCTCTCCCTCCTGGTCGCGCACTCGCTCCCAGTAGCGACCGAGCGCGTCGAGGGCGCGCTCGCGGAACTGCAGCTCGTCGTCGGAATGGCCGAACCCGCCGCGGCGCCAGGAGGACTCGAACAGGTCGAACAGGTCCTCGCGCGCGGGCGCGGAGATCTGGTGGAAGCGCTCCAGCACCTGGTGCAGCACGATCCCGAAGCGCTGGTGGATCGTCGCCTCCTGCGGGATGCGAAAGACGCGCGCGAACTTGTACTTGAGCGGGCACAGCCGGTAGGTCTCGATATCGGAGGCCGACAGCATCACCCCCTCGCCGCGGCGGGGGATGAACGGGTCCAGCGAGGGCTCGGGGCCCGCGCTGGCCGGCGCCGGGCGGCCCGTGACCACACGGCCGGTGTCGCGCAGCCAGTCGTCCAGGCCGCTGGCCTGGAGCAGCTCGCGCTGGGCCGGGCTGGCGCCTTGGGCCAGCAGCGCGTTCACCTCGGACAGAGCCTGGTCGGGCTCCTGGCCCGACGCGGACCGGTCGATCAGCGCGGCCACCTTCACCAGCTCCAGGAAGCGCGCGACGGCGTGGTCCACGTCGACCGCGGCGTCCAGGCGCATCTCCCCGAGCCGCCCGCCCACCTGCGCCACGGTGTCCAGGAGCTCGTCGCGCATGGTGCGGAAGGCGGCGTGCAGGCCCTCGGCCGGTCCGAACAGCTCCTCCTCGACGGGCTCCTCGGGGAGGGCTAGCGCGGTGCGGGCGTCCTGCACGGCGGGCGCGGCGGCGGCCGGCCGACCATCGGCGCTCTCGGCGAACGACAGCACCAGGCCCGCGCCGGCGCGGGTGGCCGCCACGTGCACCAGCCGCCTCGCCCGCGTGTCCTCGTCCCCGCCGCCGCGGTGCTTGATCAACTCGGGGGGAACGGCCGGCTCGCCGCGCGCGGAGCCGGCGTCGGCGGTCAGGCCCAGCGCGAAGACGTGATCGAACTCGCGCCCGCGCGCGGCTTCGACGTCGAGGACCTGCACCGCCTGCCCGCGGGGCGGCGCGGGCACCTCCTCCCACTCCAGGCCGGAGTCGGCGACCGCGCGCAGGTAGCGGGCGAAGTCGCGCGGGGTCGCGCCCGGCTCGCGGCGCATGAACGCGGTGGCCAGGTCGGGCAGGGCGGCGATGTTGCGCAGGCGCTCGACCGTGTCGGCCTGGGTGGCGAAGACCTGCTGGCGCCGGATGCCCACGCGCTCGATCAGGCGCAGCACGAAGGCGTCGGGGCGGCGGTCCTCGAACGCGGCGGCGGCGGGCCGGTACAGGCGCAGGAACATCTGCGCCCGGTCGCGACCCTCCGGCGTTAGCTGGGGCCCCTCCAGCGCGGCGCCAACGGCGGCCGGCATGTCCAGCTTGCGCCGCCGGGCCAGCTGGGTGAGGCGGGCGATGTCCACCGAGTGCAGGCCCACGGGCGGCCGGGCCAGCGCGCGCACGGCGGCGCCGGAATCGGCCGGGTCGGCCAGCAGTCGCAGCCAGGCCAGCACGTCGCGCACCTCGGCGCGCTGGAAGTAGGCGGCCGAGCCGTGCAGGCGGAAGGGCAGGGCGCGCTCCTCCAGCGCGGAGCAGACCACCGCGCCCTCCCGGGCGGCCGAGGTCACGAGCACCGCCACGCGCGCCGGGTCGGTGCCGGCGTCCACAAGCCGCGCCGCCTCCGCCGCCACCGCCTGGGCCTGGGAGCGCTCGGAGGTGGCGCGCCAGAAGCGCACCTCGCCGCCGGGGCCGGCCGCGGAGTCGCCGGTGGCCGGCGCATCGCCCAGCGCAGCGGTCGCCGCGGCCATCACGCGCTCGGGGCAGCGCCAGCTGCGGGCCAGGTCGACGGTGGTCGCCCCCGGGAAGGCGCGCAGGAGGTCATCGAGGTTGCGGCCCGCGGCGGCCGGTCCGATCGCCTGGGCCGGGTCGCCGGTGACGGTCAGCTCGCCCACCTCTTCGCAGAGCAGTGCCAGCATCGTCGCCTGGGCGAAGTTCGCGTCCTGGTAGTCGTCGACCAGCACGGCGTCGATGCCGGCGGCCACGCGGGCGCGGACGTGCGGGCGCTCGTGAAGCAGGCGGAAGGCGCGCAGCACCAGATCGCCGGTGTCCACGGCGCCGCGGTCGGCCAGCAGCCGCTCGTGGGCGGCGTACAGGTGGGCGAACTCGAGCTCCCGGGCCGCGCCGGTGCGGGCGGCGTCGTCGCCCGAATCGGCCTGGGCCGCGCGTCCGCCGGCGTGGTCGATCAGATCCTGGGGGAGCACCATCTCCTGCTTGAGGCGATCGATGCGCGACACGAAGCCGGCCAGCAGCGGGGCCGGGTTCCCCCTGATCTCGTGGTGGCGCAGGCTCAGCTCGGCCAGCGAGTCGAGCAGCAGCGCCACCCGCTCGGCGGGGGCCACCGGCACGAAGTCGGGATCGAGGCTGGCCTCGGCCGCCTCCGCGCGCAGCAGCCGCGCGCAGAAGGAGGCGAAGGTGTCCACGCCCAGCTCGTCGTAGGGCGGCGGAACGAGCTCGAGCAGGCGTCCGCGCATGCCCTCGGCGGTGTCGCGCGACGCCGAAAGCACCACCAGTCGCGGAGGTGCCGCGCCGCTCGCGACCAGTGCGGCGAAGCGGTGCTCGAGCACGGTTGTGCGGCCCGAGCCGGCCGGTCCGGTGACCAGGAGCGGCCCCTTGGGATGGTCTATCGCCGCGCGCTGGCGCTCGGTCAGTCCAACGCTTCGGGCGGGCATCCCACCCAGGATAAGAGTCGCCTGCCGCCCGGTCGGGCGGCGGGGGTCAGCCGCGCTGGCCGAAGGTGGTGGTGTAGGTGGCCGCGGCGGCGGACACCGGACCCGGTGCGCGGGATGCCACGCCGATGCCGATCTCCCGGAAGCGGCCCGTGAGGATGTTGCGGCGGTGGCCCGGGCTGTGCATCCAGGCGTCGACGATGTTGCGCGGCGTGCTGCGGGTCCCGGAGCCCCAGGCCAGGTTCTCGCCGATCATCCAGGAGCGGGCGCCGCTCAGGTAGCCGGACCGGCGGATGCGGTCGACCGAGGTGCCGTCCGAGCGCGAGTCGTGGGCGAAGTAGCGGCGATGGACCATGTCCTCGGTGTGCTGGCGCGCCGCGGCGGAGAGCCGGTCGTTCACCCGCAGGGAACGCAGGCCGCGCGAGGTGCGCTCGCGGTTGAGCAGGCAGACGGTGCTCGAGGCCAGCGCGGCCTCGGACGCCTGGCCGGCGAGGGCGTCGGCCTGGCCGCAGTCGGACGAGGCCTTGGCCCTGGGCTTCTCGAGCGAGATCGAGGCGCGCAGCGCCGAGCGGCTCGAGGCGGTGGCCGGCGTGGCCATCACCGCGATGGCCAGCAGGGCGGCCAAGGCGACGAGGAGTGCTTGGGGTCGAAGCCGGTTGCTCACGCCCCTCTTGTCGTGCGGGTGCCGCCCGAGCCCGCGTCGGCCGGCAGCGGACTGGACGAATGGTGGACGCGCCCCCGTCGCGGGGCACAATGAAGGCGTGGCCGACCCGCTTCGCCCCTACCGCGCCAAGCGCGACCTGGAGCGCACGCCAGAGCCCGACGGCCGAGCCGACGGGGCGGCCGCCGGCGAAGGGCATCCCCGATTCGTGATCCAGGAGCACCGTGCGTCGCACCTGCACTGGGACCTGCGCCTGGAGCACGAGGGGGTGGCCGCCTCCTGGGCGCTTCCGAAGGGCGTCCCCGCCCACCCCGACGAGAACCGGCTGGCGGTGCACACCGAGGACCACCCGATCGAGTACCTGGAGTTCCACGGCGAGATCCCGGCGGGCTCCTACGGCGGGGGCACGATGGAGATCTGGGACTCGGGGACCTACGAGGCCGAGAAGTTCCGTGACAAGGAGGTGATCGTGCGCCTGCACGGGGACCGCGTGCAGGGCCGCTACGTGCTCTTCCACACGCGCGGGCGCGACTGGATGATCCACCGCATGGACCCGCCGGCGCCGGGGATCGAGCCCATGCCCGGTGACCTGCGGCCGATGCTGGCCAAGCTGGGTCCGCTGCCCAAGGACGACGCCGGCTGGGCCTTCGAGATCAAGTGGGACGGCGTCAGGGCGCTGGCCTACGTGGACGCCGGCCACCTGGAGCTGACCGGACGCAACGGCAGCGACTTCACGCCGCGCTACCCCGAGATCAGGGAGATGGCGGTGGCGCTGGGCTCGCGCCGGGTGGTGCTCGACGGCGAGGTGGTGGCCTTCGACCCGCAGGGCAGACCGAGCTTCGAGCGGCTGCAGTCACGCATGCACCTGGGCTCGGACTCGCAGGTGCGCCGACGGATGAAGGACATACCCGTGGCCTACGTGGCCTTCGACCTCCTGTGGCTGGAGGGCCGCTCCACGCTGTCGGTGCCCTACCGCGACCGCCGTCACCTGCTCGAGGAGCTGGAGCTGCAGGGCCCGAGCTGGCGCGCGCCCGGCTACCGCGAGGGCGACGGCCAGGCCCTGCTCGAGGCCAGCGCCCAGCAGGGCCTGGAGGGGGTGGTGGCCAAGCGACTGGACGCCCCCTACGAGCCCGGCCGGCGGTCGGCTTGCTGGCTGAAGATCAAGAACCGCCCCAGCCAGGACGTGGTGGTGGGCGGCTGGCTGCCGGGTGAGGGCGGGCGGGCGAAGACCCTGGGCGCCCTGTGCGTGGGCGTCTACGAAGAGCCCGGCGGCGAGCTGAGCTACGCCGGGCGGGTGGGCAGTGGCTTCACCCAGGCCACCCTGGCCTCCACGCTCTCCCAGCTCGAGCCCCTGCGCCGCGACGACTCGCCGTTCGCCGGTCGCCAGCCCCCGAAGGGCACGATCTTCGTGGAGCCCCAACTCGTGGCCCATGTGGAGTTCGCGGAGTGGACCCGCACCGCCACGCTGCGGGCGCCCGCCTTCAAGGGCCTGCGCGAGGACATCGAGGCGCCCGGGGTGATTCGCGAGGGGTAGGGGCAAGCGATCTTGCCGCCGTGTTGCAAGCAGCCCCGTCCGGGTACCGTGTGGGGCCTATGGCGCGTGCCATCTGGAGCGGGGCGATCTCTTTCGGCCTCGTGAACATCCCCGTGAAGCTGTACAGCGCCGTCTCGCGAAAGACGGTTCGCTTCAACCAGCTCGACGGCGCTGACAACACCCGCATCCAGCAGAAGCGAGTGAACCCGGACACGGGCGAGGAGGTGCCCTTCGACCGGCTGGTCAAGGGCTACGAGATCTCACCCGACCGTTACGTGGTGATCGAGCCGGCCGAGCTGGACTCGCTGCAGCCGGAGAAGACGCGAACGATCGACATCGAGGATTTCGTCGATCTCCACGAGATCGACCCGATCTACTACGACCACCCGTACTACCTGGCCCCCGGCCCGGGCGCCGAGAAGCCCTACTCGTTGCTCTACTCGGCAATGGAGGCCTCGGACAAGGTGGGCATCGCGCGCGTGGTGATCCGCTCGAAGGAGCAGCTCGTGGCCATCCGCGCGCACGAGGGCGTGCTGACCATGGAGACCATGCTGTTCTCCGACGAGGTGGTCCCGCCGTCCGACCTCGGCGACCTGCCCGAGGAAAAGAAGGCCAAGGCCTCCAAGAAGGAGGTCGAGATGGCCCAGCAGCTGATCGACTCCCTGACCACCGACTTCGACCCCTCCCGGTACCGCGACGAGTACCGCGACGCCGTGCTGGAGATGATCGAGCGCAAGGCCGAGGGCCACACGATCGACGTGGAGGCCCCCCAGGCCAGCGAGCCCGAAGAGGTGCCGGACCTGATGGCTGCCCTGGAGGCGTCGATCTCCTCCTCCAAGCGCCAGAGCGGGGCGAAGCCCAAGTCGACGTCCTCCTCCAACGGCTCGAAGTCCAAGTCGGGGTCCAACGGCACCAAGTCCAAGTCGGGGGGCTCGGGCTCGGGCTCGAGGGCCAAGTCGGGCTCGAAGTCGAAGTCCAAGAGCGCCGCGAAGAAGTAGGTGGCCCCCGCCAAGTCGGTCGAGGTGGAGGTCGAGGGCCGCCGCCTCCGGCTGTCGAACCTGGACAAGGGGCTCTACCCCGAGGTGGGCTTCACCAAGGGCCAGGTGATCGACTTCTACACGCGCGCGGCGCCCTGGCTGCTGCCCCACCTGCGCGGCCGCGCCCTCACGCTCAAGCGCTACCCCAACGGAGTGGAGGGCGGCCACTTCTACGAGAAGCAGAGACCCTCGCACGCCCCCGAGTGGGTCAACTCGCAGCGCATCTCGGCCGGTGACAAGTGGATCGACTTCGTGCTCTGCGACGACCTGCCCACGCTGGTGTGGCTCGCGAACCTGGCCGACCTGGAGCTGCACCCGTCGCTGGCGCTGGCCGAGGATCCCGACGCCCCGACGGTGATGGCCTTCGACCTCGACCCCGGGCCCCCCGCCGCGCTGCTCGAGTGCTGCCGGGTGGCGCTGATGCTGCGCGACGTGCTCGACCAGCTCGGCCTGGAGTGCTACCCAAAGACATCGGGCTCGAAGGGCATGCAGCTCTACGTGCCGCTGGGCTCCGGGGTCACCTACGACGACACCAAGCCCTTCGCCCACGGGCTCGCGCGCGTGCTCGAGGACCGCGAGCCGAGCCTGATCGTCTCCGCGATGAAGAAGGAGCTGCGGCGCGGCAAGGTGTTCATCGACTGGAGTCAGAACGACCGCCACAAGACGACCGTCGCCCCGTACTCGCTGCGCGCCATGGCCGGCCCGCGGGTATCGACACCGCTGGCCTGGGAGGAGGTCGAGCGCGCGGCCGAGGGCGGCGACGCGAGCGAGCTGGTCTTCGAGGCCGAGGACGTTCTGGAGCGCCTGGCCGAGCAGGGAGACCTGTTCGCGCCGGTGGTGGAGACGCGCCAAGAGCTGCCCGAGCTGGTCTAGCCCGCAGCGCTACGCCGGCCGGGGTCTAGCTTTAGCCGGGATGGTCGACTGGGGCGTGGCCCGCCAGATAGCCCGCTTCGCCGCCCGGTCGGACCGATTGCCCGACCTGGGCCTGGACGTCGCCGAGCTGGGCCGCGAGCTGGAGGCGCCGGTGAGCGAGCACACAGGCCTGGTGCCCGAATGGCCCATACCGCCGGCCGAGGCGGTCTCGCGTGTGGAGTGGGCCGAGGCCAACCTCTCCACCTTGTCGACGCTGCTCGACCCCGTCGCCCTCCGGCTGCAGGACCGCTTCGCCGCCATGGGGCCCTTCGCCGGCGCGCTGCGCGCGGGCACCGGTCTGACGCTCGCCGCCGAGGTGGGCCTGGTCACCGGCTACCTGAGCCAACACGTCCTGGGTCAGTACGAGCTGTCCTTGCTGGCCCCCGACCTCGCTCCGCGGCTGCTGCTGGTCGCACCCAACCTGGACGAGGCGAGCGTCGCCCTGGGGGTGGACCGCGAGAGCTTCGTGCGCTGGGTGACCGTCCACGAGATGGTGCACGCGCTCCAGTTCGGCGGCGTGCCGTGGCTTCGCGCACACCTCGGCGGGCTGCTGCGCGAGTACCTGGACACCGTCGATGTGAAGATCACCAGGGGTGCGGCGGGCGCGTTGCCATCGCTGCCCGACCCGGCCGAGCTGATCGGCCGCTTTCGCCAGGGCGGCCTCGCGGCGCTGGTCCAGACCCCTAACCAGCGCGACATCATCGACCGGATGCAGCTCACGATGGCGGTGGTCGAGGGCCACGCCGAGCACGTCATGGACGCGCTCGCGCCCGAGCTCGTCCCTCACCATGAGGGGCTCCGGGCCGCGATGGAGCGCCGGCGCGACGATCGCTCGGCGCCCCAGCGCATCCTGCTGAAGCTGCTGGGCATGGACCTGAAGATGCGCCAGTACCGCGACGGCAAGGCGTTCTGCGACGCCGTGGCCCAAGCCGGCGGGCCCGTGCTGTTGCGCGGCGTCTGGGACTCCCCGGAGGCCCTTCCCGATGATGCCGAGCTGCGCCACCCCGAGCGCTGGATCGCCCGGCGCTCGGACGCTTCCCTCTAGCCGCGCCGCACTCCAGAGCGGTTTCGCGCCACCCGCGTAACGCCTCGATGGAAGAGGTTTACGTACAGGTGTTCGGTGGTATACAACTACTGAGCTTAGTTATAATAAGCTTCGATTTACCCGAGAAGGAGAGGTTCCCACCCCATGGCTGAACAGACCGTTACCCAGCGAAAGGCCGCCGCCAAGAAGGCCGCCGCCACTCGCAAGCGCAACGCCGCCACCAGCGGCGCCAAGAACACCAAGGCCGCTGCCAAGGGCACCGCGACCACCGCGCGTCGCAACACCCGCAACACGCAGCGCAGCACCTCGAGTGCGGCGAAGCGCACGGCCACCACGGCCGGTCGCACCGCCTCCACCGGTGCCGAGGCCGGCGCCCTGCGCGTCGAGGCTCTGGCCACGAGCGCCCAGCGCGCCGTGCTGATCCCGGTCGGTGCCGCACTGACCGCCCGCGACAACGTGGTCGAGGCCGTCAAGCCCTACACCAGCCGCAACACCGCGGAGCGCGAGATCAACAAGCTCCAGCGTCAGGTGACCACCGACCTCAAGCGCTTCGAGCGTCGGGGCAACACCGCCCGCAACCGCGTGCGGCGCGAGGTCAAGCGGACCCGCACCCAGGTCGAGCGTGAGCTGCGTCAGCGCCGCAACCAGGCCACCCGCCTGGTCAAGCGCAACCGCCGCGATGCGGGACGTCAGGTCAAGTCGGTCCGCCGCGACGTCGAGCGCCAGGTGAACAGCGTCTCCGACCAGGTGGTCTCCACCCTGTCGTAGCGCCACTCGCTTCCCCCCGACCGGCCGGAGAGACCGGACTCGGGGTAAGACTGCCGACCTCATACTCCGTCGGCAGTAGCAGTATCTCTCCTCCCTCAGCCGGCGGCGTCCTTTTTGGGCGCCGTCGGCCTTTGGATGCCCATGACCGATTGGCATCCTGCCCAATCGGTAGACGGCGGCCTGCCGATCTCGGCAGGAATCGCCCTCTGCGACAATGGGGGAGATGCCTTCCGAAGATCAGGTCCGCGACGCGCTGCGCAAGGTCATCGACCCAGAGCTGCGCAAGGACATCGTCGAGCTGGGCATGGTCCGCTCGATCGAACAGGCCGAGGACGGGCGCGTACACGTGCGCGTCTCGCTCACCACGGCCGGCTGTCCGATCCGCTCGCACTTCACGACCGCCGTCGCCGAGCACGTCGGTGGGCTGGAGGGCGTGAGCGCGGTCACCGTCGACTTCGACGTGCTGTCTGACTCCGAGAAGCAGACCCTCCAGGAGCGACTCGGCCGCCAGGGCGGGCTCCCCCAGGGCGCGCTCGCGCGAGTGAAGAACGTGATCTGCATCGGCTCGGGCAAGGGCGGTGTGGGCAAGTCCACCGTGACCTCCAACCTGGCCGCCGCGCTGCAGCTCGAGGGCAAGACCGCTGCGGCCATGGACGCCGACGTCTGGGGCTATTCGATCCCGCGCATGCTCGGTGTCCACGGGCGGCCGAAGGTCACCGCCGATCGCAAGATCGTGCCGCTGGTCGGCGCGGGCGGCGTGCAGGCAATCTCAATCGAGTTCTTCCTCGACCGGGAGGACCAGGCCATCACGTGGCGCGGTCCGATGTTGCACAAGGCCATCCGCCAGTTCCTCGAGGACGTGGAGTGGGGCGAGCTCGACTACCTGCTGATCGACCTGCCCCCGGGCACCGGCGACGTCTCGATGACGCTCGCCCAGCTGCTGCCCCAGTCCAGGTTCGTGATCGTGACCACGCCCCAGCCGGCCGCGCAGAAGGTGGCCAAGCGGGCCGCCGACACGGCGCTGCGCTACGACCTCGAGATCGCCGGCGTGGTGGAGAACATGTCCGGCTTCACCACCCCTGCGGGTGAGCGGCTGACGATCTTCGGCGAGGGCGGCGGCCAAGAGCTGGCCGACGAGCTCGACGTGCCGCTGCTGGGCAAGGTGCCGCTGGACGAGGCGCTGCGGATCGGCGCGGACGAGGGCCGGCCGCTGGTGATCGACGATCCCGACGCCCCGGCCGCCCAGGCGCTGGGCCACACCGCGCGCGGGCTGATCGCCGCGACGCCTCAGCAGATCCCGGTGTTGCAAGCCCCCTCAGGGCCGCCGCTGCAGGGCGTGCCGGAAGTCACCGGCACCGCCCTACCCATGGCTCACTAACGCGGCGCGCCGCTAGGCGTTCTTGAAGTACGCCGCGTTGACCTCGGTGAACTTGTTCCACTCCTCCGGGAGCTGGTCCTCGGCGAAGCAGGCGTCCACGGGGCAGGCCTCGACGCAGGCATCGCAGTCGATGCACTCCTCCGGATCGATGAAGAGCTGCTCGACCTTGTCGTAGTCGGGCTCGTCCGGGGTGGGGTGGATGCAGTCGACCGGGCACACCTCGACGCACGAGTTGTCCTTCTGGCCGATGCACGGCTCTGCGATGACGTAGGCCACTGAGGTTCGTTCCTTGGGGGTCGGGTTCCGGCACTGCCCGGACCGGAGCCAGGCGGGGACGCCATCTTACAGATGCCCTTGGCCGGCCCACGGACCGGCTAGGCTCGCCCTCCGTGATCCTGCTCACCGGCGCGACGGGCACAGTCGGACGGGCCGTGCTCGCCCGGCTGGCCGCCTCGACAGACCCCGTCAGGTGCCTCGTCCGCGACCCACGACGGCTGGGCCCCGAGCGGGTCCGGGTCCAGATCGCGATGGGCGACCTGGCCGACCCGGGTTCGTTTCGCAATGCGCTGCGCGGCGTCGACACCGTGGTGCACCTGGCCGCGTCGATCCGCGACCAGCCGCGGGGCTCGCTCGAGGAGCTGAACGGCCTGGCCACGATGCGCCTGGTGCGCGCCGCCGAGCGTGCCGGGGTGCAGCGGTTCGTGTTCTTCTCGGCACTGGGGGCCGGCCCCCAGTCCGCGGCTCGGTTCATGCGCAGCAAGGCGCTGGCCCACGAGGCGGTGCAGCGTTCGGCGATGCAGACCACGGTCTTCTCGCCCTCGATCGTCTACACCCCCGGGGACCCGTGGCTGACGCTGCTCGAGCGGCTGGCGTGGCTGCCGGCCGTGCCCGTGTCGGGCTCGGGCCGAGCCCTGTACCAGCCGATCTGGGCCGAGGACGTGGCCGACGCGGTGGTGGCGGCGCTCGACGGCCGTCCGGCGGAGGAGCGGCGGACGTTCGAGCTGGCCGGTCCCGAGGCGCTCTCCTACGACGATCTGGTGCGGGTGGTCCTGCGGCCCCTCGGGCGCAACAGGCCGCTGCTGCACGTGCCGCTGTTCCTCGTCCGGTCCGCGCTCCGCGGCCTGGAGCGCCTGATGGGGGCATCGGCGTTCGCCACGTGGGAGGAGGCCCGTCTGATGGAGGAGCCCATGACCACCCCGCGGGGCACCGCCGACGCCGAGGCCCTCGGGGTCACCCCGCTCAGGATGAGCGCGGTGCTGGGCGCGAGCTGACGGGGCCGCCGGCTCCCTTACTGCTTCTGCTTGTCCTTGCCGGGTCCGCCGCGCAGCACGTCCTTGCCCTGGCCGCCGAAGAGCTTGTCGCGCCCGCTGCCGCCGAAGAGCTTGTCGCGGCCGGAGCCGCCCTTGAGGACGTCGTTGCCGGAGCCGCCCTTGAGGGTGTCCTTGCCCGAGCCACCGCTGACCTTGTCGGAGCCCTTGCCGGCGTCCACGCGGTCGTTGCCAGCACCGGCGCAGATCAGGTCGTTGCCGCCACCGCCGGCGATGCGGTCGGCCTTTGCGGTGCCGAGGATCACGTTGGCCTTCTTGCTGCCCACGGTCTTCTTCCCGGGCTTCGCGACGATCGTGACCCGCTTGCCCAGGCAGCGCAGTGAGCCGCCGCCGACGCCAACGTTGGACGGGGCAAGCGGTGCCGCTGTGTAGGTGACCGCCGCGACGCCGGGGCCCAGGCGCGACCCGTCGGTCAGGATGCCGCCCGCCGGCAGGAGGCTCGAGCCGCCACCGCCGCCGCCAGCGATGAGCCCTATGAGGCCGCCACCGCCACCGCCACCGCCGAAGTAACCGCCAGCGCCGCCACCGCCGGACAGGGCGCCAGCGCCACCGCTGCCGCCCTGTCCGAGCCCCCCGGGCGCTCCCGCCCCAAACGGCGACGCGCCGCCCGCGCCCCCGGCGGTCGCCGTGCCCTTCTTTCCTCCAGTGATACCGGGGTCTCCAGCGGCGCCGTCGGCGCCGCTGGCGCCGCCGCCGGACCCGCCTCCGCCGGCTCCAGCGACGAGCACCCGATCGGCGAGTCCGAAGGGGCTTCGCCGGACATCGGTCGCGCCCCCGCCCTTGCCGCTGCCGCCGCCGTTGAACCCGCCCGCGTTGGACGCGGAATCCCCGCGCCCGCCGACGTAGATCTGCAGCGTCTGCCCGGGCGTGACCGCGATCGTCGCCTGCACGCGCGCGCCCTTGCCGCCTGAGTCGGGGATGGCGGGGGGAGCAGGCGGCGGGGGCGCCCCGCCCTGCGAGCCCGACAGATCGAAGCTGGCCTGGGTCACCCCCGGCGGGACAGTCCAGGACTGAGGGCCACCGGTGAAGTTGAACGTCTGGGTGGCGGCCTGCGCTCCAGCGGGGACGATCAGGGCGAGGGCACAGGCGGCCACTACGAGAAGAGAGCGCATGACGCATGCTCGCACCGATAGGCGCGGATCGCCACCATCCCCCAGCGCGGTGCTGGGCGCGGCCTAGCCCGCCGAGCGGCTCACGTAGGCCACGATCCGGTTGGTCAGGCCGGTGAGCTGGGCGATGGTCGGCTGCTGGGGTTCCACGGGCTGTCCCAGCAGCTGCTCCAGGCCCTCCGTGAAGCGTGGCGCGATCCGCTCGACGATCCCGTAGGCCACCGTCGAGGCGTCGCGCACGAGGTCCGGCTCCACGCTCCAGATCGCCTCGAACTCCCGCTCGGAGTCAGGGACCCCGTCCTGGCCGGGGCGTTCCCAGCCGCTGAGCACCGCGCCGAAGCCAGGCGCGTCGTAGACGAGCGACCACTCGCGGCCCACCGGGTCCGAGTCGTCTATGGGCACCTCGATAGGCGCGCCGCGGGGAGAACGCACCGCACCGAAGTCGGCGAGCACGAAGGCGCACTCGGCGGTGCGCGCGAGGTCGCGCCAGCGCGACTCGGCCTGGCGGTAGAAGCGCTCGCGCTGGAAGGAGCCGAACAGCAGGGCTTCCGCCGGGGTCGCGGCGCACTCGTCCTCGATTGCGTGGCTGATGGCCACCATGGTCGCCTTGGGGAGCAGGTAGGGGCGCAGGTCGGCTCGCCGGCGGCGCAGCCCCGCGAAGATCGAGTCGTCGTCGATGATCGGCCGCTCGCCCCGCGCCGCCCGCTGGGCGCGCTCGATGGCGGGCTTGAGGCCGAGCCCCGACTCGCGGTCGCGCGTGACCTGGCGGATGAGCTCCACGTCGATGTGGGAGTAGCGTCGGTGACCGCTGGGCAGGCGCTCCGGGTCGGGGAAGCCGTGGCGCTGCTCCCACATGCGAAGGGTGGCCACCTCGACCCCCGTTCGGCGGCTCACGTCGCGGATCGTCAGGCCCTCGACGGTCACGCGGCGGCAGCCAGCTCCTCGCGCGCCTTGGCCAGCCCGAGCCGTACCCGGCTCTTGGCCGTGCCCAGCGGCACACCGGCCGCGGCGGCTATCTCGCGGGCCGTCAGCCCCTTGCCAAAGGCCAGCAGCACCGCTTCGCGCTGCTCGCCGGGGAGCTCGTCCAGGGCGCGCAGGATCTGGCGCCCCCCGTCGCGGCGGATCACGGGCTCGGCGGCATCCTCACCCACCATCGACTCGGGCCGGATGCCGGCTTTGGTGCGTTCCACGGCCGAGTCCCGCGCGACGCGGGTGCGCCAGCGGTCCAGCGCCCGGCTCCGGGCCATCATGGTCAGGTAGCTGCCCAAAGTGCCGCGGGCGGCATCGAAGGTCTCGGGCTTGCGCCACAAGTGCATGAAGACATCGTGAACGACGTCCTCGGCGGCGGCGGTGTCGCGCAGCACCCGGTTGGCGGAGGCGAGCATTGCAGCCGCATGGTCGTGGTATGCGCGGTCGAACTGGTCTGGGTCACGGAGGTCGGTCATGGCGTCCTCAATATCGCGTTGAGCTTTTCCTAGACGTACTGTAGTGGATTACCTGAACCTATGTCGCCCAGAACGACGAAGGGCCCGGCGGTTGCCGGGCCCTTCGGGGTACTTCGGGAGCGGCGAAGCGCTCGCTACATCATTCCGCCCATGTCGGGCATGCCGCCCC
>JBBREO010000017.1:0-37061 GCA_038202855.1 Solirubrobacterales bacterium
GGGCAGGGGCCCGATCCGGTCAGGGCGGGAGCGGGCGACGCCGGCTCCGCGCTCTCGGCGGGGGGAGACGCGCCGGCCGCGGACCGGACCCTGGACACCACGCCGGGGAGCGGATCGGCCGGTTCCAAGGGCCGCGACGGCGGGCCGCCCGCGGCCCTCTGGGCGGCGCTGGCCCTGATGGCGGCGGGCGGGGCGGCCGTCCTCGGGCTGCGGGGGCGCCGGCGCCGCGGCGGCGATCCGAGCCAGGACAGGCTGCGCGAGCTCGAGCGCGCGCTGCCGCGCCTGGGGTGGCGATTGGGCGCCGGCACCACCCTGCTGCAGCTCGAGCGGCGTTTGGGGCGCGCCGCCGGCCCGGCCTCGGCGCGCTACGTGGGGGGGCTGCGCCGGGCCCGGTTCGACCCCGCCGCCGGCGAGGGCCCATCCGCCGCCGACCGCCGCGCCATGCGCCGTGAGCTCACCTCCCCGGGCGGTCCGCTGGCGCGCCTGCGAGGATTCCTCGCCCTGCCGCCAGGCCCACCGGCCCGCTGAGGCCGTTTATGTGCGTTTAACGGTGGCAACCTAGAACCCCTTCCATGAACGCGAGTGATCCCAAGCCGCGCGGCGGCCTCAACTTCCTGTCCAGCCTCCTCGGGGGTCTCGTGGTGCTGGTGGTCGGCGGCGGCCTGATCGCCACGGGCGCGGTCGACGTGGGCGACACCAAGCGCGAGGTGATCACCACGGGCACCCCCACCCGGCCGGTCAGCGACGCCGGCACCAAGCCCAAGCCGGGCGACGCGCGGGCCGTCTCCGAGATCTACAAGCAGGAGGGGCGCGGCGTGGTGTTCGTCAAGTCCGAGGGCGTCTCGGCCGACTCGCCTTCGTCCTCCCCCTTCGGCGGCAAGCAGCGCGGCACGGCCACGGGATCGGGCTTCGTGGTGGACAAGCAGGGCTACATCGTGACCAACGCGCATGTGGTCGAGGGCGCCTCGAAGGTCTCCGTATCGTTCAAGGAGGACACCAGCGACTCCGTCGCCGCCGAGGTCAAGGGCCGCGACGTGTCCAGCGACCTGGCCGTGCTCAAGGTCGACCCGAGCAAGGTCGAGGGCGGCCTGCGGCCGGTACCGCTGGGCGATTCCTCAAAGGCCACGGTGGGCGACCCGGTGATCGCCATCGGCAACCCCTTCGGCTTCACCCGGACGGTCACCACCGGCATCGTGTCGGCGGTCCAGCGCCAGATCGAAGCGCCCAACAACTTCTCCATCTCCGATGTCATCCAGACCGACGCCGCGATCAACCCGGGCAACTCGGGCGGTCCGCTGCTCGACGCCCAGGGCAACGTGATCGGCGTGAATGCCCAGATCGCCACGGGCGGGTCGTCCTCCTCGGGCGGCTCGGTGGGGATCGGCTTCGCCATCCCGGTCAACCTGTTGAAGAAGGAGCTGGGCAAGCTCAAGCAGGGCGGCCAGATCCAGCGCGGCTTTTTGGGCGTGAGCACCACCGATGTGACCGGCGAGGTGACCAAGCAGCTCAAGCTGTCGACGGACAAGGGCGCCCTGATCCAGCAGATCACCCGCGGCGGCCCGGCCGACAAGGCCGGCCTGAAGGCCGGCAAGCGCCCGACCAGCAGCGGCCTGCTGGCCGGCGGCGACGTGATCGTGTCGGTCGACGGCAAGGACATCGGGTCCTCCCAGGACCTGGTCAGCCTCATCTCGGCCAAGAAGCCCGGCGACGAGGTGGAGATCTCCTACAAGCGCGGGACCAGCGGAAACGTGAGCAAGGTCAAGGTCAAGCTGGCCAAGCGGCCGTCAAAGGCGCAGTCCCGGAGCCCGCGCGGCGGCCTGCCCGGGCTGCCCTAGCCGGCGAGGGATCCCGATCGGGCGTGGCCCGATCGGGCCCCACCACCTGCGACCCTTGGGGCGTGACCCGCGTCAAGATCTGTGGCATCACCGACCCGGACGACGCCCGCAGGGCCGTCGACCTGGGCGCGTGGGCGCTGGGGATGATCTTCTGGTCCCAGACGCCCCGACGATGCTCTGTCGAGGCGGCCGAGGAGATCTCCGCCTCGCTGCGCCGCCGGGTGGAGCTTGCGGGCGTGTTCGTGAACGCGACGCTGGACGAGGTAGCCACGGCCGCCGACGCCTTCGCGCTCAGCCTCGTGCAGCTCCACGGTGACGAGGGGCCGGCCTACTGCCGCGAGGTCGCGCGCCGGACCGGCGCGCGGGTGATCAAGGCCGTGCCGGTGCGCCACGCGGCCAGCGTCCGCGGCCTGGAGGCCTTCCACACCGACTTCCACCTGCTCGACGCGGCGGCTCGCGGGCAGCGGGGTGGGACGGGCGAGACCTTCGACTGGGAACTGGCCGCTGCCCACCGCGGTGCGGTGCCGCTGATCCTCTCCGGCGGCCTGAACGCCGACAACGTGGTGCCGGCCATCCGGGCGACCGCTCCCTACGCGGTGGATACCGCGAGCGGCACCGAGAGCGAGCCCGGTCGCAAGGACCCAGCCAAGCTCGAGGCCTTCTTCCGCGCCGTGGCGACGACCGAGCCGGAGCCCGAGCCACCCACCACGGCCGTCGAACCCAGCCGAGCGTGAGCTCCCCCGAGGATGCCACGGCAGGATCGGGCATCGGGCCCGATCCTGAAGACACGATCCAGGGCGCCCGCGAGCGCGAGTTCGGGCCCTACGGCGGGCGCTTCGTGCCCGAGACGCTGATCCCCGCCCTCGACGAGCTCGAAGCGGCCTGGCTCCAGGCCCGCGCCGACCCCGCCTACACCGCCGAGCTGGCTCTCCTGCTCAGCGACTACGCCGGCCGACCGACTCCCCTCTACCGCGCGCGGCGGCTGTCCGAGGAGGTCGGGCGGACGGTCTACCTCAAGCGCGAGGACCTTCTGCATACGGGGGCGCACAAGATCAACAACGCCCTCGGCCAGGCCCTGCTGGCGCGACGGATGGGCAAGCGCCGGGTGATCGCCGAGACGGGCGCGGGTCAGCACGGCGTGGCCACCGCCACCGCCTGCGCGCTGCTCGACCTGGACTGCACCGTCTACATGGGCAGTGAGGACATGCGCCGCCAGAAGCCCAACGTGGACCGGATGGGTCTGCTGGGC
Organism: Solirubrobacterales bacterium; assembly: GCA_038202855.1. Taxonomy (GTDB): domain Bacteria; phylum Actinomycetota; class Thermoleophilia; order Solirubrobacterales; family Thermoleophilaceae; genus JAAYBF01. Next base: position 3,085 of record JBBREO010000017.1, read on the forward strand.
GCGCGGGTGGAGGCCGTGGAGGCGGGCGCGCGCACGCTCAAGGAGGCCGTCAGCGCCGCTATCCGCGACTGGGTGGCCAACGTGGCCGACACCCACTACATCATCGGCTCGGCCGTGGGACCCGCGCCCTATCCGGCCATGGTGCGCGATCTGCAGCGCACGATCGGCGACGAGATCCGCCAGCAGATCGAGGTCGCGGAGGGGCTCCTGCCCGACCGCGTGATCGCCTGCGTGGGCGGCGGCTCGAACGCCATCGGGGCCTTCGTCCCCTTCGTCCACGACGCCGACGTGGAGCTGATCGGCGTGGAGGCGGCCGGCGACGGGCTGGACTCCGGGCGCCACTCGGCGCCCCTCACCACGGGCGCGCGGGGAGTGCTGCACGGGGCGCTGGCCGCGGTGATGCAGGACGAGGACGGCCAGGTGCTCGAGGCGCACTCGATCTCGGCCGGGCTGGACTATCCCGGCGCCGGTCCCGAGCACGCCTGGCTTCGCGACGAGGGCCGCGTGTCGTACGTGGCCGTGCCCGACGAGAAGGCGCTCGCTGCCTTCAGGCGCCTGTGCCGGCTGGAGGGGATCATTCCCGCGCTGGAGCCCAGCCACGCGCTGGCCTGGCTGATGGACAACCCGGCCGGCGAGCTGGATGTGCTGGTGCTCTCCGGTCGGGGGGACAAGGACCTGGCCGAGGTCCTGGCCCAGTGAGCGCGACCACGGACACGGGCTTGGCCCGGATCGCGGCCGCCTTCGACAGCAGCACGGGCCGCGCGGCGCTGATGCCCTACCTGATGGGTGGCCACCCCGACCTGGAGCAGTCCGAGGCCTGTTGCGCCGCCGCTGCCGAGGCCGGCGCCGATCTGCTCGAGCTGGGCGTGCCCTTCTCCGATCCGCTCGCCGATGGGCCCGTGATCCACGCCGCCGGTACCCGGGCGCTCGTCGCCGGCGTCACCCCGGCGGCCGTGCTGCGGGTGTGCGAGGCCGCCGCCGAGCGCATCCCCGTGGTGCTGATGGTCTACGCCAATCTCGTGCTCTCGGGCGGGGCCGAGGCCTACGTGCGCCGCACCGCGGCCGCCGGGGCCAGCGGCCTGATCGTGCCCGACCTACCCCACGACGAGGCGGGCGAGCTGCGCGCCGCGTGCGATGCCGAGGGCGTGGCGCTGGTGCCCCTAGTCGCGCCCACCACACCGCCCGAGCGGCTCGAGCGGATCGGCCGCGATGCGCGCGGATTCGTGTACGTGGTGTCCCTGGCGGGGACGACGGGCGAGCGCTCCGAGCTCGACGCCGACCTCCCCGCAGTGGTGGAGCGCACCCGGCGGACGACCGACCTTCCCGTGGCCGTGGGCTTTGGCATCTCCACCGCCGAGCAGGCCGCCGCCGTGGGCGAGCTGGCCGACGGCGTGATCGTGGGCAGCCGCGTGGTGCGGGCCGCCGAGGAGGGCGGGGCGGCCGCCGTGGGCGCTGTCGTGGAGGACCTGGCTCGGGCGTTAGCCTGACGCCATGGCCGAGCGCGCCAATTCGCCCTCCAAGCCCCGCCGCTCGGGGCGTGCGAAGGCCATCGAGCAGGTGGTGACCTCCTACTTCGAGGCCGCCACGGCGCGCGATCCCGACGCGATGGCCGCGCATTGGCACGCCGACGGGGTGGGTGACCTGGTGCCGGTGGGGGTCCTGCGCGGCCCCGGGGCGGTGCGTTCGTTCTTCTCCGAGCTGTTCGCCGCGCTTCCCGACTCGCAGTTCCTGGTGCTCGACACCGTGGTGGACGGAGGCGGCGCCACGGTCCAGTGGCGCATGACCGGCACCTTCACCGGCGGAGCGTTCCAGGGCCTGGAGCCCACGGGACGAGCGGTGGAGCTGCGCGGCTGCGACTGCCTGGAGGTGGACGAGGACGGCAAGCTCACCCGCAACACCGCCTACTACGATGGGGCGGCCTTCGCGCGCCAGGTCGGCATGCTTCCCGTCCAGGACGGCGGGGTCGACCGGGCCATGCGCGCGGGCTTCAACGCCGTCACCCGCCTGCGGGCGGCCCTGGCCCAGAGAACCCAAGGAGATACAGCTTGATCGTGATAGTGGCCTTCACCGTGGGCATGGTGTTCTGGATCGTCGCCTGGGCGCTGGGCATGAAGGCCTTCGACGCCTTCCTGGTGCCGATGCTCCTGACCTTCGGCGCCGCCGGGGTGCGACTGGCCCAGCCGCACATCAGCCGCGTTTTCAAGGGCGCACCCTCCACGCCCCCCGGCCAGTAGTCACGGCGCCGCGTGGCCACACGCGTCTCCTGCTGCCTCGCGACGCTCTTCTCGCTGTCGCTCGGCCTCGCCGCCTGCGGTGACGAGCACGATCCGCGGGCGCCGGCGGGGAGCCTGACCGTCTACCTGAGCGCGCCGGCCCACGGCCAGGCGGCGGGGGCCGGGAGCGGCGTCCTGGCCGGCGCCCGGCGCGCCCTGCGTGATGCGGGCGGTCGCGCGGGCGACCGACAAGTCCGGCTGGTGGCGATGTCGGCGAACAGGCCCGGCGACCCCGACTGGGACCCGGGCACGGTGGAGGGCAACGCCAAGCGCGCCGCCGACGATCCGCGTTCGATTGCCTACCTAGGAGAGGTCGACGGGGGCGCTTCGGCCATCTCACTTCCCAGAACCAACCAGGCCGGGCTGCTCCAGGTCTCGCCCGCGGACGGGCTGACCAGCCTCACGCGCTCGCCGCCCGGCCCTCAGCGGGCCGGCCCGGCGCGCTACTACCCGGCCGAGCGCCGGACCTTCCTGCGCATGGTGCCCAGCGACCTCTACGTGGCCCGCGCGATGGTCCGCCGCGCGCGGCCGGGTTCCGGCCGCCGGATCGCGGTGGTCGAGACCGCCGACTTCGGTCAGCGCGAGCTGGGCGGCGTGCTGGCCGCAGACCTGCGGCGGGCCGGCTCGCCGGCGGTGGCCGGCCTGGCCCTGCGCGACTCCGCGGACGCCGTGCCAGCCATCCTGGACGAGCTGGCCGAGGCGCGGCCCGACGCCGTCCTCCTCGCTGGCGCGCCCGGGCCGGTGGCCAGCGCCCTGCTCGACGGCCTGGACAGGCGCCTGCCCCGCGTCGCCCTGGTCGCGTCCCCCCAGCTCGCGGGCGAGCGGCTGCCGGACTCCTTCCCCGCCGTGGCCGCCACCGCGGTGCTGCCCGCGTCCGGCCAGCCCGCGTCCGGCCGGCGGCTGCTGGCCCGGCTTGGCCCGGGCACGGCCCCCGCCGCGTCGTACGGGTACGACGCGATGAAGCTGATCCTGGGCGCGGTGGACCGGGCCGGCGCCAACCGCCGAGCCGTCGTCCGCGCGGCGCTGCGACCGCGGCGCGCGCGGGGGCGGGCCGGCCCCTTTCGCGTGTTGGCCGGGGGCGAGGTGACGCGCCCACGGCTGGCGCTGGTCTCGCTCTCCGACGGCCGCGCCGTGCTGCGTCCGACAGCGCCCTGACCGCGCGGCTACATCGTGTCCATGACGGGGCTGGCGCGATTCGCCCATCGGTCCCGTGCGCCCTCGGTCCGCGAGCCGGATACTCCCCAGGCGATCCTTCCGTGCGTTGCGTTGCCCGCCGCGTTGCGCGTAGGATGCCCGCAGTCTCACCAATTCCTAGGAGGGAACGTTTTGCGAGCACGGTGGATGGCAGCACTTGGCTGCCTCTTTGGCGTCTTTGCCCTGGTCGTTGCGGCCTGTGGCAGCGACAGCAGCGGAGGCGGTAGCAGCGGCGGAGCAAAGGTCTCAGGCTCGAGCCTGACGGTTTACTCCAGCCTCCCGTTCCAGGGCACTTCGAAGGGCCAGTCGACCGCCGTGCAGCAAGGCGAGAAGCTTGCGCTCAAGCAGGTGAACAACAAGGTCGGCAAGTACACGATCAAGTACAAGTCGCTCGACGACTCGACGGCCCAGAACCCCGGCACCGCCGATGAGGGTCAGACTGCCCAGAACGCCCGCAAGGCCGTTCAGGACAAGTCGACGGTCTTCTATCTAGGCGAGTTCAACTCGGGCGGCACGAAGGTCTCGCTGCCGATCCTCAACAAGGCCGGTATCGCACAGATCTCCCCGTCCAACACGGCGGTGGGCCTGACTACCAACGAGGCCGGTGCCGATCCGGGCGAGCCGCAGAAGTACTACCCGGCCAAGACCCGCACCTACGCCCGCGTGGTCCCGAAGGACACCATCCAGGGCGCCGCCCTGGCCACCGTCATGAAGGAGGACGGGTGCAAGTCCGTCCACATCTTCAACGACAAGACCACCTACGGCGCGGGGCTGGCGAAGAACATCTCTTCCTCGGCCAAGCAGCAGGGCCTGACGGTCGAGGGCAACGACGGCACGGACAAGAACGCGCCGAACTACCGCTCTCTGGCGCAGAAGGTCAAGGCCGACTGTTTCGTGGGCAGCGGCGTGACGGGTGAGAACTACATCCAGGTGTTCAAGGACGTAGCCGCCGCCAACCCGAGCATCAAGCTCTACGGGCCCGACGGCGTCGCCGAGGAGGCGTTCACCAACCCGAAGAAGGGCGGCATCCCGGCCAGCGTCGGCGCCCGCACCAAGATCACCGTGGCCACGCTGGGGCTCGACGAGTTCAAGAAGCGCAACAACGCGGAGGCGGAGAAGTTCTTCGCCGACTTCAAGTCGACGTACGGAACGAGCAAGCCCGACCCGTACGCCATCTACGGGTACGAGACGATGAAGCTGGCGCTCGACACGCTCAAGGCGGTCGGCGCGAAGGCCAACGATCGCAAGGCCGTGGTCGCCCAGCTCGTGGGCAAGACCAAGGGTCGCAACAGCGTCCTCGGCACCTACGACATCGACAAGAACGGGGACACCACCCTGACCGACTACGGGCTCTACACCGTCGGAAAGGACGGCCTGCCGTCCTTCCAGAAGGTGCTCAAGGCCCAGAAGTAGAAACCACGTGAACTCACCGGGGGCGGGCCCTTTGTGGCCCGTCCCCGGCGATCACGACCCCTAACAAACTTGGAAGCCGCTTCCGTCAACCAGCCCGTCGCGGCCCGACCCGGCACGAGCGCCCGCGTCCGCGACCTGCTCTCCAAGTACGGGCTGATCGCCCTGCTGGCGGCGCTGCCGGTGTACTACGGCATCAGCGACCTGGTCAACGACGGCAACCTGTCGCGACTGGGCGAGAACGTGGTGGCCGGCCTCTCCAACGGGGCGATCTGGGTGCTCGTCGCGCTCGGCTACACGCTCGTCTACGGGATCATCGAGCTGATCAACTTCGCCCACGGCGAGGTGTTCATGATCGGCTCCTTCGTTTCGTTCAGCCTCTACGGCACGCTCGGGCTGACCCTGGCCACCGGGCCGCTCGGGCTGGTGGTCGGCCTGCTGGTCACGCTGATCGTGGCGATGGTGACCTGCGGCGTGCTGAACGTGATGATCGAGCGTGTGGCCTACCGGCCGTTACGCAACGCCCCCAAGCTGGCGCCGCTGATCACCGCCGTCGGCTTCTCGTTCATCCTCCAGAACGTCGGCGTGCTGTGGCAGGGCGGCTCCCAGCGCGGGATCACCGACCTGATCGACGCCCAGAAGGTGCTGTTCACCGTGGTCGGCGTGAGCGTCTCGCGGGCCGACCTGCTGGCCATCGCCGTGACCATCCCGCTGGTCTTCCTGCTCACCGCCTTTGTCGGGCGCAGCCGGCTGGGCAAGGCCATGCGGGCCACCGCCCAGGACCCCGAGGCCGCGCGCCTGATGGGCATCAACGTGGACACCACGATCTCGCTCACCTTCCTGCTCGGCGGCCTGCTGGCCGGCGCGGCCGGCCTGATCTACGCCCTCTACCAAACCCAGATCTGGTACTTCCAGGGCTTCACCGCGGGCCTGATCGCCTTCACGGCGGCGGTCATGGGCGGTATCGGGAACCTCCGCGGCGCCGTGGTCGGCGGGCTGATCATCGGGATCATCCAGCAGATATCCGACAACCGGGACCCCACCGGCCTGGGCCCCGAGCTCACGCCCGCGATCGTCTTCTTCTACCTCGTGATCATCATGGTGTTCCGGCCCCAGGGGCTCATCGGCGAGGAGACACGGGAGGCCGGATGAGCAGGCTGTCCGAATTCCGCGAGTCGCGCTGGGGCAGGATGCTGCCCGCGATCGTGGTGGTGGTGGCGGTCGCGCTCTTCCCGCTGTTCCGGCCGCCGCTGGACGGCTTCATGGACGACGCGGTCCTGGCCCTGGCCTATGTGGTCATGGCCCTCGGCCTGAACCTGGTGGTCGGCTTCGCGGGCCTGCTCGACCTCGGCTACGTGGCCTTCTACGCCTTCGGCTCGCTGGCGACGGGCTGGTTCGCCTCGGACCTGTGGTCGAAGATCGGCGGCGAGAAGGGCGTCCACATCGGGGTCAGCTCTTTCTCGGGCTCGCTGCCCGGCGTGCACCTCAACTTCCTGCTGATCGTGATCGGGGCGGTCATCCTCACCGCCGTTGCCGGCGCCATCATCGGCCTCCCCACGCTGCGCCTGCGCGGGGACTACATCGCCATCGTCACGCTCGCCTTCGGCGAGATCATCGGCCGCCTGGCCCAGTCGGGCGATCAGATCTCGCCCGGCGGCTACAAGTTCTCCAACGGCCGCCAGTCGATCTCGCCCGTCGATCAGATCGACATCCCCTTCTTCAACCAGTTCGACTCGGCCACCGACCTGCGCCCCTACTACTGGACCGTCCTGGCGCTCGTGCTGGTGGTGCTGTTCGTGAACATGCGCCTGCGCGACTCGCGCCTGGGCCGCGCCTGGATCGCGCTGCGCGAGGACGAGGTGGCCGCCGCCAGCATGGGCGTGCCGCTGGTCCGGACCAAGCTGATGGCCTACGCCGTGGGCGCCGCGTTCGGCGGCATCTCCGGCGCCTTCCTGGGCGCCTACCTGAACAGCGTCAACGCCAACCAGTTCCAGTTCGGGTTCTCGATCTTCATCCTCGCCATGGTCATCCTCGGCGGGCTGGGCTCGATCTGGGGAACGGTGATCGGCGCGGTGCTGCTGGCCTTCGTGAACAACCGGCTGATCCCCGACGTGCTGGACAACGTGCCGTCCAAGGTGGGGCTGGACTTCAACGTCACCGAGCTTTCCTTCGGGATCTTCGGGTTCGTGCTGGTGCTGATGATGGTGCTGCGCCCCGAGGGCATCCTGCCGGAGCGAAGACGCCAGCTGGAGCTCACCGAGGGGATAGGCACGGGCTCCGACGCCAGCGTCGAGGGACGGGCATGAGCGAGACCGGGACGGCGCCCGCCGGATCCACCGGGGCGGGCGCTTCGGGCGAGGCCATGCTGGCGGCCGACGGCGTGTCCAAGATCTTCGGCGGCCTGGTGGCCGTGGACGGCGTGGACTTCGCCATCACGCGCGGGTCGATCGCCTCGATCATCGGCCCCAACGGCGCCGGCAAGACCACCTTCTTCAACATGCTCACGGGGCTGTACAAGCCGAGCATCGGCGACATCACCTTCGACGGCCGATCGATCACCGGCCGCCGGCCGGACAAGATCACCGCCCTCGGGGTTGCGCGCACGTTCCAGAACATCCGCCTGTTCTCGACCATGTCGGCGGTCGAGAACGTGATGGTCGGCCAGCACGCGCGCATGAAGGCCGGGCTGTTCGGCTCGATCCTGCGCCCGCCCGCCGTGCGTCGCGAGGAGGTCCACGTCGAGGAGAGGGCGCGCGAGGTGCTCGACTACGTCGGCCTGCGCGAGGCCGAGTTCGACCAGATCGCCGCCTACCTCTCCTACGGCGACCAGCGCCGGGTGGAGATCGCCCGCGCGCTGGCATCGGATCCCAAGCTGCTGCTGCTGGACGAGCCGACCGCCGGCATGAACCCAAACGAGTCGGCCCGGCTCACCGAGTTCATGCAGCGCCTGCGCGACGAGCTCGGCCTGACGATCCTGCTGATCGAGCACGACATGAAGGTCGTGATGGGCGTGTCCGAGAACATCACGGTGCTCGACCACGGCGAGAAGATCGCCGAGGGCCTGCCCGACGAGATCCGGGGCGACCAGCGCGTGGTCGAGGCCTACCTCGGCAAGCAGGGCGGTGAGTCCTGACATGCCGATGCTCGAGCTGGAGGACATACATACCTACTACGGCAACATCGAGGCGCTCAAGGGCGTGTCGCTGACCGTGGAGGAGGGCGAGATCGTGACCCTGATCGGCTCCAACGGGGCCGGCAAGTCGACCACCCTGCGCTCCATCTCCGGCCTGACCCCACCGCGCGAGGGCTCCATCCGCTTCGAGGGTCAGGAGATCGGCGAGACCGCGCCCCAGGAGATCGTGGCGCTGGGCATCTCCCAGTCCCCCGAGGGGCGCAAGTGCTTCCAACGCATGACCGTCAGGGAGAACCTCGAGCTGGGTGCCTACCTGCGCCGCGACTCCTCGGTCAAGGACGATCTGGAGCGTGTGTTCGAGCTCTTTCCCCGGCTGGAGGAACGCGATCGCCAGAAGGCGGGCACGATGTCCGGCGGCGAGCAGCAGATGCTGGCCATCGGCCGGGCGCTGATGGCCAACCCGCGACTGCTGCTGCTCGACGAGCCGTCGATGGGGATCGCGCCGATCCTGGTCGAGCGCATCTACGAGACGATCGCCGAGATCAACCGCCAGGGCACCACGATCCTGCTCGTAGAGCAGAACGCCAACTTCGCGCTCGGGGTCTCCCAGCGCGGCTACGTGCTCGAGACCGGCGCGGTGGCCCTGACCGACGAGGCCGACTCGTTGCGCGACAACCCCGAGGTCCAGAAGGCCTACCTGGGCGCATGACCGTCTTCGCGCTGATCGGGGCCAAGGCCCTCTACCTGCTGTTCGGCTGGCTGCTGTCGGCGATCGTGGCCCAGTACCTGTCCGAGCGCAAGGGCTACGGCGAGAAGCCGGGTCTGGCCAGCGGCCTGCTGCTCAGCGTGCTCGGCGTGCTCCTGTGGCTCGTGTGGCCCGCCCGCCCGGACTCGCGCTGGAAGCTGCTCGGGCCGTTCGGAAAGGGCGACGGGCGCAGCCTGGCCCAGCTGCGCGCCGAGAGGCGCGCGCAGGGGGGCGCCGGTGAGTCCTGACCAGGGCCTGTCCAGCGGCCTGTTCACACCGCTCGCGGCGGTGGTCATCGTCTACGCGCTCCTGCGGGTGGCCGGCGGTGCGATGACCGGACGACGCGGCTCGGCCACCCTCGACGCCTCGTTCGCCCTGTTGCTGTTCGGCGCCTTGTACGTGCTCGTGCTGCTGCTCTACGCGGTCGCCTCGAAGTTCCCGTTGGTCAGCGACATGGTGATCATCGGCGCGATCCTGTTCGCCTTCTTCGGGATCCTGCTGGTCGGGCTGCTGGGCATCTTCGACCTCGGCTTCGGCGGGATCGCCCGCGCGCGCGCCCGCCGACGGGGCGAGCGGGCGGAGGCCGGCGACTCCTAACGCCCGGTGGCGGCCCGCAGGGCGGGCTCGAGCTCCGGCTGCCGGAACCCGTAGCCCAGCTGCTCCAGCCGGGTCGGGACGGCGCGCACGCCGCTCGTCACGATCGAGGACATCTCGCCGTAGAGAGCCTTGATGGCCAGGGCGGGCACGGGCAGCACCGCGGGTCGGCCCAGGACGCGACCGAGCGCCTTGGACAGGTCGGAGTTGGTGACCGGCTCGGGGGCGGTCAGGTTCACCGGCCCGCTCGCGGCCGGGGTGTCCAGGCAGAACAGCAGCGCGCCTACCACGTCGTCGGTGTGGATCCAGGGCACGTACTGCCGGCCGCCGGCCACGGGGCCGCCCGCGCCGAGCTTGAACGGGGGCAGCATCTTCTCCAGCGCGCCGCCGTCCTCGGACAGGACCACGCCGGTGCGGGTGAGCGCTACGCGCAGGCCGAGCTCCTCGGCCTTCGCGGCCTCGGCCTCCCACTCCACGCACACCCCGGCCAGGAAGTCGTCCGCGGCGGGCTCGGACTCATCCACCTTCTCGTCGCCGCGCGGCCCGTACCAGCCCGTCGCGGACTGGGAGACCAGGACGGAGGGGCGGTCGTCGAGGTCACGCAGCGCGGCCACCAGGTTGCGCGTGGACAGCACGCGCGAGTCGCGGATCTCGCGCTTGGCCTGCTCGCTCCAGCGCTGGGCCACCGGCTCGCCGAGCAGGTGCACCACGGCGTCGGCGCCGGCGAGCGCCTCGGCGGGGGGCGCCTCGGCCTTGGGATCGGCCCACTCCAGCGCGCGCACGGACGGCCCGAGGGCCTCGTGCGCCCGGTCGGGGCTGCGCGAGAGGACCGTGAGCTCGTCCCCGCGGCCCTGCAGCTCGGCCACGACCTGGCGGCCCAGGGTGCCGGTGGCGCCCGTGACGGTGACCTTCACGTTGTGACCTCCTCTGAAGGGGTTAGCCGGGAACTGAGAATTCGGTGGTGTCGGAAAGGGCCTGGCCGGTGCCCGCCCGCTCCGCCTCTTCGGCTACGGCCCGCGCGACCTGCAGGCTCACGTCGCGGTTGAAGACGCTGGGGATGATGTAGTCGCCGGCCAGCTCTTCGTCGGCCACGGTGGCCGCGATGCCGCGCGCCGCGGCCAGCTTCATCTCCTCGGTGATGGCTTGGGCCCGGACATCCAACGCGCCGCGGAAGATCCCCGGGAAGGCCAGCACGTTGTTGATCTGGTTGGGGTAGTCCGAGCGCCCGGTGGCCATCACCTTGGCGTAGGGCGCCGCCTCCTCGGGCCGCACCTCGGGGTTGGGGTTCGCCATGGCGAACACGAACGGGTCCGGGTTCATCCGGCCCAGGTCCGCGGCCGAGATGATGCCGGGCCCCGACAGGCCCACGAACAGGTCGGCGCCCTCCAGCGCGTCGGCCGGGGTGCCGTTGCGGCGGTCGTGGTTGGTGTTCTCGGCCAGCCACGCCTTCGGCCCGTTCATCGAGCCGGCCTCGTAGTCCTGGCGCCCGGAGTGGATGGCCCCGAAGCGGTCGCAGGCCACGATCGAGCTGATTCCCGAGGCCATCAGGATCTTGGCCACGGCCACGCCCGCGGCGCCCGCCCCGACCATCGCCACGTTCAGCTCCTCCAACCGCCGCCGGGTCAGGCGGCAGGCGTTGATCAGCGCGGCCAGCACCACGATCGCCGTGCCGTGCTGGTCGTCGTGGAAGACGGGAATGTCCAGCTCCTCGATCAGCCGCTGCTCGATCTCGAAGCAGCGCGGAGAGGAGATGTCCTCGAGGTTGATGCCCCCGAAGGTGGGGGCGATCAGCTTCACGGTCTCGACGATCTTGTCCGGGTCCTTGGTGTCCAGCGCGATCGGGAAGGCGTCCACGTCGCCGAACTCCTTGAACAGCATCGCCTTGCCCTCCATGACGGGCATGGCCGCCTCGGGCCCGATGTCGCCGAGCCCCAGCACGGCCGTGCCGTCGGTCACAACGGCCACCGTGTTCGCCTTGATCGTGTATTTGAAGGCCTTCTGGCGGTTCTCCGCGATGGCGGTGCACACCCGCGCCACGCCCGGCGTGTAGGCCATGGAAAGGTCGTCGCGGGTCTTCACCGGCGAGGACAGGCCGGTGTAGATCTTTCCCCGGCGGTGCAGCTGGAAGGTGCGGTCGGTTGTCTCCACCAGCCGCGCCTCGCGAACGCTCTGCACGGCCTTGACCACGCGACCGCGGTGCTCCGCGGTCTCGCAGTCGACGGTGATGTCGCGGACGGTGCCCGAGCCGCCGGCCTCCACCGTGTCCACGGCCACGATCGCGCCGCCGGCCTTGGAGATGGCCGCGGTCACCTTGCTCAGGGTGCCCGACTCGTGCGGGAGCTCGACCCTGAGGGTCAGGGAGAATTGCGCGCTGGGGGAGGAGGCCATCGGCGGGACGGCCGATCATATTGGGCCCGGTCTGGCTGTCTGCCCCGCGGAGCTAGGGAACGTTCAACCTAACTCAGTCGCACTCCTTGTTCTTGACCACGCGCGACGCGCTCTGGCCGGCGCCGAGGAAGTTGATCGTGAAGTTGCCGTTGAAGCGCTGGCCCTTCTTGCAGTCCGCGCCGATCACGAAGCGCTTGGACCCGGAGCCCTTGAACTGCTTGTAGGCCACGCTCTTGTCCGGCCCGAAGCGGCGCCTGCGGATCTGCATGGTCACCTTCCAGGACGTGTTGCCGGTGCACTGGATAGAGGACTTGAAGATCATGATCCGGGCGATCCGCGACGCGTGCGCGCGGCTCGACGCGGGGCCGGCCGACGGCTGCTGGTCGGTGTCCACGTGGATCGTGCGCAGGCTGAGCGACTTGAGCAGGCAGCCGGCCTGGGCGGCGGTCGGAGACGGCGACCGGGCGCCCTGGGCGGGCGCCGCCAGGACGGACACCGCGGTCAGGGCTGCCGTGGCCATGAGGCCGGCGAGGAGCTTGGACGATCGGTGGGAGTGGCGAAGCCGGTTCATCTGTGTGATTCCTTTCGTGAGAGGTGAGGCCTAGTCCAGGACGAGTCGTTCGCCGGGGCGGATCAGGCTCGGGCTTCCCGAGCGGACGCGGTGGGCGTTGGCGCTCCACAGCCGGCTGACCTCGCGGGCCACCGCGGCGGGCGCGGCGCCTGGGCCGAGGCGCGCGGCGGCGATAGACCACAGCGAGTCGCCCGCGCGGACGGTGTAGAGGCCGGCTGCGGGACGGGCCGGGGTGGACGCGACGGTACGGGCCGGTCGCGCGGCCGGGCGCCTGGGGGCGGCCGGAGCGCTCGCGGGTGGCGCGGCCATGGCCTGGGGCTGGCTGGCGGGGCGGCGAGCGGGCGGCGGGGTCGGCGTTGGCGCGTGCCCAGCGCGGTGATGTCGCTGGTCGGGCCGTGGAGCCGGGGGTGTGGCGGGCGCGGCGGCCGGCGGCGGCGCCTGCTCCGCGGGCTGCGGCGCGGCCGGGGCCTCGGCGCGCGGTGATCCCGGCTCGGGGCCGGGCGAGGCGGCGGGTTCGGCGGCGCCGGCGGCGCCGGGTGGCGAAGGCTCGGCCGCATCGGGTTCGGGCGGTGGAGGTGAGTCCGGCGCGGGCGCCGAGTCGGACGCGTCGTCGTCGCCCGGGTCGGGCGGGGGCGGGGGAGCCGGTACGAGCGGGTCGTTCAGGTCCTCCTCGGGCGCCGTCTGGCCCTGCTCCTGGTCCAAGGCCTGCTGGATCTGCTGGTCGGTGAGGTCGCCGTCGTCGGCTGCGGCGGAGGCGGGAGGCCCGACGGCGGTGACGGCCAGACCGGCTACGGCCGCTGCCTTGAGCCTGGCGGCGGTTCGCCGACGATGCTCGGGGAGCGGGTCCTTCCCGACGGGGACCATCGCCGGGCTAGTCCCCCGTGGGGGGCCGCGCCAAACGCCGTCTTAGTCCAGATTCCAGCCGAAGTAGACCTCCACCCGGCTGATCCGGTCGTTCGCGAAGCCGAAGATCTCCGTGTTGCGGAAGCGGGTGCCGTCGACCCTGGTGGCCTCGTAGGTCACGAGCACCTCGTCGCCGACCTCGACGAGCCGGACGTACTCAAAGCCCTCGATCGACTCGGCGTTGGGCCAGCAGCGCTCGAAGTAGGTGAGGCGGTCGATGCCCACGTCGGCGGGGCTGGAGAAGACGAAGTCGTCGGCCAGGCTCCCCTCGATGAGGCTGCGGTCGCCCGTCGCGTAGGCCTCGTAGGAGTCGCGGACGAGCTGCAGGCGGTCGGATCCGGGCAAGTTCTCCTCCTTGTCGTTGACCGGCAACGTAGCCGCTCCGGCCCGCGCATACGATGGGTGTGTGGCTGAGTCCAACGGGTCCCGCGAGCTGTTTCTGATCGACGGGAACTCGCTGGTCTACCGCGCCTTCTTCGCGCTGCCCGAGTCGATCGCCACCTCGCGCGGGGTGCCCACGAACGCCATCTTCGGCTTCGCGTCGATGCTCGTGAAGCTGATGACCGAGTACGGACCCAAGCCGACGATCGTGGTATGGGACGCCGGCCACTCGGGCCGAAAGGACGTCGCGCCCGACTACAAGGCGGGCCGCGCCTCCCGCCCCGACCTGCTCAAGGAGCAGTGGCCGGCCCTGGAGCCGCTGGTCGACGCCTTCGGCTACACCAACATCCGCTCCGAAGGCTACGAGGCCGACGACGTGATCGCCACGTTGGCACGCAAGGCCAAGGAGGAAGGGATCGAGGTCACGGTGGTCACCGGCGACCGCGACGCCTTCCAGCTGATCGAGGACGGCGTGCGGATCATGGCCACCGGCCGCGGGATCACCGACACCAAGCTCTACGACCGCGAGGCGGTGGTCGACCGCTACGGCATCCCGCCCGAGCTGATCCCCGACTTCTACGGCCTCAAGGGCGACACCTCCGACAACATCCCGGGCGTCCCGGGGATCGGCGACAAGACCGCCTCCCAGCTGCTCCAGCAGTTCGGAGACCTGGAGACGGTGCTGGCCAGCGTGGACCAGATCTCGGGCGCCAAGCGCAAGGAGAACCTGGTCAACCACGCCGAGGACGCGCGCGTGTCCAAGCAGCTGGCCACGGCCCAGCGTGAGGTGCCGGTGGAAATAGACCTGGACGGCTCCCTCCTGCGCGAGCCCGACCGCTCGCGCCTGCGTGACACCTTCCGCGAGTACGAGCTGCGCGACCCCCTCCGCCGGCTCGAGGAGGCCCTGGGCGACGAGGAGGCGGCGGCGCCCCGGCCCGAGGCGTCGTCCGAGGTGGTGGCGCGGCTGCGAGCCGCCCGCCCGGCCGACCTCGAGGCGCTCGCGGGCGACCTGGCCGTGCTGGCCGCCCAGCGGCCCGAGCCCGAGGAGGGACAGCTGCCGGGGATGGGTGAGGAGGGCCCGATGCGCTTCGCCGCGTTCGCCGGGGGCGACGAGGTCCTCGCCGGAGACGCGCCCGGCGGGCTGCACGAGGTGCTCGTGGGCTGGGACGGCAAGCCCGTGGTGGCGCACGACTGGAAGGAGCTCGCCTCGTCGGAGGATCCGTCTACCGCGCCGCCGCTGTTCCACGACACACACGTGGCCGCCTACCTGCTCGATCCTGCCCGGCGCGGGTACCCGCTGCGCGACGTCGCCGAGGAGCTCGGCCTCGGCGCCCGCCTGGAGGGAGGGGACGATCCCCTGGCCGAGCAGGCGCTGCTCACCCGCGCGCTGGCCGAGCACCAGCGCGCGGAGCTGGAGCAGCTGGGGCTGATGCGCCTCCTCGACGAGGTCGAGCTCCCACTGGTGGACGTGCTCGTGGAGATGCAGCGCGAGGGCGTGAAGCTCGACGTGCCCACCGTGCGGGCGATCTCCAAGCGCGTGACCGAGCAGGCCCAGCAGCTCGAGCGCGAGATTTGGGAGCTGGCCGGCGAGGAGTTCACGATCGGCTCGCCCCAGCAGCTCGGGGTGGTGCTGTTCGAGAAGCTCGGCCTGTCACGTAAGCGGCGGGGAAAGACGGGCTACTCCACCGACGCCCGCGTGCTCCAGGCCATCCGCGACGAGCACCCGATCGTTCCCAAGATCGAGACCTGGCGGGAGCTCACCAAGCTCGCCTCCACCTACCTCGACGCGTTCCCGCTGCTGATCGGCGCCGACGGCCGGCTGCGCACCACCTTCAGCCAGACCACGGCCGCCACCGGCCGGCTGTCCAGCACCAACCCGAACCTGCAGAACATCCCCATCCGGACAGAGCTGGGGCGCGAGATCCGGGCCTGCTTCGTGGCCGAGGAGGGACACAAGCTGGTCAGCGCGGACTACTCGCAGGTCGAGCTGCGGCTGTTGGCCCACATCGCCGGCGAGGACGTCCTGAAGGACATCTTCCGCCGCGGCGAAGACGTGCACACGGCGACTGCGGAGCAGATCCTCGGTGGCAAGCCGGACCCTGGGACCAGGTCCAAGGCCAAGATGGTCAACTACGGGATCGTCTACGGGCTGTCGGCCTACGGGCTGGCCGACCGGCTGGGTATCGGCCAGGACGAGGCGCAGGAGTTCATCGACGCCTACCTGGAGCGCTTCCCGGCCGTCAAGCGGTTCATCGACGACACGATCGCCAAGGCCACCGACGAGGGCTTCGTGGCCACGGAGTTCGGGCGCATCCGGCGCATCCCGGAGTTGCGCGCGCGCAACTGGCAGACGCGCACCCTGGGCGAGCGCCTGGCGGTGAACATGGTCATCCAGGGCACGGCGGCGGACATCATCAAGGTGGCGATGGTGCGCGCCCGGGCCTCCCTTCGCGACGCGGGTCTGTCGACCCGGCTGGTGCTGCAGATCCACGACGAGCTGCTGTTCGAGGCGCCGGAGGCAGAGGTCGAGCGGGCCTCGGAGATCGTCTGTCGCGAGATGGCCGGGGCGTTCACCATGGATCCACCGCTGGAGGTCGACGTGGCCGCCGGCAAAAACTGGCTGGAAGCGAAGTAGGGGCGTAGACTCGGCTCCGCCACAGGCAAGGAGCAAGCCGTGAACTCACATGAGCGCCTAAACACCTTTCGCGCCGCCCTTTGGGCTCTGGTCGGCGCGACCGTCGTGCTGTTCATCTTCTTCGCCGCCGTGGGGGGAATCGATCCCAGCGAGGCCACGGCGATGACCATCATCGTGTGCGTCCTCGCGCTGCTGTGGCTGGTCCACTTCCTGCGCCGGCGCCAGATCGCGAACGACCCGCGCGTCAACCGCCCCGACCGCGAGCGACGCGGGTTCTGAGGCCGCTGGGCCGCTAGGCGACGGCGTGCTCGGGTTCCGCCGCCGCGCCGTCGGGCGCCCGGGCGGGCGCCGGCCCCACAGCGTCGGGCGTGGCGATGCGCAGGTAGTGGCGAAAGGCCCACTCGGCCAGCCGCGGGTGCCGGAGAGCCGCCACCACGGCTCGTAGGGGGCGCGGGCGCAGCCGCGGTACCCAGCGCTGCACGCGCAGCATCCAGCGGAACTTCCACTCGAGCCCGTCGTTCAGCGCGGCGTAGGAGCGCAGGGCCTCCTCGCGCGTGCTCTCGCCGGCGACGACCGCGCGCAGGCGCTTCCCGGACTCCAGGCCGAAGTAGAGTGCGGTGCGGATGCCCTCGGCGGTGAGAGGCAGGCAGTGGCCGGCGGAGTCGCCGGCGAAGAAGATCCCGTCCTCGGTGGCGTCGCGCAGCTCGTGCGGGATCCAGTTGCCCTGGAAGCGCACGGCGTCGGCGCCGAGGTCCTCGGCCAGCTTCACGGTGTTGTCCTTGACGTGAAAGCTCGGGTCGAAGGAGCCCACGCCGATTCGCAGCTCGCCGTCGGCCGGGAAGCTCCAGCCGTAGCCCGCCGGGACGATCCTGCGGTCGATCCAGATCGCCAGGTCGTCGTCGGAGCCGCCGGGGTGCACCTCCAGCCCGCGCGAGAGCGGCGCGTCCGGCGGCTGATAGCCGTCGTCGATCGCCAGGTTGCGCCGCCAGCCCAGGGCGTCCACGATCAAGGGCGCGGTCAGATCGCCACGGTCGGTGTGCACGGTGTGGCCGGTCCGCCCGTTCACCTTCGCGGTCTCGAATTCGCAGTCGGACTGCTCGCGCAGCAGCCGGCACAGCTCGGGATAGTCGAAGGTGGAGAACGTCCAGGGCAGCGGCCAGCGGTGGGTGGAGAAGGGAGTGGACACCCGCAGCTCGCCGAAGGTCTGGCGGTGCGAGCCCATCAGCCCGAGCGCCTCGAGCCAGACGGTCGGGATGCCGCACGCCGAGGTCTGGCGCTCGCCGATCTCGTACCGATCGATCATCAGCACGCGCGCGCGGGAGCCGTCCCGGCGGGTGGCGCAGGCCAGCTCGCGGGCCGCGGCCAGGCCGGCGAAGGATGCGCCGCAGATGAGCACGTCGTACTCGCCGGTCAGCGGGGTTCGCTCGGCCCCGCGCTTGGTCTCGCGTCTCGGCATGGCGAACGAGGGTACCGACCGAGCATCGCTTCAACGACCTCCCGTGTACCCTCCGAGGTTCGTGATCGAGACCCCAACGCTAACCCCAACTTCCAAGCCCGTAGAGGGCTCCGACGGCCTCCTGCTGGAGATCGACGGCCAGATCGTCCCCAACTACGACGCCACGATGGTCCCCTTCGAGGAGGGCGACGTGGTCACCGGCAAGGTGGTCCGGATCGACCAGGACGAGGTCCTGGTGGACATCGGCTACAAGAGCGAGGGAGTCATCCTCGCCAACGAGCTGTCCATCCGGAAGTCCGTCGACCCGGCCGACGAGGTCGATCTCGGCGAGGAGGTTGACGCGCTCGTCCTCACCAAGGAGGACCAGGACGGCCGGCTGCTGCTGTCCAAGAAGCGCGCCCGCTTCGAGAAGGCCTGGCGCCGCATCGAGGCCGCCGCCGAGTCCGGAGAGCCGGTCGAGGGCACCGTCATCGAGGTCGTCAAGGGCGGCCTGATCATCGATCTCGGCGTCCGTGGCTTCCTGCCCGCCTCGCTCGTGGACATCCGCCGAGTCCAGAACCTGGACGAGTTCATGTCCACCAAGATCGAGTGCAAGGTGATCGAGCTCAATCGATCCCGCAACAACGTGGTGCTCTCGCGCCGCGCCGTGCTCGAGGAGGAGCGCAAGGAGGTCCGCCAGCAGATCCTGGACCGCCTGCAGCCCGGCCAGGTGGTGGAGGGCGCGATCTCGAACATCGTCGACTTCGGCGCGTTCGTGGACCTCGACGGCATCGACGGCCTCATCCACATCTCCGAGCTCTCCTGGAGCCACGTGAACCACCCGTCGGAGATCCTCTCCATCGGGGACACCGTCCCGGTCAAGGTGCTCGACATCGACCGCGACCGCCAGCGCATCTCCCTGGGCCTCAAGCAGACCCAGGAGGACCCGTGGCAGCGGATCGTCGACACCTACAACCTCGGCGACGAGCTCGAGGGCAAGGTCACCAAGGTCGTCACCTTCGGTGCGTTCGTGGAGATCATGGACGGCGTCGAGGGACTCGTGCACATCTCGGAGCTGGCCCACCACCACGTGGAGAACCCGCGTGAGGTGGTCGAGCCGGGCGCCGAGGTCAAGGTCAAGATTCTCGAGATCGACTCCGAGCGCCGCCGTCTGTCGCTGAGCGTCAAGCGCGTGGCCGGCAACGAGCCGCCCCCCGGCAGCGAGGGCTCCGGCGGCGGGGACGTCGGCCCGGTGCGCGACCTCGGGCTCTCCGACGACGTGTTCGCGGGCCCGAGCGTGAGCGGCCTGGGAGACCTGCGGGCCGCCATGGACGCGCAGGCGGCCGAGGCTGCGGCCCAGCAGGGCGACGAGGCACCGGCGGTCGAGGACGCGCCGCCCGCCGAGGACGCGCCGCCCGCCGAGGACGCCGCGCCCGCCGAGGACGCCGCGCCGGTCGAGGAGACCGCTGCGCCCGACGCGCCCGAGACCGACGCCTCCGACGAGGCCGAAGCAGCGGCCGCGCCCGAGCCCGACGAGTCCTAGGTGACAGGGCCCGCCGCGCGGGTTCCCTTCGTAGGCCTCACCGGGGGCATGGCCGCCGGCAAGTCGACCGCGCTCGCCGCGCTGGACGAGCTGGGCGCGGAGACGATCTCCTCGGACGAGGTCGTGCACCAGCTGCTCGGCTCGGACGAGGTGCGCGACGCGGTGGTCGACCGGTTGGGCGACGACGTGGTCGCCGACGGCCATCTCGACCGGTCGAAGATGGCCGAGCGCGTTTTCGAGTCAGACTCCGATCGGGAGTGGCTGGAAGGCCTGCTCTGGCCCCGCGTGGGCGAGCGCGTGGCCGCCTGGCGGGACGAGCTCGCGGGCCGGACCGAGCCGCCCAGGGCGGCGGTGGTCGAGGTCCCGCTGCTGTTCGAGGCCGGGTTGGAGGCCGCCTACGACCACACGATCGCCGTGGTGGCCGAGGAGTCGGTGCGCTCCGAGCGCGCCGGCGAGCGCGGCCACGAGGGCGTCGAGGGGCGAACGGGAAGGCAGCTCAGCCAGGAGGAGAAGTCGCAGCGAGCGGATTTCAGCGTGCGAAACGATGGCACCAGGGAAGAGTTGAAGGCACAGTTGTCCCGTGTCCTTGACACCATCGGGGGCACCAGCCGGGAGGAGTAGGGCAGTGGCACAGGCATCTCCCACACGCGCTCGGTCGCACCCCGCGACCCCACGCCGCCGCGCGACGCGGCGGCGGCGAAGCGGCGCGCACAGGCGCAGGCGGATCGTCGCGATCGTCATGGCTGCCCTTGTGGGGGCCTTCGCGGCGGCCAGCATCGCGGGGCTGGGGCCATTGGGTGAGAAGGTCAAGGAGATCACCCTCCCGCTGCACCACGAGGACATCATCAAACAGCAGGCCGCGGCGAAGGGGCTCGACCCCGCCCTGATCGCGGCGGTGATCTACGAGGAGTCGCACTTCCGCGACCAGACCTCCCACGCCGGCGCCCGCGGGCTGATGCAGATCACCCCCGAGACGGCCCGCTTCATCGCCCGCGACTCGGGCGGGACCGCCTTCACGCAGCAGGACCTGGCCACACCCCAGGTCAACATCTCCTACGGGGCCTACTACCTGCGCTATCTGCTGCGCCGCTACAACGGCAACGCCACACTGGCCGTGGCGGCCTACAACGCGGGGGAGACCAACGTCAACTCCTGGGTGCGCAAGGCCGGCGGCGCTGACTCGTTCGACGCAAAGGACGACGTGCCGTTCAAGGAGACGCGCGACTACGTCCGCGACGTCAAGCAGCGGCGCGAGCAGTACAAGGACCACTACGGGTCCGAGCTGGGGCTCTAGGGCCCCTCAGTCGATCCGGTCGCGGAAGGCCGACGAGGGAAAGACGGTGGCCCCGGCCGCGCTGACCCGGTCGGAGAGCCAGTTGTCCGACGTCACCACCTGGAGCGTCGCCGGGGCCGCGTGGGCCTCCACGATCCTGACGATCTCGTAGTCGGCGGCGTCGGGGCCGCGGCGAGCCGCGTGGGCGATCTCGATCACGGTCGAGCGCAGCGGTGGCCGCGGCTTTCGCTCGAACACCACGGTCACGTCATCGCCCGTGGCGGCCGAGAAGCGCTCGAGCCGATCGACCAGCCGTGCCATCGCCGCGTCGCGATCGCGCCACCAGCCGTCGGGCCGGGTGCCGATCACGTTCATGGCGTCGACGATCCAGTGCATGGGATCGCCGACGCCGCCGGGTCCCTACGAGCCCGCGCTCGCCCCGACCGTCTCGTTCTCCTCCGCGTCGGCGATCATCGGCCCGTCGCCCGAGGGATCGAGGATGCCCTCCTCGAGCAGCTTGTAGCGCCCGTCGAGCACCTTCAGCGCCGCCTCGTGATTCTCGTCGTCGTCGTTGGACCACAGGTCGTGGAAGAGGCCGTTGGCCCGGCGCCGGGCCTGCACGCAGAACAGCTCGGCCAGCTCGCGCGCCTCCTCGGCGCGCTCCGGGTGCTCCTGGGCCAGGGTGTTGGCGTAGACCACGGCCGCGGAGATGGAGAACAGCTCCGCGCCGATGTCCACGATCCGCCCGAGCCAGGCCTGCCGCTTCTCGAGCCCGGCCTGCCAGCGGCTCATGCCGTAGAAGGTCGAGCGGGCCAGCTTGCGCGAGCCCCGCTCGGCGAAGCGGATGTGGCGGGCCAGGTCGCCGAACTCCTCGTAGGAATTGGGGTTCTGACCCTTGCCGGCGGCCAGCTGGGGCAGCCACTTGCCGTAGAACGCGCCCGCCGCGACGGCCGAGCGTGCCTTGTCCTTTAGCTCGGTGTCGGGGTCGAGGATGTCGCCGGCCACGGCCAGGTGCTGGTCCACCGCCTCGCGGGCGATGAGCAGGTGCATGATCTCGGTGGAGCCCTCAAAGATGCGGTTGATGCGCATGTCGCGCATCACCTGCTCGACCGGTACGGCCTTCTCGCCGCGCGCCGCCAGCGACTCGGCGGTCTCGTAGCCGCGGCCGCCGCGTATCTGCATCAGCTCGTCGGTGACCTGCCAGCCGAGCTCGGAGGCGTACAGCTTGGCTATCGCCGCCTCGATGCGGAAGTCGTTCTTCTTGTCCTCGGCCAGGCGCGAGCAGACGTCGAGCATGGCCTCCAGGCCGAACGCCGTGCCGGCGATGAAGGCGATCTTCTGGGCCACGGCGTCGTGCTTGCCGACCGGCTGGCCCCACTGGACGCGCTCCGAGGCGAACTCGCGCGCCACCTTGGTGGCCCACTTGGCCGCACCCAGGCAGATGGCGGGCAGGGCCAGGCGGCCGGTGTTCAGGGTGGTGAGGGCCACCTTGAGCCCGTCGCCCTCCTTGCCGATCCGGTTCTCGACCGGCACGTACACGTTCTCCAGCCGGGTGACCGAGTTCTCGATCCCCCTCAGGCCCATGAAGGCGTTGCGGTGCTCGACGGTCACGCCTTCGGTGTCGTAGGGCAGGACGAAGGCGCTGATGCCGCCCTTGCGGCCCTCGCCCTTGGGCACCTTGGCCATGATCACCACGATGTCGGCGATCGCGCCGTTGGTGGCCCACAGCTTCAGGCCGTCGATGGTGTAGCCCTTGCCGTCCGCGGTCGGCGTTGCGGTGGAGCCCAGCCGGGCGGGGTCCGAGCCGACGTCGGGCTCGGTGAGCAGGAAGGCGGACACGTGGTCGGTGGCCACCTTGGGCAGCCACTCGCGCTTCTGCTCCTCCGAGCCGAACAGCATCAGCGGCTCGGCCACGCCGATCGACTGGTGGGCTGAGAGCAGCGTGGCGATGGACGAGTGGGCGCTGCCGGCCAGCATCAGGGCGCGGTTGTAATAGACCTGCGAAAGGCCGAGGCCGCCGTACTCCTCGGGCACCTTCATGCCCAGGGCGCCCATCTCCTTTAGGCCCTCGATCACCTCGGCGGGGATCTTGGCGTCGCGCTCGATCTTGAGCGCGTCGACCTGGTCCTCGAGGAAGGTGCGCAGGGTGGCCAGGAAGCGCTCGCCCTTGTCGACCTTCTCCGCGTCCAGCTTTGGCTGGGGGTGGATCAGGTCGAGGCGGTAGTCGCCCATGAACAGGCCCTTGCCGAAGCTGGGCAGCTTCCAGTCCTGCTCGCGCGCGTCCTCCGCGACCTGACGCGCTTCCTTCTCACTCACCTGCGTGGCCATAGAGACTCCCGATCGACGACGGTCCACGGGGAACGCTACCCGGTTGACTCGCGAGTCAGTCGAGGCCGCCGCCCCTCGTCCCAAGCGCTGAATGACGATTCATTCGTCTTGGCGACCAAGAACTCGTCACTCGACCCCCGCGAGACCGGGACCGCGTCCGCGGAGTGCCGAGCGCACGGATGCAGCCGTGCCCTTCGCCTGGCGCGTCACGTCGGCGTAGGTGAACCGCAGGAGGAGGATGCCGGCCAGTCCCAGCCGGTTCGTGCGACCGGCGTCCTGCTGCTGTGCTTCGGGGGTGTGATGCGATCCCCACCCGTCGGTCTCCACCGCGAGCAGATGCTCGGGCCAGTAGAAGTCCACGGTCAGCCCGTGGACCGCGGCGTTCACCTGGGGAGTCGGCAGTCGCTCGCGGCGACATAGCGCGAGGAACAGCTCCTCGAGATGGCTGCGCGTGACCGTCGAGCCGGCCACGTGGTCGGCGCGCACCGCCCGTACGACGCCGACGCCGCGCTGTCCTCGCAGCGCGCGAACCGCGGCGTCGATCTCCCTACCCGCGCACAGCCGCCGTCGCTTTGCCTGGTCCAGCATCTTCTCGGTGCTCCGCCGTCCGAGCGCCGAGGCGGCGTCCACGATGGCCTGGGCCGCCATCGTGACGGGGATCGCGTCCACACTGCTTCGAGCGATGAAGGCCTGCGCCCTGCGGTGGACCGTGATCCCCGGAAGACCGCGCCCGCCGGCGGTGGGCACGGTCACGTGCGGCGTGGGGGAGAAGCCGGGCACCAGGTCCCACAGCTCCGCGGCGCTGCGGTGGCTGAGCACCGCCCCGGGGCCACAAGCCAGGACGGCGGCCATCCACCGCCCGCGCGGCATCAGCGGAGCGTGCCCGATGGCGTACACGCCCCGATGCAGCCGGGTCCAGGCGCCCCGCCGCACGCGGTTGCCGACCATCGTCGGGGAGGCCCCGGCGGCCCGCAGCTGGGCGCCGCCGACAACGCCGTGCTGCGCTTCGGCCAGCCGAGCGACGAGAAGTTCGTCCATATGAGCAACAAGTCGTCACTCGGCCCGTTCTCGCCCCCGTCGGCGCTAACGTCAAACCGTGCCCGCCTTCAGGCTCAACGCGGCCTACTTGCCCGTAGCGGACCAGCCCAAGGCCCGCGACGCCCTGGTCGAGGGCGTCGAGCGCGGTGACCGGTTCCAGACGCTGCTCGGCGCCACCGGCTCCGGCAAGACGGCCACGATGGCCTTCGCGATCGAGAAGCTCCAGCGCCCGGCGCTGGTGATCGCCCACAACAAGACGCTCGCGGCCCAGCTGTGCAACGAGTTCCGCGAGTTCTTCCCGGACAACTCGGTCGAGTACTTCGTCTCCTACTACGACTACTACCAGCCCGAGGCCTACGTCCCGGCCCAGGATCTCTACATCGAGAAGGACTCCTCGATCAACGAGGAGATCGAGCGCCTGCGCCACGCCGCAACGTCCTCCCTGTTCGGGCGCCGCGACACGATCGTGGTGGCCAGCGTGTCCTGCATATTCGGCCTGGGCTCCCCCGAGAAGTACGACGCGATGATGCTCCTGCTCAAGCGCGGCGAGATGATCGACCGCGACGCGGTGCTGCGCAAGCTCGTCGACATCCAGTACTCGCGCAACGACACCGCCCTGGCCCGCGGCACCTTCCGTGTCCGCGGCGAGACGCTCGAGGTGTTCCCCGCCTACGCCGAGACCGCCTACCGGGCGGTCATGTTCGGGGACGAGATCGAGGCGATCCAGGAGTTCGACCCCCTGACGGGCGAGGTGCTCAAGGACCTCGAGCACGTGGGCGTGTGGCCGGCCACCCACTACGCCACCGACCAGCAGACGATCGAGCGCGCGGTCGGGGAGATCCGCGACGAGCTGGAGATGCGCACCAAGGAGCTGGAGGAGCAGGGCAAGCCGCTTGAATCCCACCGCCTGCGCCAGCGCACCCAGTTCGACATGGAGATGCTGCGCGAGCTGGGCTTCTGCAACGGGATCGAGAACTACTCGCGCATCCTCGACGGCCGCAAGCCCGGCGACCGGCCCTACTGCCTGATCGACTTCTTCCCCGACGACTTCGTCTGCTTCATCGACGAGTCGCACCAGACCGTGCCCCAGATCGGCGGCATGTACTGGGGCGACCGCTCGCGCAAGGAGACGCTGGTGGAGCACGGCTTCCGGCTGCCCAGTGCCCTGGACAACCGGCCCCAGACCTTCGACGAGTTCATGCAGATCACCAACCAGCAGGTCTACGTCTCGGCCACCCCCGGTGACTTCGAGCGCGACCACTCCAGCCAGATCGTGGAGCAGATCGTGCGTCCGACGGGGATCGTCGACCCCGAGGTCGACGTGCGCGAGACCAAGAACCAGATCGACGACCTGATGAACGAGATCAAGAAGCGCACCGAGTCCGGGGAGCGCACGCTGGTCACCACCCTGACCAAGAAGATGTCCGAGGATCTGACCGACTACCTGCTCGAGTACGGCATCCGGGTCCGCTACCTGCACTCGGAGATCGACACGCTCGAGCGGATCCAGATCATCCGCGAGCTGCGCCTGGGGGAGTTCGACGTGCTGGTCGGGGTCAACCTACTGCGCGAGGGCCTGGACCTGCCCGAGGTATCGCTGGTGGCGATCCTGGACGCCGACAAGGAAGGCTTCCTGCGCGGCGCCACCTCGCTGATCCAGACGATCGGCCGCGCCGCCCGCAACGTCAAGGGCACGGTGATCATGTACTCCGACAAGGAGTCCGCGGCCATGCGCACCGCGATCGGGGAGACCGACCGCCGCCGCGAGATCCAGCTGGCCTACAACGCCGAGCACGGCATCACGCCGGCGAACATCCAGAAGGGCGTCTCCGACATCGCCGACTTCCTGGCCATGGAGTCCAAGGTCCCGGGCGGCAAGGGCCGCCGCCGCGCCCGCGAGGAGGGGATGTCCGCCGAGGAGATCGCGCGCACGCTGGTGGAGCTCGAGGAGGAGATGCTGGCTGCGGCCGAGGACCTGCGCTTCGAGTACGCAGCCAAGCTGCGCGACGAGATCAAGTCGCTGCGGCGGGAGCTCGACGAGGTGGAGGCGGGGGCCTAACCGGCCTCGCCGTCTTGCGGTGTCGGCACCGAGGTGGGAACCTGCACTACTCTCACGCGCTGAGGCAGGACAAACGGCAGAAGGGGAACATGGAGCTGGAGCGGCAGGCAATCGAGCGGACGGACTTCTCGCAGGCGCGCCGGGGCTATGACCCCGACGAGGTCGACGCGCACCTGGCCGAGCTGGCCGCCTCTGTCGAGGAGCTAAAGGCCGCCCGGGTCGAGACCCCGCCGGCCGCGGCCACGCTCGCCGGCGCCGCCGCCGAGCGCGTGCGCACGATCGTCGAGGCCGCAGAGAACAGCGCCGCGGACATCGAGTCGAGCTCTCGCGCCGAGGCCGACCATCTGGTCGCCGATGCCCGTCGCGAGGCCGAGAAGGAGCGCGCCGACGCGCAGGCCGCCGCTCAGAAGGAGCGCTCCGAGGCCAAGGAGGCCGCGGACAAGGAGCGCGCCGACGCCCGCACCGAGGCCGATCGCCTCCGCAGCGAGGCCGGCCGCACCGCCAGTGCCACCCGTGAGAAGGCGGAGTCCGACGCCGGAGGCCACGTGGCCCGTGTCGAGGAGGCCACGCGCGGCATGCTGGAGCGCGCCAACACCGTCGAGGGCGACCTCGGCGGCCTGGTCGACCAGCTGCGGGGCACGATCGACTCGCTGGTCGAGAGCGTCCGCACGAACGCCGGCTCGCTCGAGTCGGAGCTCCAGGAGATCCGCTCCGGCCTGGCCGACGTGCGCGAAGCCGCCCCGACCCCCGGCGAGCCCGCGAGCGCCGTGGAGGAGCCGGTCGCCGTGGAGGAGCCGGTCGCCGAAGAGGAGGCGGAGGTCGTCGAGGGGATGGTCGTCGCCCCCGACGAGCCGGCCGCCGACGTGACCGAGGAGGCCGACGTCGAGGCCGCCGAGGAGCCCGAGCTCGCCGAGGAGGTCGCAGCCGAGGAGCTAGCCGCAGAACAGCCGGCCGCGCAGGAGCCCGCCGCCGAGGACACGCCTGCCGTGGAGGAGGAGCCCGCCGCCGAGGAGGAGCCCGCCGCCCAGGAGGAGCCCGTCGACAACGCGCCGGCCGAGGGCGCCGCTCCCTCGCCTTCGGGCGCCGGTGGCGACGGCAGCGAGGGCGCACGCCTGATCGCCCTGAACATGGCGCTGAACGGCACACCGCGCGAGGAGACCTCGCGCTACCTGGAGGAGAACTTCGACCTCGAGGACCAGGCCACGATCCTGGACGAGGTCTACGCGCGCGTAGGGGGCTGACCGCGGCCCCGGCTGCGGATCCCGGACCGCTTAACTAGGGCGCCATGCCCGAGTTCATCTTCACCATGCGGGGCCTGACCAAGGTCCATCCGCCCGACAAGGAAGTGCTCAAGGACGTGACGCTCGCGTTCTACCCGGGCGCCAAGATCGGCGTGCTGGGGGCCAACGGCTCGGGCAAGTCGACCCTGCTGCGGATCATGGCCGGCGTGGACACGGAGTTCCGCGGCGACGCCGACCTCGCTCCCGGCGCGTCCGTCGGTCTGCTGGAGCAGGAGCCGGAGCTCGACTCGAGCAAGGACGTGCGCGGCAACGTGGAGGACGGGGTGCGTCCCCTGCGCGACATGCTCGACCGCTTCAACCAGCTCGCCGCCGAGTACTCCGAGGACAACGCCGACGAGTTCGCCGCGCTGCAGGAGAAGATCGACGCGGCCGACGCCTGGAGCCTCGACACCCTGCTCGACACGGCCATGGACGCTCTGCGCCTGCCTCCCGGCGACGCCGACGTGGACGTGCTCTCGGGCGGCGAGCGCCGCCGCGTGGCGCTGTGCCGGCTGCTGCTCTCACAGCCCGACCTGCTGCTGCTGGACGAGCCCACCAACCACCTCGACGCGGAGTCGGTCGGGTGGCTGGAGCGCCACCTGCACGACTACCCGGGCGCCGTCGTGGCCGTTACCCACGATCGCTACTTCCTCGACAACGTGGCCGGCTGGATCCTCGAGCTCGACCGCGGCCGGGGGCTCCCCTTCGAGGGCAACTACTCGTCGTGGCTCGAGCAGAAGCAGAAGCGCCTTGCCCACGAGGAGAAGACCGAGTCCGCCCGCCAGCGCACGCTCACCCGCGAGCTGGAGTGGGTGCGGATGAACGCCTCCTCGCGGTTGACCAAGAACAAGGCGCGCCTGGCCCGCTACGACGCGCTGCTGGCCGAGGAGCGCGATGCCAAGCTCGACTCGGTCGAGATCCACATCCCCGCCGGTCCGCGGCTGGGAGACCTGGTGGTCGAAGCCGTGAACCTCACCAAGGGCTACGGCGATCGGCTGCTGATCGAGGACCTGTCCTTCAAGCTGCCGCGCGCGGGGATCGTGGGGATCATCGGAGGCAACGGTGCGGGCAAGACCACGTTGCTGAGGATGATCACCGGCGCGGAGCAGCCCGATTCGGGCGAGCTGCGGGTGGGCGACACCGTCGAGCTGGCCTATGTGGACCAGTCACGCGACGCCCTGGACGCCGCCAAGTCGGTGTGGGAGGAGATCTCGGGCGGATCCGACCAGCTCAAGGTGGGGGACAGGGAGATGAACTCGCGTGCCTACGTCTCCTCCTTCAACTTCAAGGGCTCGGACCAGCAGAAGGCGGTCGGCAAGCTCTCCGGCGGCGAGCGCAACCGCCTCCACATGGCCAAGCTGCTGCGCAGCGCGGGCAACCTGCTGCTGCTCGACGAGCCCTCCAACGACCTGGACGTGGACACCCTCCGGGCGCTGGAGGATGCGCTGCTCTCCTTCCCGGGCTGCGCGGTGATCGTCTCGCACGACCGCTGGTTCCTCGACCGCGTGGCCACCCACGTGCTGGCCTTCGAGGGCGACTCGAAGGTCAACTGGTTCGAGGGCAACTTCGAGGCCTACGAGCAGTGGAAGCGCGAGCAGCTGGGCGAGGAGGCCGACCGGCCGCACCGGATGACCTACAAGAAGCTCGTCGCGCGCTCCTAGAAGAACTTCTTCGTCATCTGCTCGATCGTGCCCTTGGTGCGGCGCGTGGCCAGGCCGCACAGCGCTTCGATCGCCTTCCAGTCGAGCTCGGTCTCCAGGGTTCCTCCACTGGGCAGCCAGAACAGCTCGGCGCCGGCCGCCCAGGCCAACTGGTCCTGGTCGGTGGAGTGGCCCAGCACGGCGTCCCGGACCCGCTTGGGAGGGCGCTCGCGCAACAGGTCCACCTGGAGCTTGCCCTTCGATCCCTCGATCGCCTCTGCCCCGAACGGCTGTTCGCCGGCCAGCGCGCGCAGCTCCTCCGCCGTGCGCAGGAACGTGGGCACGCCGTAGCCCAGCGCCTTCTCCAGGCCACGTTCGACCCGCTCGGTCAGCTCGGCGTCCGTCGCCCCCGCCGCCTCTAGCGCGACGTTGCCGCTGGCACGGAAGATGCCGACATCGCCCAAGCCCATGTTGGCGAGCGCCGCGCGCAGGTCGTCGTTGGTGATCCTGTGGCCGCCGACGTTCATGCCTCGGAGGAAGGCTGCGTGCGTGGCCACCCCGAGATCGTACGATGGTCGGCATGTGTCGCAACATCCGAACCCTCCATAACTTCGATCCACCCGCGTCCGGAGACGAGGTCCGCGCCGCCGCCCTGCAGTACGTGCGCAAGGTCAGCGGCTCGACCAAGCCCTCGGCCGCCAACGCCGAGGCATTCGAGCGCGCCGTGGACCAGGTGGCCCACGTGACCGAGCACCTACTGGACGCGCTGGTCACCAGCGCCCCGCCCAAGGACCGGGAGATCGAGGCGGCCAAGGCGCGGGAGCGGGCCGCCAAGCGCTACGCGGCCTGAGGCAGGATGCGCCCTAGACGCGGCAGGTCGTGAGCAGGTACTCAGCCGGGGCGTCGAGCGTCCCGTCCGAGGCCTCGTTCCAGCGCTCGTACAGCTCCACCAGCTGGGCGCGGGCCTCCTCCCAGCGTCCCTGAGGCTCGAGCGCCGCCTTTGCCATGCCAACGGGACCCAGGAAGCGCTCGCAGAAGTCGACCCAGCCTTCGACGGAGTCCGCCCGCACCGGGACGGTGAGGCGCTCACAAGCGACCCCCGCCCCCGGCGCCTCGAACAGCGCGCGTACGTGGGCCTCCACGCCCCAGAGCACGGGTGCCTCGATCTCGGGGTCAGGAGGCGGCATGTGGCCCCCGATCGCGCGGAACAGCTCGCCGTTCAGGCCCTCCGGCGTCCACGCGGCGACCGCGATCGACCCGCCCGGGCGCGCCACCCGCACCATCTCGGCGGCCGTCTGGGAATGGCGGGGGGCGAACATGCTGCCGAACACAGACGTCACGCGGTCGAAGGAGTCCTCGGGGAATGGCAGGCTCTGGGCGTCGCCCTCGACCCATTCGGCCTCGAGGCCCGCGGCCGCCGCCCGGTCTGCGGCCTGGGCCAACAGCTCGGGCACGAAGTCCAGGCCGGTGACCCGCGCCCCCCGCTCGGCGGCGATCAGGGCCGCGTTTCCGGTACCCGTGGCCACGTCGAGCAAATCCTGACCGGCCTCGACTCCGACGCGGTCCACGACCACCACCGAGACCTCCTCGATGGTGGGCGCCACCTTCCCGAAGTCACCACTCGACCACAACTTGTGCTGGCGCTCGCCGAACTCGTCCAAGGCCGCCACGTTGGTTCTCCTATTCGTCGCTTGAGGGCCGATCCTATGTCCGCGGCGCCGGAGCCTGCGCGAAAGTTCGCAAACTGCATTTGCGAACAGGTGTTCGGCCGAAGCGGTACGTAGACTCGCTTATGTGAAGCCGCCGCGAGAGGAGCACAGCCGGATCGTTGATCCGGCGAGCACCGGAGCGAGAACTTCCACCGAGCTTGTCGTATCGGGGGCGCGGGAGCACAACCTGAAGGACATCGACGTCAGGTTGCCCCGCAATTCCCTGGTCGTGATCACCGGGCTCTCGGGCTCCGGCAAGTCGTCGCTGGCCTTCGACACGATCTACGCCGAGGGCCAGCGTCGCTACGTGGAGTCCCTGTCGGCCTACGCGCGCCAGTTCCTGGGCCAGATGGACAAGCCCGACGTGGACTCGATCGAGGGGCTGTCGCCGGCCATCTCCATCGACCAGAAGACCACGAGCCGCAACCCGCGCTCGACCGTCGGCACGGTCACCGAGATCTACGACTACCTGCGCCTGCTGTGGGCCCGGATCGGGCACCCCCACTGCTACAACTGCGGCCGCCCGATCGCCGCCCAATCGGCTGAGCAGATCGTCGACCAGGTGATGAGCTTCGAGGAGGGCACCCGGTTCATGGTCGAGGCGCCGGTGATCCGGGGGCGCAAGGGCGAGTACGGCAAGCTGTTCGAGGAGCTGCGCGCCGAGGGCTTCACGCGCGTCAAGGTCAACGGCGAGCTGCGCCGGCTCGAGGAGACGATCGACCTCGACAAGCGCTACAAGCACGACATCTCGGTGGTGGTCGATCGCCTGGTCATGCGCCCGGACCTGCGCAAGCGCCTGACCGACTCGATCGAGACGGCCGTGGCGCTGGCCGAGGGGCTGGTCGACCTGGAGATGGTCGACTCCGGCGAGGTCAGGACCTTCTC
Source organism: Solirubrobacterales bacterium (assembly GCA_038202855.1). Taxonomy (GTDB): domain Bacteria; phylum Actinomycetota; class Thermoleophilia; order Solirubrobacterales; family Thermoleophilaceae; genus JAAYBF01. The sequence continues at coordinate 34,502 of JBBREO010000017.1, forward strand.
GGAGCGCTTCGCCTGCCTGCACTGCGGCACCTCGATGCCCGAGCTCGAGCCCAGGATCTTCTCCTTCAACTCGCCCCATGGCGCCTGTCCGCGCTGCACCGGCCTCGGCTCGCAGATGGAGATCGACCCGGAGCTGATCGTGCCCGACCCGTCGCTGTCGCTGGGCGAGGGAGCGATCCTGCCCTGGTCGACCAGCGCCTCGAACTACTACGAGCAGATGACCCAGGCGATCGCCGAGAAGTGGGAGGTCGACCTCGATACGCCGTGGGAGGACCTCTCCGAGGACGTCCGCGAGACCTTCCTGTACGGCACCGACGGCGAGCGCATCTACGTCTCCTACCGCAACCGATACGGGCGCAAGCGGTCGTACATGACCCGCTTCGAGGGCATCGTCCACAACCTCGAGCGCCGCTACCGCGAGACCGACTCCGACTACTCGCGGGAGAAGATCGAGGAGTACATGTCGGTCCGTCCGTGTCCCGACTGCCACGGGTCGCGCCTGCGCCCGGAGAGCCTGGCGGTGAAGGTGGGCGGGCTGGGAATCGACCAGCTCACGTCGATGTCGGCGCGGCGCACGATCGAGTGGTTCGACTCGCTGGAGATGACCGACACCGAGCGGGCGATCGCGCGGCTGATCCTGCGCGAGATCGAGGAGCGGCTGCGGTTCTTGGACAACGTGGGCGTCGGCTACCTGTCGCTGGAGCGGGCCGCCGCCACGCTGTCGGGCGGCGAGGCGCAGCGGATCCGGCTGGCCACCCAGATCGGGTCGTCATTGGTGGGGGTCCTCTACATCCTCGACGAGCCCTCGATCGGCCTGCACCAGCGCGACAACGAGCGCCTGATCGCCACGCTGGAGCGGCTGCGCGACCTCGGCAACACGGTGATCGTGGTCGAGCACGACGAGGGCACGATGCGGGCGGCCGACCACATCGTGGACATGGGCCCGGGCGCCGGCGAGCACGGCGGGGCGGTGGTGGCCGAGGGCCGCTTCGAGGAGATCCTCGAGGCACCGGGCTCCCTTACCGGCCAGTACCTATCGGGCAAGCGAGAGATCCCGGTGCCGGCCAAGCGGCGCCGCCCGTCCGGCTATCTGGAGATCGAGGGCGCCGCCCAGAACAATCTGCGCAACGTGAACGCCAAGGTCCCGCTGGGGGTCTTCTGCGCGGTCACGGGGGTGTCGGGCTCGGGCAAGTCGACCCTGGTCAACGAGGTCCTCTACAAGGCGGTGGCCAACCGGCTGCACCGGGCCAAGCAGCGGCCCGGGGCGCACCGGCGCATCTCCGGCCTGGACGAGATCGACAAGATCATCAACATCGACCAGTCGCCGATCGGGCGCACCCCGCGCTCGAACCCCGCGACCTACATCGGGGTCTTCGACTCGATCCGCGACCTGTTCTCACGCACCCAGGAGGCGCGGGCGCGCGGCTACAAGCCGGGCCGCTTCTCCTTCAACGTCAAGGGCGGGCGCTGCGAGGTCTGCCGCGGCGACGGCCAGATCAAGATCGAGATGCACTTCCTGCCCGACGTCTACGTGCCCTGTGAGCAGTGCGACGGCAAGCGCTACAACCGCGAGACGCTGGAGGTGCGCTTCAAGGGGCGGACGATTGCCGACGTGCTGGACATGACGGTGGAGGATGCCGTGGACTTCTTCCAGCACATCCCCAAGATCAAGCGCAAGATGCAGGCGCTCCACGACGTCGGTCTGGACTACGTGCGCCTGGGCCAGCCCGCCACGACGCTGTCGGGCGGGGAGGCCCAGCGGGTCAAGCTGGCCTCCGAGCTTTCCAAGGTCGCGACGGGGCGGACGCTCTACATCCTGGACGAGCCGACCACCGGCCTGCACTTCGCCGACGTCCAGCGGCTGCTGGAGATGCTCCAGCGCCTGGTCGACTCGGGCAACACGGTAGTGGTGATCGAGCACAACCTGGACGTGATCAAGACGGCCGACCGGATCATCGACATGGGGCCGGAGGGCGGCGAGGAGGGCGGCACGATCGTGGCCCACGGCACGCCCGAGCAGGTGGCCGCCAAGGCCGACCGCTCCTACACGGGGCGCTTTTTGGCCGAGATCGTGGAGGCGCGCCCGGCGAAACGGCAGCGGCCGCCGCGACCAAAGGTCGCAGCGGCCGCCTGAGCGCACGCGATCACACGCGTTGGAGCGTCAGTTGGCCTCGATGTAGCCTCCGAACTGGCAGCGTCCCGCAGAGCCGAAGATGTTCGAACCGGCCCACATTGAGTCCGTTAGGACGTGCGTGCCGTCCGAGCCGACGGCGGAGCCGTCGCTCTCTTGGTCCATACTCGGGGTTCCCGTCGGGTTGGTGTTGGCTTCCACGATGCTGAGCGGGCTGTCCGCCACATCGAAGTCAGCGTCGTTATCGTCCCCGTCGAACGCCTGATTGTCTTGGCTCGTGGAGACCTCAATTGCAGCTACGTCGTCGCCAGCGCCATTGTTGATCGTGCAACGCGCGGTGAAGGTGAACGGTCCCTTCTTGAAGACTTCCCGCGTCTCGCCATTGCCGAGCGAGAAGGTCGCCACCCTGGTGCGGCTGTAGCCGCCGTA